>CAZKPE010000077.1:6100-12066 GCA_964554545.1 uncultured Lewinella sp.
CCGACGATGCGCAGGCCGAAATTGCGGTAAGTCAGGAAGCTGGTCAGTCCGTAGTTGAAGTCCGGGAAGGGATTCCCGAGGAAAACATAATCATCCTCCACTTCCAGTACACCGTCCCCATCCCCGTCTACGTACTTCGGCGAACCCGGAACGGCCCCCGGATAGCGGGGCTGATCGGCATCGGCCAGGTCTTCTTCGGTAAACAGTCCCGTTATCTGCAGACCGTAGTAGTCACCGACGGGCCGTCCGGGAAAGCTGCGCACAATCCGGGTACCGTTACCCGCCTGAGTCTGGAAGATCGGGGTATTGTCAAAGCCGAATTGGAGGATTTCGTTCCGGTTGTGACTGATGTTGGCATCGAGTGTCCACACAAAATTGTCCGATACAACAGGCTTGGTCCGGATCTGAAACTCGACGCCGGTGTTGCGGATGCTGCCGATGTTGCTGCGGATGCCGCCAAAACCGCTAATTCCCGGTAGCTGCGCCCGAAACAGCAGGTCATTGGTGGTTTGCCGGTAGTAGGTCGCCTCTACGTTCACCCGGTTCTGGAACAAACCCAGCTCCACGCCCAGGTCGGTCTGCTCGATCTGCTCCCAGGCCAGAAAGGGATTGGGCAGGTCGGTGACGGAGAAGCCACGGGCCAGCGCGTTGCCCAGGATATACTGCTGTCCGCCAATGTCGCCCTGGTACTCGTAGTTTCCGATGCGGTTGTTGCCAGTCTCTCCAATACTGAGTTCGAACCGAAGATCGCTGATGGCACCGACGCGGAACCACGGCTCCTTCGACACCCGCCAGGCCAGCGCCAGGGAGGGAAAGATCGCCGCCTGCAGTCCGGGGCCGAAGCGACTACTCGCGTCGCGGCGCACGTTCGCCGTGAGGTAGTACTTCTGCGCGTAGTTGTACTTTAGACTTCCGATGTAGCTGACCAGTGCCTGCTCGGCGAACGACTCGTTAGCATTGAAAAAGATCCGGGTCTCTTCCGGGGCATTCGGGTTGAAGGTGGCGATGTTGCCACTATTGAAAAGGGTAAAGTCTTCGTTGAAGACCCGGTCACCGCTGGCGTTGAAGAAGGTCTCTTGCGTCCACTCTACGATGTAGCCGGCCAGCGCGCCGAAGTTGTGGTCACCGAAAGAACGGTCGTAATTCGCCGTAGTCTCGCTGACCAGTCGCAAATTTTCGTAGCGCCCCGCCCCGGCCGATGACCGACTTTGGGGATCGTTGTTAATGGCCGGAGTCAGACTTTCCCCCAGAATCGAGCTAGGCCGGAAATTACGGCCCCGGTTGAACAGCAGGTTCACTCCAAATAGCTCCTTGATCTGCAACCCTTTCACCGGTGTGGCTGCCAATTGGAACTGCGACAGCACCTGCCGATTCAACTGGGTGGCCTGAAGGTTCTCCATCCGAAAGAGTGGATTGGTCTGATAGAAGGGCAACAGCGAGCCGAGTGTCGTTTGTGTCAGGTTTCCGTCCGCATCGTAGGCCGGTGCCGAGGGGTCCGCCCACCGGGCAACCTGGAGTGGGTGGTAGGCCTGGAACTGAGCCGTTCCCGGGTCCACGCCGGCTACGTTCGATTCCGTCTGGCTGGGCGAAATATTTACTCCGAACTTCAGCCAGGGATTGATTTGTGCATCCAGACTGGCCCGGAAGGTGTAACGAGTGAAATCGGTGTTTTTAACCACCCCCTCGTTGTGAGTATAGCCCCCGGAGAAGGAGTACGTGACGTTATCCGTTCCCCCGCGAATCGACATATCCACGTTCTGCCGGCTCCCGTTGCGGGTGATCAGGTCGTACCAGTCGGTACCCTCCCCGTACTGCTCGGGGTTGTCGTAGAGCGGGTTATAGTCCTCCGGGTCGATGGTCGGGTCGTCCTCCTCCCGTTCCCGCAAGAAGCGGGCCAGCTCGGTGGCATTCAGTACGTCGGGCTTTTCGAACTCCGGGATCACCTGAATGGCCGAGGTGGCGTTGAAACTGATCGTAGGCTTACCCTTCCGACCCCGTTTGGTGGTAATGATGATAAGCCCGTTGCCGGCCCGGCTACCGTAGAGCGCCTTTCCAGAGGCGTCCCGGATGACGCTGACCGATTCAATGTCGTTCGGATTGACCAGGCTGAGGAAGTTATTGTTCTGGGCGTTATAGTTGCCGAAGGGGATGCCGTCGATCACGATCAGGGGGGCATTGTCGCCGGAAGTACCCACGCCGCGCAGCAGCAACTCGGCCCCCCCGTCCGGCCGACCCGATCCGGTACGTATCTGCACCCCCGCTACCTGTCCGGCCAGGGCCTGGTCGAAGCTATTTACTTGCAGGTCCTCGATCTCCTTACTCGTCACCTGGTCGACGGCCCCTACGATGTCCTCCCGTTTGCTTTCCCCGTAGGCGACCACGACGACCTCCTGCAAGGTTTCACTGTTATCGGAAAGGCGCACGTTCAGACTCGTCCGTCCATTCACCGGCACCGTCCTTCGCTGGTAGCCCACGTAGCTAAATACGATCCGCTCGTCCTCCGGCGTGATGTTCAGGGTGAAGTTCCCGTCGATATCCGTCAGCGTTCCCGCCGCCGTATTGTTTTCCGGATACACGCTGACCCCGATCAGGGCGATTCCGTCATCGTCAGTAACGGTACCCGTAAGCACCGTTTGCGCGCTGAGCCAAAGACTGCTCCCCAAAAGGAGAAAAAAAGCCGGGAGCCAGCGACCGGTAGGCCACCGCCGATTGTCAAAATGTTGCATGTGATCGAACTACTAGTAAGTAATACGGGGTAAGGTGCAACATTCACCACGTAGCGCTATCCTGTAGTGTCCTGCACACACTAAGTGCGTCATTCAGACGCAAATGGCTTTCTCTCCGCCTCTATATGGTAGGCGCGCGGGCCACCCTTATCCACCTGCCACCGATCGGTGCCGGGGGACTGCCGCACATAATTGACGGTCAACATCTCCAACCTATTCGGTAGTACGATCTCTCCCGCAGTCCCCGCCGGTACCGTGACGTGCAGGGTCATTCCGGTTTCGGTCATTTGGTACTGTACGGTGAACATGCCGCGTATGCTGGGCACGGTCGCCGATACCGAGCGCAACCCACCCGGTTGGGGGGCAATTCGGAATTTATCGTAGCCCGGAACAGCCGGCTGTACCCCCGCCACGTATTTGCTCAGCAGCGTCATCGGCCCGCCCGACCAGCCGTGGTTGTAAGTGCCGCCGCCGTAGCCTTCCGACCCGATCCCCCAGCCTTCCCAGAGGGTGGTCAGCGTGGGGTGCTCGATCTGTTTGCGGTAGCGTTCCACCATTCGCTCCAGGGCGCAGTCGGCCCGGTCCATTTCGAAGAGGGCCTCCAGGATGTACTTTTCGCTGTACGGACTGGCGTGGTAGGGTCCCGCCAGCGCTTTCGTCACGGTATCGTAGTAGGCCTCGTCCACTAGTCCGGCCGTCACCGCGATGCCCTGCGGACGGTCGTCGATCGGTCCCTGTTTGCTTTCGCTACGGTAGCCCGCTTCGGTTCTCAGTTCCCGATTGAAGGCGGCCCGGTGAGCGGAGATCCGTTCCCCGGTGTCGGCATCGATATCGAGTACCGTCTCCATGAAGTCGAGACTGACGAGCGCCTTGTGGTACCAGACGTTGTACAGGGCGGTACTATCTAAATTTTGCCCCCAGTCGAGCCAGGTCCACCCGCTGCGCCGTTCTTGGACCAGCCCGTCCGCACCCACCGCCCAGAGGTCCATATACCGCTTGAAGGCCGGGTAAACGTAGGCCAGCGTGGCCGTATCGTTGGTGTAGGTAAAGTAGGTCGGCATACTGCCCACGCTGGCCAGCATCTGGGTAGGAAGCTCCTGATTCCAGTTACCGGCCGGGACCGGGCTGTACAGCGCCCCGTCCTCCTTTTGCCATTCCACCAGATTACTGATCGCCTTCCGGATGAGCGGAAAGGCCGAGGAATCCGCGATGTAGAAGAGCTCTTCCATCACGATGACGACGTCGCCCCACCACTGCGCCCTTTCCCGCTCGGGGCTGTCCTGTATGGCATCCCGCAGATTTACGTTCAAGGTATGGAGTGACTTCTGCCACAGGGTGTTGAGGGCCTCGTCATCACACGTGAAATGGCCCACGTAGTTAGCCGGGTAGCGTGTCTCCCGGTAGGCCAGTCGGTGCACCCGCGTACCCGCCGGGAAGGTGTAGACCATGTAGTGGCCGTTCATGAAGGCCAGTTGCTCGAATTGCTGCCGCCCCTCCCGGGTCACGTATTCCCCCCGCACGTTCGGTGGGCCACCGCCGCGGTAGTTGTCGGTTCGCATGTCCACGGTTTTTCCGGCGGGGGCGGTGATGTCGAAGTAGGGGGTGATGGTTAAATTAACCGGTAGGTAAGCTCTGATTTCCAGGGTACTGTCGGTTTCGCTGCGTTCGGTGCGTACGTAGTCCAGCAACCCACTGTCGTACCACTGGGGCACGGGCCGGGGCCAGAGTCTTCCCCACGGTCCGCTTCCCGGTTTTGCCTGCACCTGCGGCCGCGCCCACTCCCCCTCCGTACGTTGGGCGTCAAAATGGATGTTGCTCTCCGGCAAACGGTAATTGGGGTGAGGTGCCCCGGTATCGCCATAGGACGGATGCCGCCGTACCCGCCAATCCTCAGGGTTGAGCTCCACTCCCTCCAAATCGAAGAGCAGTCCCGCCCTGCCGCTGTTTTTGTGGTTGAAGCCCTCCTTGCCCCAGAACCACTGCAGAAGGTAAATTTCGTTCTCTCCCTCGCGCAGATACGGCCCCACCGTTAGCGTATCGTAGTAGGTCGCTTCCGGGGTCGGGCCCCGTCGCAACTGCCCCTCGAAGACCACCAAGGAGTCGTTGACGTAGAGCCAGTATTTACTATCGACGGCAATGCGTAGATCATTGATCTCCTGGCCTTTAGCTACCGTAAATTGCGTTCGCCATTCCAGCCACTGGTTGGGTGCGCCAGCGTCGCCCGTGGGCACCATCCACCTCACTCCTTCCGAGAACACTTCCTCATTAGGCCCATAGGTTTGGGCGCGGACGCAGGTGCAAGCCATACTCAGCAGGAAACACAGGATAGGTAGACAGCGCATAGGAGCAGTTTCGGTAGCAAGGTAAAGCCCGGCGAATCGGGCGGTATCCTGTACCTACGGCCTTTTTTCGCTTTGCTGCTCCCGTCCTTCGCGAAGCTTTCCGGCGGGGCTACCCGAGCCGCACTACCAGATCCCCCGCCTCCACCAACGTCTTTTCCTTGAGGGGCAACAGCACCACCTCCCCGTCAACCGGGCTGGTGATGGTCGATTCCATCTTCATCGCCTCGATGACGAAGAGGGGGTCGCCCGCCCCGACGGTATCGCCCTTTTTGACCAGGATGCGGCTCAGGTTACCCTGCAGGGGGCTGCCGACCTCCCGCTCGCCCGAGGCCTTCACGTGGGCGACCACTTTACTCTCGCTGGCCTTGTCGGGTACCGTCACGCTGCGGGTTTGCCCGTTCAGGCTGAAGAAGACCAGGCGGTTGCCCTGGATGTCGGCCTCCGTCATATTCAGGTACTTGACGGTAATCCGCTTTCCGGCACTCAGACGGACGAGCACTTCTTCGTTCGGCTGCAGCCCGTAAAAGAAGGCGGGCGTAGGTAGGTTGGCCACCTGCCCGTAGTCCTGTTGGAACTGCTTGTAGTCGGCGAAAACCTTCGGGTAAAGCTCGTAGCTCAGCAGGTCCTTAATGTCGGGCTCCTCGCCGAAGGCCTCGCGGTAGCGGGCAGCCGTCTCGTCGAAATCGATCGGTTCCAGGTGGGCGTTGGGGCGGTCGGTATAGGGTTCTTCCCCCTTGAGTACCATGCGCTGCACCTCCTTATCGAAGCCACCCTCGATCTGCCCGAGATCGCCCCGCATCAGGTTCTTCACGCTATCGGGGAAGTCGAGTTTATCGCCGTTGCGCCTTACGTCTTCGGCGGTCAGGCCATTGCTGGTCATGAACATGGCCATATCGCC
>CAZKPE010000077.1:12166-15781 GCA_964554545.1 uncultured Lewinella sp.
TCGGTCGTTTCCCGCAGGGCGGTGATCAGTTCCCGCGCCGCGAGGGGTTTCAGCAGGCCTGCCATGTCCTTGATGGCCAGCAGGTGAGCACCGGCGCTTTCCAGTTGTTTGGCGAGGCGGAGGTAGTAGTCGAGGGTGAATTTACTTTCCTTCGGGTCGCTCAGGTCGCCACTGTAGCAGATGCAGGCTTCGGCCAGACTATCCGTATTCTCCCGTACCGTCTTGATGCTCACCTCCATATTCTTTACCCAGTTCAGGCTGTCGAAGATGCGAAATAGGTCGATGCCGCCGGCGTAGCCTTCCTCCTTACCGTTCACATCGTGGGTCATGGAACCCCGGGCCGCCTCCTCGATAAATTTAATGATGAGGTTGTCCGGATAAGCCTTATACCCCACCCCATTGGAGCCCCGTAGCAGCATCTGAAAAATGGTGTTGGGGATGGCGGTACGCAGTTTGCGGAGCCGCCGCCAGGGGTCTTCCTTCAGAAAGCGGAGGGCAACGTCGAAGGTCGCTCCCCCCCAGACTTCCATGCTGAAGAGCTGACCGGGCCGGTTGGCCGCCCACGACCGGCTGACGTTGAGCATATCGATCATCCGCATCCGCGTAGCGAGCAAACTCTGGTGGGCGTCACGGAAAGTAGTGTCGGTGTACTGGATCGGCTGTTCGTTTCGCAGCCAGTCGACGAAGCCGTCGCGGCCGAGCTCCTTCAGCTTATCGCGGCTACCGGCCGGCGGCTTGGCGTAGGGATCAAAGGCCGGTACGATGGGGCGGATAAACGTTTTGCTAGCATCCACGTAGCGCACGTCCGGATTGCCATTGACGATGGTGTTGCCCAGGTAGCGGAGCAGACGGGTACCCCGGTCGCGGAACTTTGGCATATCTAGCAGTTCCGGGTGGTCGGGGATGAAGCGGACGGTGGCCCGCCCCTCCTGGAAGTCCTCGTTCTCCAGCAGATTGAGCAGGAAGCCGATGTTCGTCTTCACGCCCCGTACCCGGAATTCCCGCAGCGCCCGGTGCAGCCGCTCGGCAGCGCCCTTGAGCGTGCGGCCCGTGCCGGTCACCTTCACCAGCAGGCTATCGAAGTAGGGGGAAATGATGGCCCCGGGAAAGGCCGAGCCGGCATCGAGCCGGATGCCCATCCCGCTGGCGGAGCGGTAGGCGATGAGGGTGCCGTAGTCGGGCTTGAAGTTGTTGGCCGGGTCTTCGGTAGTTACCCGGCACTGGACGGCGAAACCGTTGGCCTTTATATCCGCCTGGTCCTGAATGAAGATGGTCGGGTGGTCCAGGGGATAACCCATGGTCACGAGAAACTGCGTCCGCACCAGATCGATGCCGGTGATCTGCTCCGTGATGGTGTGCTCAACCTGGATTCGCGGATTAACCTCAATGAAGTAGATCGACTCGTCCTGGTCGACCAGGAACTCCACCGTTCCCGCGCAATAGTAGTCGACGGCCCGACCCAGTTTCAGGGCGTATTCGTAGAGTTTATCCTTCGTTTCCTGGGATAGATTGGGGGCCGGCGCGACCTCCACCACCTTCTGAAACCGCCGCTGCACGCTACAGTCCCGCTCGAAGAGGTGAATCAGTGTGCCGTGGCGGTCGCCGAGTAGCTGTACCTCGATGTGGCGGGGGTTCTCGATGAATTTCTCCAGGAAGATGGTGCCGTTGCCAAAGGCCTTTTTGGCCTCGCTACTCGCATCCACCACTTCGGTACGAAGCTGCTCCTCGTTTCGAACGACCCGCATGCCCCGACCGCCGCCGCCCGCCGCGGCCTTGATGATGACGGGGTAGCCGATACGCTCGGCCTCCCGGGCGGCGGTTTCGGGGTCGCTGATGTCCCGGTCGCTATCCTGGATCAGCGGCACCCCGACCCGGCGGGCCAGTTCCTTGGCGGCCACCTTGTCGCCCAGTTGGTCCATGCTCTCCGGGCTCGGACCGACGAACTCGATGCCGGCATCCCGGCAGGCTCGGGCAAAGTCCACGTTCTCCGACAGAAAGCCGTAGCCGGGGTGAATGGCGTCAACCTTTTTTTCCAGCGCCAGCTTGATGATGGCCTCGATGTCGATGTAGGGGCGCAGCGGCTCATCGTCCGGGCCGATCTGGTAGCTCTCGTCGGCCTTGTAGCGGTGCAAGCTGTAGCGATCCTCGTAGGTGTAAATGGCTACCGTCCGCATCTGTAATTCGCTGGCGGCCCGCAGGATGCGAATGGCGATTTCGCCGCGGTTGGCGACCAGGATTTTACTGAAGCGTTTGCGGTCCGTGCTGGGCATATCTCATCGTTTCGTTGGGGTGGCTGAATATACAGTACGGGAGCCCTTACGGTAGTTTTTAAACTTTCATTCGTTTTCCAGCCCGCGGGAAGTTATCTACGGATTAAATTATTTAGACTCAGTCGAAATAGAATGGTAAATGCTTGGCTGTCCTTCCAACCCGTTTTACCTTCGCCTTTATTAAGACTAAGTATAGATAACCAGCCATGACCCGACTCGCTATCCTTCTCCTGCTACTCCCCATCTTCGTCACCTCCTGCGACGACGATGACGATACCCTCGCCCCCCGCCTCGACGTCCCCGACACCTACTCCTTCGAGCGCAACGGAAGCTCAACGGTTGATTTCTCCGGCCAGACCACCCGCATCGCCATGGCGGAGGAGGTGGTCGCGGGCCTGACCGTTCCGACCAGCACCGAACTCCAGTTGGATAATATGTTCCGCAACGCCGGCCCGAACGGTGAGGACGTAGCTCCATTTTCCGACGCCGCATTGAACGCCAGCGAAAAATCGGTTCGGAGTAAGGTGGCCGCCAGCCGCGACTATTTCTTCGTCAATGCCACCGACGCCGCCGCCGTACGCTCCGATTTCGATGGCTGGATCGCCGCCCAGGTCGCCGAGGTCTTCCCCCGCTGGAACGAACTGGCCGCCCCCGGACAGGCCGGGCAGATCGCCGACGGCAACCGCACCCGCTACGTCAATGCCCAGGGGCTGGAATACGACCAGGCCTTCGCGAAATCACTGATCGGTGCGCTGATGATCGACCAAGCCCTCAACAACTACCTGAGCCCGGCCGTCCTGGACGAAGCCACGAACCGTGCCGATAACGATGCCGGCATCACGGTCGACGGCCAGCCCTATACCAGTATGGAACACAAATGGGACGAGGCCTACGGTTACGTCTTCGGTGCCGCCCCCTCGGCCGCCGAACCGCTAGCCACCCTGGGGCAGGACGACAACTTCCTGAATAAGTACCTCAGCCGGGTGGAAGACGACCCCGACTACGCCGGCATCGCCGATGAGCTGGTCCAGGCCTTCACCACCGGCCGGGCCGCCATCGTGGCCGGCGACTACGCCGAACGCGACCGGCAGGCCGAAAAGGTACAGGAACTGATCAGCCGCATCGTCGGCATCCGCACGGTCTACTACCTGGCACAGGGCGCCGCGGCCATCGAGAACGAGCCCGGGCGCGGACCGGCCTTCCACGACCTCAGCGAGGCCTACGGCTTCCTGTATAGCCTGCAATTCACTCGGGAGCCAGGCACGGGAGCACCCTACTTCTCCCGCGCCGAGTCGCTCGACCTGATCGACCAGATGGTGCCCGCCGGAAACGGCATGTGGGACGT
>CAZKPE010000078.1:0-15701 GCA_964554545.1 uncultured Lewinella sp.
TGGAGGGTATCTGGCAGAATGTTGGGGATCCCTCGAATAATTACCGCTATAATGGCAAGGAGCTGAACGAGGAGCTGGGCTTGTATGATTATGGGGCGCGGTGGTATGATCCGGCGGTGGCCAAGTGGACGACGGTTGATCCGATGGCCGACAAGATGCCTACTTGGAGCCCATACAACTATACTTTCAATAACCCTATTCGCTTTATTGATCCAGATGGCACTGTACCTCAGACGATTGTAGATGGCGCGGGCAATGTCGCCTATACTAAGAAAGGAGGGTATACAAAACACGCAACAGCTGATATAAAGAGAGTTGGAAATGCAATGATGGCAACTCCTACCGGAAGAGCCCAGTGGAATAGCATGTCCGATGCGAGCCACAATATTTCCATAACAGTAAGTTCAGAATCGAAGGTTTCCACCGCAGCAGATGGTTCTCAAACCTTTACGTTAGGCGAAACAGAGAATGGCCGATCAATTAATAGTGAAACTTTTGAGGTAACCTCTGTAAATTCTTCGGATATTACCATTTACGAAGGAAGCATAGAAGCCTTTGTGGAAGGCGCTAATTCTAATAGTAGTGAACTAAGGCAGTCATACGCTGCAAACACCGAAACAATTGATCAGGCTATAGCTGGAGTTGCGGGTCATGAATCGGTGCATGCCACGAATAGTGAAAATCACCAACAAGTTGTCAGTAATAAATTTTTAGGTACTGACTTTGACACAGAGGCTACGCCACATCAAGTAGAGTCTCAAATATTGAGAGAGACTAAGAACTTGAACACTAAGCCTTTACCAACGATGCCTATTCAACCTGTACAGCAAAATCCTCGCTAGAATGAAACAGGCTTTAAGTACTCTCCTATTGTTGTTCCTACTAACGAACTGTGTAGCACAGCACAATGATTTTATAATTACCAATGATACTATATTGTCATATTTAGTCGATAAAAATCAATTTCGCAACGATACTGTAAATAGCAACATTACGTATGCAGTAAATTCAGTCACACGAGAACCATTTAACATTAACCAAAGAGGCTTGTACCGTATTGGGGTTACCACTAGTCATGCGCCTACCTTCTTTATGATCTACGATCGATCTAGATATTTCTTCTATGATTTGTCAGACCTAGGTAGTGATGTATTATCGGTTGTAAATGAACTCGACAAGCTTGATGTATTATCGTCAGATGAGAAATGGTATGCCATACAGTCTATCATAAAGGAGTATGAAAAGAGGGGAAATTCTGCTTGGAGCGATTAATTTGCAGTACTTTATCATTCTAAGCATCGTTACCGCCCAATGAGCAGCGCCCCGCAGCCCGCCGCCAGAAGGGTTGACGGGGGCCGACTATTGGGTGATGACACCTTCTCACAAAACCACCTCCAGCCGCCCGCGAATGGTCGATCCAAACACCATGAAAAACTAAATCCTCCAACAATGAAAGCAGCACTTACCCTTCTCCTCTCCTTCCTGCTCTGCGCGGCCGTCCTCCCCGCCCAGCTCACCATCGATCAATCGGGGCGGGCCGGTCTGGCCGTCGATCCGCTGACCGATAGCCAGTGGTCGCTGGAAAACACGGAATGGTCATACGGGCTACACCTCAAGACCGTCCCGAACAGTAACGGGAACTATTACGGCATACACAATACCGTCGATAGCCCTGTACAGATGAACTCGATCGGCATCTACACGAATGCATATAACAGCGAGGGGGGGAGTAACCATGGCCTATATAATCGGGCATTCCACCATGGCTCCGGCAAGAACGTAGGTATTATGAACTACTCCCGCCATTACGGTAGTGGCGAACACATCGCCCTGCACAACCTGATGTGGTATTCGGGCAGCGGGGATAAGACCGCCATCTACAACTTCCTGGGTGATGACAGTAGCGCCAACAGCGGATCGAACAGCTCCATGTACGGAACGCGGACCCACCTACGCTGCAAGTATTTCCCGAATGTGTACGGCCACCACGTACGTATCACCAATTCCGGCTCCTCATCTTCGGCCCGTAATCTCTTTGGTATTTACGTGATGACGGACGGCCACTCGAAAAACGGTAACGTGTACGGGGTGTACTCCCACGTCAAACAAGATGCCGATACCGGTACTGGCGGTAGCGGCAATACCGACGGAAATTATGCCGGCTACTTCACCGGTACGGTGGTGCACAACGGCAGCTTAATTATTACCTCCGACGAGCGGGTAAAGGAGGATATTGATGACGTGAAGGGGGCATTAGCCATAGTAGATAAGCTGCACCCCACCTCGTATCGCTTCCGCAAGAACAACCGCTTCGGTCACCGTAGCGATCAACGCTCGTACGGTTTCCTTGCGCAGGAGGTCCGACAGGTCGTACCCGAACTGGTGGTCGATGTGCGTCACCCGCAGGTTATGGAATACGAAGAAGTAGCACCACCGACGCCCGAACGGGCCGGTAAGGCCGGTCAGCGCGATTCCGGACCAGACTCGCTTGCCGCCCTCCTCGCTACACCGACCGCAACCGTAGCTCATGCGCCCGAGACCCTTCAGGGAGTGAACTACGTAGAACTCATTCCCATCCTGACCCAAGCCATCAAGGAGCAACAAGCCCTGATCGAGGAACTGCGCGACGGGCAGGCCGCGCTTCGGGATGAGTTGCAACAGCTGCGTGAATGCACCAAGTGCTCGGGTACGGGAAGGCGAACTCCACCGGATATGAAAGGCATTGGTGGTACGTCGGGCAACCCATCGGGAAGTGCCATTGGACTTTTCCCCAACCCGACTACTGGCGGGGTCACGGTGAGCCATCCGTCCCTGGCGGAATATCACTTGCACATCGTATCGGGTAGCGGACAGTCTATGGTGCAGCAGCAGGTCACCAATCACAGTACATACATCGATACGCAGAACTGGCCGGCCGGAACGTACACCGTCTTCATTCAAAGCGACGCAGGGGTCGGCGGGCAAAAACTTCTCATCGTCAATTAGCAGTCGCGCTCCGTACCCAAGCTGGGCGACGCCAAGAATTACTCTATCTGCTTCGTCCGACTTTCCGTGTATCCATACCGCACTGCCCGGACCTGGAAAGTCGGACCCGTCGGCAAGGGGCGAGTATAGATGTTCCACCGCTCCTCCCCCACCGACCGGTAGGCGATGGTAGCCCCCTCCGTGGCCGAGCTCAGCCGTAGCTCCTCCCCCACCCGCTCGGCTATCGGCGCGGCGGTCATGGGCTGCTCGCCCCCCGGCCACATGGCCTCCGCCTGCTCGGTTTCGGGCGTGAGTAGGTAGTCACCGACCCGGTCCTGCCAGTCGGCTAGGGCTTGGCGTAGTCGTTCCAGCTCACCTCGGCGGGTGGGGTCATCGGCCAGGTTATTCAGTTCGTGGGGGTCGGTGGCCGTATCGTAGAGTTCTTCGGCGGGTTTGGGGGCTTCGAGCCAGTACGACTGGTCGCGGTTCAGCCGACCGGCGGCGTGCAGGCGCTGGATTTCGGCCATCAGCGGCATCTGATCCAGGAAGGTGATCTGCTGGGAGTAGCTCACCTCCGGCAGGTAGTTTTTGATGTACTTCCAGCGGCCGTCGCCCACCGCCCGCCGGGTGTCATAACGGTTGTCCATGCGGTCGCGACCGCCGAAGATGTACGCCCGCTCCGCCTCTCCAAATATCGACATACCCTGCATCCACTCCGGCACCGGCAGTCCGGCCAGTTGCAGCAGGGTAGGTGCCAGGTCGACCCCGCTCACCAGCCGGTTGTCGCGCCTGGGCTGTTCGTGGAGGTAGGCGTAGCGCTCGGGCAGGTACACGACGAGGGGGATGCGCAGTCCGCTATCGTAGATCCACCGCTTGCCCCGGGGCAGACAGTCGCCGTGGTCGCTCAGGAAGAAGATGATGGTGTTGTCGGCCAGCCCGTCCTCCTCCAGGTCCTCCAGTAGCTCACCGATCTGCCGGTCCATTCGGCTGGCGTTGTCGTACAAGCGCGCGACGTGGCCGCGGGCTACCTCCGTATCGGGCAGGTAGGGCGGTACGCTCACGGCGGCGGGGTCCACGGCGTAGCGTTCATCGAAGGGGGGTCGGCGGATCACATCCGGGGCCAGTTGGGCGGTGTCCAGTCCGAAGTCGTCGAAGAAACGTGCCTTGGTACTATCCGGCCAGATGTTGATCTCGTGGGTG
The DNA here is from genome assembly GCA_964554545.1 of uncultured Lewinella sp. GTDB lineage: Bacteria > Bacteroidota > Bacteroidia > Chitinophagales > Saprospiraceae > Neolewinella. The sequence goes on from CAZKPE010000078.1 coordinate 4,165, forward strand.
ATCTCGTAGGTCCGGTAGAGAAAGAAGGGACGGTCCCGGTCGGCCTCCCGCCGCTGCCGCCAGTGGGGGTAGTAGTTGACCGTATCCCAGACGGTAAAGGGGTCGCCGAACTGGTAGTCGAGCTTGGTGTAGCTGGCCGTCCAGTAGCCCGCCGCCCGCAGTAGCTCGGGGAAGGCCTTCACTTCCGGCGGCGGCACGGCGTTGTATTGCGGCGGACCCGGCATCGGGATGACGCTCGGCCGCTGCCGCATATGCTGGGTCCCGATGCTCGTCTGGTACATCCCCGTGATGAGGCTTGAGCGGCTCGGCGCGCACACCCCCGCGGTCGTGAAGGCGTGGTCGTACACGATCCCCCGGCGGGCCAGGGCGTTCAGCTGGGGGGTGTGGGCCAGACTGTCCCCGTAGGCGGCAAAGCGCGGACTGATATCCTCGGCCACCAACCAGATGATATTGGGCTTGGGCGCAGACGCAGGTGCCATCTCTTCCGGAACATTACGGGTGGAACACGCCCCCAACAGGATTACCCCGCTTAACAGAAGTACATGTGGCCAATTCATTGTCATGGTACGGCATTAAGCAGGGTAAGCGAATGGGAAGGCAGCGTAAGTTCACCGTTGAAAACGTCGGTCGTCGTGTGGTCCACGTTGCCCCACCCTTCGATCCGTCGGTCCAGCGGGGCCCGGTACGTGTACCCCCTCCCACCCGTCCATTCGGATGGCAACTTGACATGGACCGGTGAACTACCGTAATTAGCCACCAGCGCCCGGTGGGTCGCACCGCTGAACCAGTGCCCGGCCACCGAGGTCACCGTTTGCCCCCGATCATCGGTTAGCAGGGGCGCTTCCGGGTAGCTCAGCGTACGGCTGCTATCACTGCCTGCCGCCGCCCGGGCGAATAAGGTAGTTACTACCCCCGCCGCGGTCGGCTCGAAGGAGTCGGTGTCGATCAGTCCGAACAGCGGCCCTACTATATTATGGACGGTGGTAAGGGTGGCGGGCCCCTCCAGGAACTCCCGGTAGTACACCGAGAGCAGAAGGCACTGGGCCCAACTTCCGAGTATGGCCGAACTGTCGTCGCGCATATTGAATTCCGTGATCCAGAGGTCCGTTTCATCGGGTAAATTTAGTTTCTCGTACCCCCGGGCATTGGTGCGGGCGGTGGTCAGCAAGTTTGCGTAGGCAGCCGGATCGCGCAGCTGATCCCGCTCCCAGGCCCGTCGCTCTTCGCTGTTCTCCGGCCCTGTTCGGGTAGCCGTATACGGATTCCCGAGGCCCTCCCGCCCGGGTTCGAAGTTGCGGCGGTTGCGGCGGCCGTCGAGTCCACTCGGGCCGTAGGTATGGTAGGTTACGGCATCGGCCGTCGGGCAGGCAGCCAGCACCCGCTGCGTCCAGTTTCGCTGCCGGGGGTGTACGTCCAGGGTTGAGCCCACCACGGCGAAACGCGCTTCGGGGAATTCCGGTCGGAGCACGGCGATCCATTCGGCACAGGTCCGGCCGTAGTCTTCCGGGCTTGGGTAACGCAATAGGGGGAAGGGAACGTTAAAGTAGAGTTCGTTGCCGAGTTCGATGTAGCGAACCGGCAGGCCCAGCTCCCGCGCCCGGCGTAGATTTCGCAGACTGTGATCGAGATCCTTACTCAGCATATTGAGCATGAAGACGGGCTCGGCTCCCGTGCGCCGGTACGAAAGGGCTAGGTTTTCCAGGGTATACCGGTTGGGGCTTTGCTTCAGTCCGTATTCTACTACCCAGGAGATCATCAGGCTATCGGGGACGGAAACATCTACCCACCCTTCGTCCCAGTCCCAGTAATTACCCAACGTTCCGGCCGGGTAGCGCAGGTGGCGTACACCCATTTCCTGAAAGGCGGCCAGGAGCCGCTCGTTTTCCCAGGGGGCATCCAAATGGGTCAGGTTCCCGTTCACCCCGATGGCGTTAGGGTCCAACCGCCGGGGCTCGCCGACGCTCACTTCTAACGCCTTGGGCCGACAACCCATTAGGCATAGCAGCAAACAGATGGGCAGGCAGCACAGGAAGGTAAGTATCCGGTCCGTCCGCATCAATCGGTGGCTACGCTGAATGCCAGGTCCGTATTCCAGTGCGACTGGTGGTGGTGGCGACCGGCGAAGTCTTTGAGGCCCACGCTAATCCGGTAGTCGTCCGTAAGGGTGTCCATGCGTATGGTAAGTACGTTGGTGCCCGCCGGCAGCCTGATGCGGGCAACGGCAGTTGCCGGCCAGAGCCTGCGTACCTCCCGGTGGCGCAACACCTCCGTCCCGTTCACGTAGGCCGTCAGGTAGGCCGTACTGCCTAGACACAGCCAGCATTGCCGTTCCCGGTCAGTCTCAATATGGGTGCTAAGGTAAAGGGTGCGTTCGCCGCGTCCCCGAAAGTGATCGCCCGGATCCATTGTCATGGAGCCCGGACGCAGTATGCTTACAGTGAAGGGGCGCCCCTCCCGGTCTTCCCCGGCTAGTAACTTTACGATGCTGGCATGGTCGACGAAGGTTGTCTCCGGTCCGTTTACCCGGTCGTGGTTCATGTAGCGTACCGAGGGCAGGCTACTCATTCCGTGATCGGGAAAGTCGGCCTCCATGGGAGCCAGATCGTCATCGGCCCGAATAAAGGGACCGAGTAGCAGCCAACTCCCGTAGTCGGGCAGGCCGCGCTCGTAGGTGCGGGTCCGCCCATCCACGGCCACCGAGACAGTGTAAGGCCGGCTGGGCCCATCGGTATGCGCATCAGGTATGCGATCCACGACGGGAATCCGCCGGTGATCTCGCCCGCCGAGCAGAACTCTCCCCTCTACCCGGTCGAAGTGCTCGGAGGTGAGGGAATAGTCTACGAATAGCTCCCGGTCGGTCAGGTTTTCGAGGTGAAGCGCAATCCCCGGCTCCGTCCACTCCGTACGCAGCGCCACGGGCCACTCCGGTTCGGGCCAGCCCCCGGCGATCCGCCGGCCCACCTGGCAGGTCCACTCGGCCAGCTCGGTCAGGGTAGCCGGACAGCGAATGCCGCTCACCTCCTCACTGATGAGGAGTTCATTACCTACCCGCTGCTTCCACAGGTCGGGAATGGCCCGGTAGCCCTTCACGATACCCACCAGGGCCGCCGCCGTAGCTACTACGCAGTCACTGTCGTGCCCCAGGTGGAGCGATTCTACGATGCGGTCGAAGTCCGTGCCGGCGTGCAGGATCGACAGGATCGTAAAGCCCACGTTCATCGGCGCCGAGGTGAAGTCGGCATCCCCGTAGTAGCTCTTGATCTTCGCGGCGGCGGTGTCGAAGCCGAAGTCGTCGTACCACTTCTGCACCTTGTGTACCAGGGCGGTGCAGTCGCTATCCGCCGGAATGACGTGCAGCGCCCGCGCCATGATCTCTCGCAGATCGGTTTCCGTAAAGGCCAGGGCGGCGCAGGCGCTGAAGAACTGTTCGGCGTGGACGCTGAAGCCGGTATGGTCCAGCTCGCTGTCCAGTTTGGCGTAGAAAGCGGCCCGCTCCGGATCGCCCGGAAAAAGCAGGCCCCAAATTTCAGACCGGATGGGCGAACCCATACTCTCGCTCCAGTAGCCATTATCGTGGCGGCCGGTATCGGGCAGGTCGAGACCTAGCGCGATGTTGCGACTGGCAATGCCGTACTCGTTCCACGGAAAGGCCACGTGATCGCGCCAGTGGGCGGTGAAGTCGGCGGCCCGGACGTAGGGGCCCTTCTTCGCCACCATATCCAGCCAGAGTACCTGCAAGTCCAGGTCGTCGTTCGGGAAGTTGGTGGCGAAGAGCTCGTCCGTCAGCTCGATATTATTAAAGGCCTTATACCCCTCTATGGGTGCCCCCAGGATGCCGCCGGCGCACTTACCTACCCAGCCCCCGAGGACTTTGTCGTAGTAATCGAACTCGATACTTGCCCCGGGGGCACCGCTGGATAAACTAGGTTCAGTCATCGTTTGATAAATTCATAGATAGCTCGCTCACCCGAAGCCGTTGTCTGCAAGTAGTACAGTCCGGCGGGCAGGTCGGGTAATTCGATCGATATACGGTCGGTGGCTTCCGGCCGCGGGCCGCGATAAATTAGCTGGCGACCAAATACGTCGAAGATATAGCATTCGATCTCTGCGACCGGCGCGGCCAACTGTAGCTCGATTCGGTTGTCGACTGGGTTGGGATACAGGCGGGCCGCGGTCAGTGTACGCTCCGAAGATTGCCGTATTGACCGGTCGGGCGCTGACAAAGATTCACTAGCGGCATTCCCCAGACCGATATCGTCGATGCGATAGCGGATATTCGCTGTAGCGGTGAAACGCAGGTGGACGTCGGCCGTTCCGGTTTGGTTCAGGAAAAGATCAACCCGGTACCAGGTAGAGTTGGACTCAGTGGTTGTGGGTAGTAGCACGGGAAGACCGTCCCAGCTAACACCACCGTCATAACTGACTTCCACATTCAACGTACTTCCATCGTCGGTCCGGCTGTTTTTCCTGACCCCGAAATTCAGCACTGGGTCCGTAAACACCGTCGCATCTATACCGGCCAGGGTGTAGCTCTCTCCACCCCCCCGCAGAAAGATATGTTCCCCCCCCGATGCATCGGCATAGCCAGTACTTCCCGCCGAACTGTTAACGATGCCCTCCCCAAAGTGAGCCACTTCCGGTGCACTGTAGCAGGAATAAGCGGCTATCGCCTGCGTTGCGTCCGTACATCCCTCCCGCTCGTGGGTTTCCAGAAACGGTACGGCGGGCTCACCGGCGGCGGTGGTGAAATTCCCATCTATGGCGGCGGAAGAGGAGGTCGCACTACAGTTTGTCCGTATAGAGTAGACATACTCCGTACCCGGTAGTAAATCCGTGAACGTAAACGGTGTACCGCTTACCGCCTGCCCGGCGCTCAGTTCATTACCGATCTCGGCAATGGCCACGGTGTACGCGGCGGCGCCCGCTACCTCCGTCCAGTTGAGGGTCGCCGCTTGCTGGCTTACCTCACTGACTGTCACCCCTTCCGGCGCGTCGCACCTCAGCTGTCCCCGCAGCCGAATATCGTCAATGCGGAAGCGGGTAGCATCGGGGGTGGTGATACGGTAACCGAAATTGGCGGTGACGGGCAGGAAGTCCGCCACGGCGGCCTCTACCAGGTACCAGGTACTGTTGCTTTCTTCACCGACCGGCAGGTCGACGGTCATTTCGCCGACCACGCTACTCCCATCTAAAAATTCTACGATCAGCCCCTCCCCGGCATCAAAGCGGCTGTTCTTCAGTACCGCCAGGCTAAACTGCAGGTTATCGTAGGTGGCCGTATTGATCCCCGTAGCGTTGAAAACTTGCCCCCCGCCACCGGCAAACAGGTGATAGCCACCGGAGGCATCGGTATACGTTCCAAAGTTCCGCAGATCGTTCAACTCCCCCTCGCCGCTGTAGCTGATCGTCGGTTCGGCGTAACACGCATAGTCGGCTACCGTCGTCGCCCCCACCGTACATCCGGCCAAATCGAAGGTCTCGAAGTAAATATCTTCCCGAATGATCGCATTGAGGGTCCGGAAGACGGGGCCGAGTACGGGACTTGACGTTTCGGTCGGGCACCGGCGGCTTACCCGCCATTCGTACTCGGTAGCGGGCATGAGACTATCAATGGTCACTTCCGCTGCATCATCGACGGTCAGTTCCGTCAACTCCGCGCCGCTCCCCGCCACGCGATAGCCAACCGTATAGCGGGCCAGACCTTCCGTTTCCATGACCCACTGCAGGGTAGCCTTAGTATCGGTGAGGCGTACTACACTCAACTCACTCGGCGTGGTACAAACCGCCTCGGCACCGAAGTCGACCAGCACATTATCGATCGAATGGTTAGTGCCTCCGGTCGAGTTGTTCATTCGCACGACGAGTTGCAAACTAGAGCCCCGCAGACCATCCGCGCTGAGTTCGTAAAACTGCCCGTCGACGGGTGCATCCCCCACCAATTCATCAACTAGCAGTTCCGGTCCGCCGTCCACGATCACGGCGAGTTTAAGGTACCCGTTGTTGCCTCCGTTCGGTCCGGTCTCCTGGGCGTCCAGCGAGACGCGGACGTAGTCGGCAGTACGGATATCGATGACCTCCGACAGCCACACCCCTTCACCATCGAGGTGGCGGCCCTTAAGTGCGCCCTTCTCGACGTGCACGTACTTCGCATCGTCCCCTTCCATATCCGTCGCGGACAGGTCGAGCGACCAGGCGGTCAGTCCGGTATCCACCTGGGTGAATTCCGGCTGGGGGAAGTCTTCGAACCAGGGCAAATCCGTTCCGGTCAGTCGGGCCTCGCCCCACAGGCTGGGGTTTTCGGCCGTCAGGTCGACGTTCCCGAAGTACTGCCGTACGACGGTAGGAGTAGCCGTATCCGTGTAATCGCTTACACTGACCTCGACTCCGCTTACCGAGCCGGCAAAGGGGAGCACGCCGAGGTCGGTCCACGCCACCCCCAGTTCGTAGCGGTAGCCGGCATCAGTGGTCTGTACCCCAGCCTCGCCCGCCAGTCCGTCGAGGGTGCCGTCCCCCGCTATGGTAAAGAGAAAGTCCGAGCTTTTAAGTTTAAGTCCTTTCGTATTACTGGCGTCGAAACCGAACCGGATCGTGTCGCCAGCCTGGGGGCTACCGTCGGTTACCTCGGCGATGAAGTACAAGCGCTCCCGGGTATAGGCCAGGCGGAAACTGTCGACCGGCCCGGCCGCCGACCCACTTACCGTGACCGTGATCGGGTTAGTGGGGACCTCGTTCCAAATCGCCTCCTGCAGCCCGTCCACTACAATGGGGGTAGTCACGAAGGTCACCCGGGCGGGGGCCGCTTCCTGGCTCAGTAAGATTTCTACCTCCGATCCCGCGGCCGAGAGCACAACCGTGGCCCGGCGGGGTGGTGCGGACTCGTTCGATGTAAGGGTGGTGAACACCAGACTTCCACTCCCTTGCCCGGAGGATTCGGCTACCGTGACCCAATCCGGTAGTGTACCGACCAGCGTCCAGGTTGCATCGGTCGTGAACGTCAGTTGCTGCTGCTCCCCCGCCGAAGGAGAGAAGATCAAACTACTACTGGTTACCGTAAGGGGGGGTTGTACGGTATCCCGGCCGATGTACCGCCACCAAACCCCCGTCCCGAAGGTGGGCAGGGCGTAGTACAGGGAACCATCGTTCTGCCGGATCACCTTCGCATCGGCCGTCCCGTCGCGCGGATAATAGAGGTCGAAGCCCGTCTCGTCGGTGCTCCATGCCTCCCAGCTTATCTGTACCCCGTCCACCGATGCTTCTTGGAGCTTACTGCTCTTCTCCTTTTTCGGCTTTTTGTCTTTGTCCTTATCCTTTTTCGGTTTCTTTTCTTTCTTGGCTTGCTTTTCTTTCAGTTTGGTAGAGATCAGGCTCGTTGATCCGGCACCGGACTGAATGGTACCACGAAAGACGCCAAGCCCCTTTTTGTGACGGGATACAACGGTGGTGACGAAAATCTGATCGCCGTAACCCGCCAACCCCTCCATGGAAACCACGTCATCCGGGTCCAGCCAGCTTTCCGGGCGCAGATCCAGGGTATTGGCGACGGTCAGTCCGGCGGGAACGAAATCGGTGAGGTCTTCGCCCCGAGGGTCGGTCAGTAGGTACACCTGTTCGGGTGAGCCCTCCAGCGAAGCGGTGAGGCCGACGACGGTTGTTCCGTTATTGTCCCAGACGTGCAGATCGCCGATCGGGACACCGGAATTTTCCCAGCTCCAGTCGTAGGGCCCGTTGCGGGTACCTCTGCGCAGCGTGCCGCCGGCTACCCAGAGTACGTCGGAGTCATTGGGGTCGACGAAAATATCGTTGAACGTAAAAACGTTGCGCATTCCGGGGGAACTGATCTCCCGCCAGTTGGTACGGCCTTCGTACACCGCCTCAATCTCCTCGGTGGCCCAGATTCCGCCAATCCCGAACTCCCGAAGCATCCCCAGGTACACCCGACTGGGTTGCTTCCGGTCCAGGGCCATCCCCTGGATGATCCGGTTGACTAGCCCATTGACCACCTGACCACCGTCCTTGCCCCCGATTTGCCGCCAGTCACTCTTCGGGGCCTGGGTGGTCGGATCGGTCAGCTGCCGGGCCATCAGTTTGAGGCGGTCGCGTTTCGGGATACCGAAGCTGTTCGTACGCGCATCGGCCAGCACGAGCGGAGGGTCGGTGTAGGTGATCGCTACGGATTGGGCATTACTGGCTTTGAAGGGGAAGGTTTCCTTCGTCCATCTTCGTCCTCGGTCCCAGCTTTCCAGGATCCCCTGATCGGCGTTAGCCTGAATGGCGTAGTCGTCGTACGAAGCCACGTCATACGTCACCGTATTGGAGAAACCCCGATCGGAATAGGTAGGGATCGGCCCTGCGCTGGTATCGGCATTCCTACGCGTATAGATGGGCAGCCAACTGTCCGCATTAAAGGGCCAGCCCGCCGCCGCCGGGTCCGTACTCAGAAAGTAGGTATTTCCTCCCCCCGAAATGATGCGCCGCTCCGTCCAGCTAGCCGGGGTGTAGTCGTAGGCCCGCGAGATCAAACTTACCGTCTCCCACCCCTGGGCGAAGCTCCAGGGAAGGTCGCCGCGGTTGAAAAGTACCTGCTGCCAGTCGGCGTCCGTCACCGCCCCATCTCCGTCCAGCCGCACGGTTCCTTCGTACAGCCCGACCCGGTTGGCATTCACCAGGAAGGTGGACCCGATGATGAGTTTAATTTCCGTATCCGACGAGCGGGGGTCAATGCGCGGATTGAACCACTGCACTTCCTGGGGTAAGGTTCCGGTACCTATCGCGCTGATAGCCTGCCAGTTACCCGTAGCCAGTTCATCCGTCACGATCGTGTACATCGTCCAGCTCCGCTCCGCCGTCTGGTATACGGCAAACATACGGCTGCCGTCAGCGGTGATCGCCATTCCCGTACAGCCCCCGCTGTAGCGGTAGCCGTTGAGGTCGATGGTTCCGTCGGGCTTACGAACTTCGGAGGTTACCACACCGCCGGTCGCTCCGCGGTAGGCATCATCGGGGTTCGCGACGCGCAGCCACGTTTGCCCCTGGTCGGTAGAAAAGTATACGCCGGAGGCCGCCCCGATATACAGGGTACCGGTAGTCGGATGAATTTCCGCACCGAATACCTGACGGTAGCCATCGGTGGGTTCGTACCGCTGCTCGGTGAAGGTCTCTCCCCCGTCGGTGGACAGGTAGAGCGTGCGTGGACCGAGCAGGGGCTGTATGGGGTCGATCTGGGCGGATTGCTGTTTCTGGGGGTCTTTGGTGTGCCAACTGGGTCCGAGCAACACGGTACGGTCGTCGGTACCAATGGCGATGGTAGCGATAGCATCGGCGGCGGTCTCTTCGATGCGCGTCCAGCTTTGGCCCTCGTCATCGGAGTAGTGAGCGGCGTAGAGCCCACCCTGATAGATGCGGCCACCGGGGGTATTAGTCCGCCGAACTTTAAAGCTCATACCATGACTCAGGCTGCGGCTTACGTAGGCTAAGCTATCGCCGTAGTCCGTACTGAGGTAAGTACCATCGACGTCGCTGGACAACCATATTTTGCCCTCCGTGAAGGGGTCGAAGTAGATGTCCTGTATTTGTCCGCCGGCCCCCGGTGACAGGCTTTCCCATCGACTGATCTGGGCGCGGACGCAGGTGCAAGCAAGCACCATAAGGAGGATGAGGCCCTGTACTCGACGGGGCGGCGGGGAAAAGAACGAAGGGGAGCTGGACAACGGCATGTTATGGGTAGGTTACGGTGTAAGAAAAAAGGGATCAAATCCAGTAAGGCCGTCAAGTTGCATCGAAAATTTTGCGAAAACCCCTTCTTACCGATTCGATTACCTCCGGATTTATAAATAACCAGCGAAAAGTTTGTCGATCATTAGAAGTAGCTCGTTTGCCTCCGATCCCCCAGAATGTTTTGATTAGCCGGCACCTGCGCTCCGCCGCCCACCCCAAAACGGGATAATTGGCCCGGAAGAGGCGCTTTTCTATGCGGATTCCCGAATCAATAGAGTTTTACGGCTAAAATTTTAGACTATTGAAAATGATTTTTGATCAACCGCAGTACAAAATTCTCGCTAGGTGACTTACCAACCCTTTCCATTTTCGCTGACCCTTCTGTTCTACGGGCTGCTCGGCACTACCACCCTACTGGCCCAGACCGTCAGCGGAACCGTCTACGATACCGATGGCTTCCCCCTCACTGGCGCTACCGTGCTGGTAGTGGGCACATCTAGCGGCACCCAGACCGATCTCGATGGCAAGTTCAGCGTAAGCGTTCCGGTCGACGATGCCGTATTGCGGATCTCTTATCTAGGCTACCTCACCCAGGACGTGCCCGTCAACGGCCGCGATCTCCTGGAAATCGAACTGGCCGAAGACAGCGAAACCCTCGAGGAGGTCGTGGTGATCGGCTACGGCACCCAGACGCGGGACAACGTGTCCGGCGCACTAAGCTCCCTGAGCAGCGAGGCCATCGAAGGGCGGCCGGTGGCCAGCTTCCAGAGCGCGCTGCAGGGGCAGGTAGCCGGACTGCAGATCACCAGCAACAGCGGGGCCCCCGGCGGGGCGGCCAACGTACGCATACGCGGCACGGGCTCGATCACGGGGGGTAGCAGTCCGCTCTACGTCATCGACGGCGTGATCATCCAGACCGGCGTCGGCATCAGCGGCGACCCCTTTGCCACCATCAACCCCAGCGACATTGCCTCGGTAACCGTACTGAAGGACGCATCGGCAGCCGCCATCTACGGTGCCCGGGCGGCAAATGGCGTAATCATCGTAACCACTAAACGGGGCAAGAGCGGAGCGCCGAAGATCACCTTTAATACCTACGTCGGCACCCAGAGTGTAACCAATACCCTCGATCTGCTCAACGCCGAGCAGTACCGCACGGTCCGCAACACCGTCACCGAAAACAGCGGTGAGGCCCCCATCACCAACCTCGAACCCGGGCGGACGCTGCCCTTCGATACCGACTGGCAGGACGCGATCTTCCAGAGCGGAGTTATCCAAAATTACGAGTTAAGCGCCAGTGGAGGAACGGAAAACTTCAGCTACTACGCCAGCCTGGGGCACTTCGACGAGGAGGGCACCATCATCGGTACCGGACTGGAGCGGACCACCCTGCGCATCAATACCGATACCCGGCTGGGCCGATTCAAATTCGGTAACTCGCTGACCGTAAGCCGGAGTAGCACCGACCTGGAGTACCTCGGACAGGGAAACAGTATTCTGAGCTGGACGCTGCTGAGTCCGCCTACCGTGCCGGTAACCAATGCGGACAACATCGGCGGATTCCAGGGGTCGACCAACGCCGACGGCGACCCCCGCATCCTGAACCCGGTAGCCGCCCAAAGCCTGGTGGAGCGTACGGGAACGGCAAATCGCATACTTGGCAATGTCTTCGCCGAATACGAGCTCATCGACGGGCTCAACTTCCGCGCCAATCTCGGTATCGACCAGTCGAGCTTTCGCAACCGCACCTTCGCTCCCTTCTTCGATCTGGGGACGGGGGAGTCGGTAGTCAGCCTGGAGGAAGGCGCCCAGGTGAGTGAGAA
>CAZKPE010000079.1:0-3283 GCA_964554545.1 uncultured Lewinella sp.
ACGACATCGTCTACGCCCACAAGCAGAACGGCAGCTTCGATACCTTCCGGCTGGCCACCCAGCGGCTACTCGGTTTCGAGTCCGAGATCCAGGCCGCCGATTTCGACAATAAGGATGTCAACGACGTGGCCGATCAGCTACTCGATGAGTTCCGCGCCTTCTACGAGCGAAAGATGCTTACCCTTATCGAGCGAGTCATGCCCCACATCCGCAAGGTCAACGAAGAGCAGCCCGGTCGCTACAAGCGCATCATCATCCCCTTCACCGACGGCAGTACCCACCCGCTGCAGATCACGGCCGACATCGAGCGAGCCATCGAGACGAACGGCAAGAGCATCAAGTCGGACATCGAGAAGGCCGTCACACTAGCCATTCTGGACGAGAATTGGAAGGAGCACCTGCGCAGCATGGACGAGCTCAAGACCTCGACCAATATGGCCAGCTTCGAGCAGAAGGACCCGCTGGTGGTCTACAAGATGGAATCCTACGACCTTTTCGAGGAGCTCATCAGCCGCATCAACGAGAAGACGACCAGCTACCTCGCCAAGGGGGACCTGCAGATCGCCCAGCCCACCGACATCAGGGAGGCCCGGGCGCCGCGGCGCGTAGTGACAGCCCCTACCCGAGTCAACCGCAGTACCGGTGGCGAGCAGCCCGCATCGGCCGCCGCTGCCGCCGCGCGTCGGGCCGCCGAAGCCGCCAGCAAGCCCGAAAAGGTGGAGACCTTCCAGCGGGATTCGGCGAAGATCGGCCGCAACGACCCCTGCCCCTGCGGCAGCGGCAAGAAGTTCAAGCATTGCCACGGTAGGTAGGCCCGTAAAGCCGGCGTATATTGCCGCGCTTTCCGACACCTGCCCCAGAACGACGCCCCTTGAACCACACGATCGACCATACCTTTCTTAGTCCGCAAGCCACCTTGTCGGATATCCAGCGGCTCTGCGAAGAAGCCCGGGAGCATGACTTCTGCGCCGTGTGCATTCCCCCCTACTTCGTTTCACGGGCGCGTCCGTTGCTGCAAGACAGCGAGGTGCGGCTGGCCACGGTGATCGGCTTTCCCTACGGCTACTCCGACACCCCGATCAAAGTGGCCGAGGCCCGGCGCTGCCTGGAGGAAGGGGCCGACGAGCTGGATATTGTGATCAACATATCGGCCGTCAAGTCGGGGGATTGGAGCTACGTCCGCACGGAGATCGAACAGATGGCCACTACGGTACGCCTGAAGAGTAAGGTCTGCAAGCTGATCCTGGAGATGGGCGTACTGACCGACCAGGAGCGGGACCGGCTGGTGGAGATTTGTAATACGGTGCGGCCCGACTACGTTAAAACATCCTCGGGAACCCAGGGCGGTGCGACGGTCGAACAAGTCAGCTTCCTGCGCGCTAACTTACATCCGGAGATCAAGATCAAAGCCAGCGGCGGTATCCGAACCCCCGAGCAGGCCCGCGAACTCCTGGAGGCCGGAGCCGACCGAATCGGTACCTCGGCCGGACTTTCGCTTATCTAACCTTCTACAATGCGCGTTCTCACCTGCTGTTTCCTTCTGCTCTGCTCGCTGGCGCTCTCCGCCCAGACACAGTACATCGTCACCCCAGACGAGGACGTCAACCGCCTGCTAAACCGCTTTAGTGAGATCAACGAGACCAATGACAAGGTCGACGGCTGGCGGGTGCAAATCCTGGCCACGACCGACCGGCGGCAGCTGGAATCCGCCGAGGCCGACTTCAAGGATACCTACCCGAGCATTCCCGTCGACTGGGTGCACAATTCCCCCTACTACAAGCTACGCGCCGGTGCTTTCTTTACCCGCCGCGAGGCCGACCGACTGCGGCAGCAACTGAGCCGCGACATCGAGGGCGTTTACCTGGTACAGGACGAGGTGGAGGAAAGCGAGTTGCTGAAGATGTACTAGCACCCCCATGCCCCGTATCTCGCTGACCCGGAACCGCACCGATGTAGCCATCATCATCCTGTACCTGTTCCTGGTCTTCACGGGTCTGCTCATGATCAATTCCGTGGGGGCTCCCCCGGAGGGATACACGGGGGGCATCACCGCCCGCCTGGCGAGCCCCGCCGGGAAGCAATTTATGTGGTTTCTGATTTCGGTGGGTGCCTGGGTGGGGATCAACTACCTCATCGACCGCCGCCTCTGGGTGGTTGGGGCGTATCCTATCTATCTGGTTACCGTGCTGCTACTCCTACTCGTGCTGGTGGCCGGCAAGGAAATCAATGGCGCCCGTTCCTGGTTCAGCCTGGGGGGCATGACCTTCCAGCCCAGCGAGCTCGCCAAATTCGGCACCTGTCTGGCGATGGCGGCCTTCCTGAGCCAGTCCGGCGGCAGGCTGGACCGTTTTCGCACCGTCATCTACGGCTGCCTCATTTGGCTGTTACCGGCCATCATCATTTTGGGGCAGCCCGACATGGGGTCGACGCTGGTCTTCTTCGGCTTTCTGCTGGTGATGTACCGGGAGGGGCTCAACCCCATCGTTTTCGTACTGGGGGGCTTCACGGCCACTATGGCCGTGCTGGGTATTCTGTTTCCCTTTCAGGCTTTACTGGTTGGCCTACTCACGGTCTGTCTGTTGTTATTCGCCTTTTCCCTGCCACGTCGCGGGTGGCTGTACGCACTCGGGGGCGCGGCCGCAGGTGCAATCACATTCGGGGCGCTGGAGTCCGATTACAGCTTGCTGGCGACCATCGGGCTGGCGGTGTGCTTACTCGGTGCTGGAGTCTACCATCTGCTCCAGCGCAACGGGCGGCTGGTGGGCGTCGCGACCTTTTTCCTGCTCTGGGGTCTTGCGCTGACTTTTTCCACTAACTACGTGTACACCAATCGGCTGCTTCCCGCCCACCAGCACGAGCGGGTGATGGTCTGGTTACACCCCGAAGACGCCGACCCCCGGGGCGCTTACTACAATCTACTCCAGTCCAAACTCGCCATTGCCGCGGGTGGCGTCAGTGGTCGCGGCCTACAACAGGGCACCATGACCAAGTACGACTACGTGCCGGAACAGCTGACCGACTTCATCTTCTCGGCCGTGGGGGAGGAGCAGGGCTTCATCGGGGTGGCTACCTTGATCCTCATCTTTGCCCTTTTACTCTGGCGCATCACCGTCATTGCCGAACGGCAGCGGCGCACCTTCGCCCGGGCGTACGCCTATGGGGTGGCGGGCATTCTGCTAGTCCACTTCCTGGTCAATGTGGGTATGACGATGGGCCTGGTTCCCGTCATCGGTATTCCGTTGCCGTTCATCTCCAAGGGTGGCTCTTCGCTGCTGAGCTTCAC
>CAZKPE010000079.1:3383-15554 GCA_964554545.1 uncultured Lewinella sp.
TCGGTATTCCGTTGCCGTTCATCTCCAAGGGTGGCTCTTCGCTGCTGAGCTTCACGATCATGCTGGCCGTGCTGCTGAAGTTGGATAAGCATCGGGAGGAGGTGTGACGGACGCGCTGCGCGCGAGGATGGAGGCCGCTACGCGGATGGAGGGCTGTCTCTCGTCCATCCGCGTAGCGGCCTCCATCCCCCGCCGAAGGCGTCCACCCCCATCGCGCGAAGCGCGTATGGTCTAAAAATTAAACCGATACCCCCCCGTCAGCTGGTTCACGCTGAAAAAGTTGCGGGTCGAGAAGTCAACGAAGACACGGCCGTTGCCTACGGGTAGGTAGGTGCCGAAGAGGATGTTGATGGCGGGACGGAAATTCAGTTCGTCACTGTTCTCCTCATCCTTGATCTGGAGCGCGCCCACACCCAGGCCGGCGTAGGGGATCAATCCATTCTCTTCCGAGCGGTTACCGATGATGGGGTAGACCAGGTTTCCGAAGATGCCGAAGGTGGTCGGGTCGCCGATACCGAAGTAGGCTTCGGGCATGAACTCGGCGCGCTGGTCGGGGCCGAGCTTGTAGTGCCACCGTAGGCCGAGCCCCAGTCCGGTCGCATCGCCGAAATTGAAGCCCGCCGTGCCGGACATACCGGTGTAGGTGATATTCGAGAAGAAGCCTTCGGCATTATCGTCGGCCAGGTATACGCCGCCGCTATTCACGGTGATGTCTTCCAAACCAACCGTGCCGGGGGTGGTGACGGTATTGCCCAGGCTATCGGTGTAAGTGACCGTTTCCTGCCGCGCCTCGCGCCGCGCTTCCCGGCGGGCCTGCCGCAGGGCTTCCCGTTCCAGGTCCAGGCGTTCGTTGACGGTCTGCTCGTTGGCTTCCAGGCGAGCGACTTCGCGGTTGGCCCGGTCCAGATCGCGGCGCAGGTCGTCGATCTCGTCCTGGAGATCACGTTGGTAGTCCGTCAGGTCACGCACCATTCCGGAGCGGAGTTCCTCCAGGTCCTCGTCGTTGTCGCTGTCCTGCAGCCGTTCCATCCGGTCCATCAGGCGTTGCTCCAGGGAGCGGAGGCGGTCCTCCTGGTCGTTATCGCGGACGGGACGCGTGTCCGTGTCCGTGTCCTGACGGTCGCGGAGCTGGCGTTCCAGTTCTTCGATGCGGCGTTCCATAGCGCCTTCCTGCGAGCCGCTTTCCGGGGCCATCGAGGCGTCACCACCGGCAGGGGTACTGCGCAACGATTGCACCTGCTCCTCCAGGTCGCGGATGCGCGTCTCGGCGGCCTGATCGGGGTCGGCGGTGAAGGGGCGGGGCGCATAGCCACCCATCATCAGCATGCGGTCTTCGAGGCGATCGAGCCGGCGCAGAATCTCCTGCATCTCGGAACTCGGCGCTGGTGTGGCCGGGGCCGTGGTGGCGGGAGCGGGTGCCGCATTCCGGTTACCGATCGCTTCGATCAGCTTATCGATTTGGGCGGACTGCAGGATGATCACGCTGCCATCATTCGGGTTCGGGGTGGCCGGGGACATCGGGGTGACGGGCTGAGGGGTACGGCCGAGGGCGGCATCGATTTCAACCTGTTCGAGTTGGTTGCGACGCAGATCCTCTTCGGCGGCCTGGGTGACCAATTCAGCTTCCCGATCGCTTACTTCAGCTACGATGGCCAGGGCTTCATCGCGATCGGCCCGGATATCGGCTACGATGGCGGTATCCCCAACCTCCAGCGCGTCGATCAGCTCCTGGTCCAGGCGGGCAATGGTGTCCTGGTAGCGGGAGCGGAGCTCAGCCAATTCCATTTGATTCTCGACGCGGATGCTGTCGGCCCGGCGGTCGAATTCAGTCTGCTGTTCACGCAGGCGATCTTCCATGGTCGACTGGCGCACTACGTTCGGGTTGTTCCGGTTGCGGCCCCCGAGCACGAAGCCCAATCCGGCATTGTACATCAGGCTGGTCGTGAGTTGTTCGGTACTATTTAAATCCTCCAGATCGGCGCCGCTGGTGAGCATGGCGCGTACGCCGCCGTTCAGGTTCACGCGCTCTCCGAACTTCAGGTTGATGCCCCCACCACCGGAGGCGAAACCCTGGCTGGAGGCCAGTTCGGCGATGACGGTCGCGTCGCGGTTGTAGCCCTCGTTGAGGTCAATATAGCCACCCCCGACGCTCAGGTACGGCATGATGCCGGAAGAGGCCTGGCTGAGGTTGAAGCGGAAGTCGGCACCGTAAAGGCTGATGTCGTCGAAGTCGAAGTTCAGCTCGTCGTCATTCATCCCGCGATAGTAGAAACCGCGTAAACTGATGAGGGGGCCGAAGCTCAGGCCTGCGGTCGCGCCGGCGAAGTAGGCATCGCGATAGGGCAGGGACTCATCCCAGTTAACCCGGGCGAAGCCGATCTCCATCGGTACGGAAAGCCCGCTGATGCCACCCTGAAAATTGCGCAGGTACTGCTCGTCGATGTCACTTAGCTGGCCGGGGCGGCGACCACCGAGGTAGAACTGCAGGTTGACCGCGGCGGTGAAGGTGCCGATCTGATCGGCGTTGAATTCGTCCAGGCTGATGTTATTCGCTAGCCGCTCCTCATCGCTGAAGAGGTTGCGAACGGAGTTGCCGGAGTAGGCGATATACTTTCCTTCCACGCCGAGGGTGTAGCGATCGGCGGCACTCAGGGTCAGGCCCAGGCCGGTAGTGCCGAAGATGTTTTCGGCCCGGTCCAGGCCTTCCCGCTGCACGTCCTGGATGCCCCCTCCGAGCAGGAAGTAGGGGAGTAGCTTGCCCCGCCCGATATTGAGTTTTAACTCAGCTCCGTAGCGGCGCAGGTCGACCCCCTGGTTGGCGAAAGTGGAGTCGATGCCCAAATCCAGACCCGCGAAATCGGTTTGCTGATCGATCGTCTGCAGGTAAGTTGCCCGCAGTTCAACGTATTCGCCGAATCCAAAACCCAGGCGGCCACCGAACATGAAGGCATCCTCCAGGCCGGCTTCCTCCCCGAACCAGGTGTAGCTGGCCGAAGGGGCAATGGTATAACTCACCCCCCGGACCTGCCCCAACAAAGGGGTAGCACCGAGAATGAAGAGCAGAGTGTACAGATGACTACGCATATAGGGACGGTTGAAAAAGCTTACTGTAGATACCGTTGTATGTCAATCAAATTCCCAAATGTTCGGAAACCGAGGTGTTGCCCCCCGGCTTATGACGACTAGATTACCTAGTAACAACGGTTTGCTGCCTTACTAGACGGCAAACCGGTAGAAAGTCACACGGTAGTAGGAACGGTATTTTCACCCGTAAGTGCAACCCGGTGCCGGGGAAGTCGTCATTACACCAAACACACAACTTCACGTGGGAGCTCACCCAACCATACTTACCATGCCAACCGCCGCTGACTACCGCGACACCCATCGCGCGATCGTGCTGGCCTGCCAACGCCGCGACCGTACCGCCCAACGCAAGCTTTACGGTCTTTACGCCAAGCCGATGTATAATGTGTGCCTGCGGATGCTCAAGCACAGCCACGATGCGGAAGATGCCCTACAGGTCGCTTTCGTTCAGATCTTTGCCAAAATCCACACCTTTCAGTTCGATGCCTCGATCAGTGCCTGGATCAAACGCATCGTCGTCAACCGCTGCATCGACCACCTCAAGAAACGGCGGTTACTGACCACGGCCTTCGACCCCATCCATCACGACGCGGCCGCGGCCACCGACCCCCCCGCCTACGACGAACCGGAGTATACCGTAGAGGGAATCAAAGCGGCCGTACGCCAGCTCAGCGAGGGCTACCGGGTCGTGCTGACCCTCTACCTCTTCGAGGGGTACGACCACGAGGAAATCAGTAATATCCTCGGCATCAGCGTCGGCACCTCCAAATCCCAGTACAGTCGGGCGCGCAAGCGTCTGGCCCAACTGCTCACCGATAAAGCCTAAGCCCCATGCCAACCGATAAACTGAACGACTTCATCCGCGATAACCGCGCGGCATTCGACAGCGAAGCACCCCCGGCCAGCCTGTGGGACCGCGTCGCCGCCTCCCTGCCCGAAGCGGAGGAGGAAGCCGACCCCCTCGCCGAGTTCATCGCGATCCACCGGGATGCCTTCGACTCGGAGACGCCACCGCCGCGGCTCTTCGAATCCACGGTAACGCCCACACCTGCGTCCGCGCCCCGGCTCAAGGCTCGCACCGCCCGTCGTCGGATCTTCCGCTACCTCGGTGCCATTGCCGCCGGACTGCTGCTGCTGTTCACGGTCTACCAGATCGGGAGTACCACCGGCTACCGCGCCGGACAGGAAGAGCTGGTCGCTCAGGAGTTACACAAGATCGACCCCGAATTCGTGGAAGCCGAACGCTTCTACCAACAACGCATCGAAGCGGAATACAGTAAAGTGAACGCGGTCAACAACGACCCCCAATTGCGGGAAGACCTGCTCGAACTCGACCGGGCCACCGCCGAAATCCGCGCTCAGCTACTTGAGGTTCCACCCTCCCAACGGGCTACCCTGGTCAACGAACTGATCGGGAATTACCGCACCAAGCTGGACATCCTGATCCGGATCCAGCGCCACCTCATCCAACCTAACGCTACCGGGGCCCCCGCGTCCCGTCCTAATATCCCCACCAATGAAAGCTAAACTATTCTATAACCTCCTGGCGTTCGCCTTCCTGCTGCCCCTCTGCGGAAACGCGACCAAGGACTACGAGAAGCGCTATTCCGAAACCTACTCCGTCAGCAACAGCACTCGTGTCAAGCTAGACAACCGCTACGGCGAGATCAAGGTCGTCACCTGGAACCAGCAGCGGGTGAAGGTCGATGTCCTCGTCATAGTGCAGGCCCGCAGCGAAGACGACTTCCAGGAAACCCTCGAGCGGATCGACGTTGCCATCCAGGGCAACACCTCCTCGGTTTCGGCCACCACAACCATTAACGGTCGCCGCGGCGGGAATAGCTGGTGGGACATGATCACCGGCGGGGGCGGCTCGGACGACTTCAAGATCTACTACACCGTCAGTATGCCCGCCGCCCTGCCCCTGGACGTGAAGGCCCGCTACTGTGACGTAGAGCTGCCCGACCTCAGCGGCCCGACCTACCTGAACGTGGGCTACGGCGACCTGGTCGGTGGTCGGCTCACCAACCGGACGGAACTGGACGTCAGCTACGGATCAGCGCGCATCGAGCGGATCGGCAACGACTCAGACATTAAGATGCGCTACAGCGAGGGGAGCATCCGCAACGCCGGTGATCTGCGCTACGACGGCCGCTACAGCGAAACCC
Organism: uncultured Lewinella sp.; assembly: GCA_964554545.1. Lineage (GTDB taxonomy): Bacteria > Bacteroidota > Bacteroidia > Chitinophagales > Saprospiraceae > Neolewinella. The sequence goes on from CAZKPE010000079.1 coordinate 8,636, forward strand.
GCTTCGGTACCGTCGGCTCGGTCCGGTTGGACGTCGGCTACGAGGAGATCGACATCGAGTCGGCCACCGAAGTCCGCCTGAATGGCAACTACAACGAATTAGCCGTACGGCGGGCCGGCAGCGTCTACCTCGACGGCAATTACACCGACTTCAACCTGGGTACCATCAGCCGCGTGGTGGAGGTTGACGGTAACTACGGCGACGTGGAGGTCGGTACGCTGGAGGCCGGGTTCGACCACGTCCGCATTCGGGTCAGCTACTCCGACGTGCGAATCGACGTAGCGAATAATGCCGGCTACACCCTCGATCTGCGCGCTCGCTATGGCGACATCGACGTGCCGCGTGACCAACTCAGCCCCCGTAACATCTCAAGCCAGGGCTCGACGAAGACCGTCACGGGGAAAAAGGCCGGAACGGGGTCGGGGCGGATCGAGGTGGAGACGAGCTATGGGGATATTGAGATTTATTAGACGGCCTGCGGCCTATTAGACGGCTGCGCCGGGTAGACGCGCTGAGCGCTGGGATGGAGGCCGCTACGCGGGTAGACGCTGCCGCTGTGGGGATGCTCGCTTGCGCTCGTGTGTACTCCCTACTTCCGACTCCGTACTTCCGACTCCGTACTTCCGACTCCTAAAGCCCAAGTAACAGCAAATTCGGATCCTCCAGCAGCTCTTTCACTTTCACGAGGAAGGTGACGGAGCTGCTGCCGTCGATGACCCGGTGATCGTAGCTGAGGGCGACGTACATCATGGGGCGGATGACGACTTCACCATTTACGGCTACCGGGCGCTCGATGATGTTGTGCATACCCAGGATGGCCGACTGTGGCTTATTGATGATGGGGGTGCTCATCATGCTGCCGAAGACGCCGCCGTTGGTGATCGTGAAGGTGCCGCCGCTCATTTCCTCGATACTGAGTTTGTTGTCGCGAGCCTTGGCGGCCAGTTCCTTGAGCTTGTTCTCGATCTCGGCGAAGTGGAGCGACTCGATGTTGTGGATGGGCGGGACCACGAGCCCGGTGGGGGTGGATACGGCGAAGCTGATGTCGACGTAGTCGTGGTAGGTCAGTGACTTTCCGTCTTCGCCGATGTGGGCGTTCACGTCGGGCATCTCCATCAGTACTTGCGCGCAGGCCTTGGCGAACAGCGACATGAAGCCGAGCTTGACGCCGTGCTTGGCTACGAATTTCTCCTGTACCTGCTTGCGCAGGGCCATGACGGCACTCAGGTCGATCTCGTTGAAAGTAGTGAGCATGGCCGTCTCGTTCTTTGCGCTTACGAGGCGGTCGGCGATGGTGCGGCGCATCCGGCTCATCTTCTCGGTGCGGGTGTCGCGGCTGAAAGCTTGCTGTCCGGAGTGGGTAGCGGCTACTTTACCACTGGTGCCGGTGGCCTTCATTGCGGCGGGCGGGGGGGGCGCGGACGCAGGTGCGGAGCTGGTGGATGCGGACGGTTGGGCAACTGCTTTCTGGGCGTCCTCCTTGGTGATGCGTCCGTCGCGGCCACTACCGTTCACGGAGGCGGGGTCGACCTTGCCTTCGCGGAGGATCTTGCCGGCGGCGGGGCTGGGGGTTCCGGTGGCGTAGGAGGGGGAAGGCTGAGGCGAAGGATCAGGCTGGGGAGTAGGCGAAGGCTGAGGCTGAGGCTGAGGTGTAGGGGCGGCATCGTCTCCGCCTTCTTCCTGAACACTCGTGTCGATCTTGGCGACCAGGGCCCCGATCTCCAGGTCGTCGCCCTCGCCGGCTACGTAAATGAGTTTTCCGGCGGCTTCGGCGGGAAATTCCAGGGTGGCCTTATCGGACTCGAACTCGCAGATGGGCTCGTCCAGCTCGACGTAGTCGCCATCGCCCTTCAGCCACTCGGAGAGGGTAACTTCGGTGACGGATTCTCCGATGACGGGGACTTTCATTTCGACGATGGACATAGGGGTAAAGCTTTGGCGGGTCAATTTGCTGAATAACGTGCCAAAGGTAGTGTAGTTTTGCTCGCCCTATGTACCGCTCCGCCCCCGTTTCCCGCTTCCGCCACTGGCTCAGTTACCTGTGGGAACAGCGGCTGGAAGTGACGGCTTCCGATCACAACGCCTACCTGGAGGTCTGCCTGGTGCACGGGCGGTTGCAGCTGGTCGCGGAGGATGCCATCTACAGTTTCGGGGACTACTACCTCAACTTCCGGAAGCTTTTCGAGGCCTGCCGGTTCGAGCGACTGCCGGAGCGGGCCGACGTGCTGGTGCTGGGGCTCGGACTGGGTAGTATTCCGGACCTACTGGAGAACCACGTCGGGGTGGATTACCGCTACGTGGCCGTGGAGATCGACCCGGTGATCATCGATCTGGCGAGTCGGTACAGTCTGCCCGGGCTACGTGCTCCCGTGGAAGTGGCCGAGGCCGACGCCCTGGCGTTCATGCACGTCGACCGGCGGCGGTACGACCTTATCTGCGTCGATGTGTTTCAGGACGCAACCGTTCCCGGTCACCTGGACGCCGAGGAGTTTCTTGATCTCTGTCGGCAGCGGCTGCGACCGGGGGGGGTGCTGATCTACAATCGGCTGGCCAGTAGTCTGCCGGAGCGGAAGGCCGCCCGTCAATACTTCACCGAAATCTTTGCACCTGCGTTCGCGCAACCCCACTTATACGATACCGGGGGGAATTACCTACTCGTGAGCGACCGGGAATTTTTACATTTACCGGCATGAAACGTACTTGTCCGGAATGCGGAGAGGAGTATACGGGGCGCTCCGACAAGAAATTCTGCTCCGCCAACTGTCGGGCCACCCACCACAATCGCGCCAATGCCGAGGAGCGGGGGTTCCAGCGGGCCATCAATAACATCCTGCGGCATAACCGAAACGTGCTGGCCGAGCTGAATCCGAACGGGAAGGCGAACGTGAAGAAGGAACGGCTGATCGACCGGGGCTTCAAGTTCAGGTACTATACCAACGAATACCGGAGCAGGAGTGGGGTGCTGTACCATTTCTGCTATGACTACGGGTATAAGGTGGAGGAGGGGGATTGGGTGTTGGTGATTAAGCGACAGGAGTATGTAGAGTAGTGCGGCCTGCGGCCTTTTAGTCGGTTTCGCCGGTTAGTGGGGGAAGAGGTGTTGGATGGCTTGTTCGCGGGCGGTGAAGATCTGGCGGACCTGGTGGTGGACGAATAGCTTGTCGGCGATGGTGCCGAGAATGCCGAGGGGGGCCTGGTAGTGTAGGATATCGCGCATTTCGGTGGTGTGGTTGTCGAGGGGGCGGAAGTGGTGCTGGTGGTGCCAGAGGGCGAAGGGGCCGACGCGCTGATCGTCGATGAAATGATCGTGATGCTTGATCTGGGTGATCTCGGTGACCCAGTCGGTGGAAAAACCGGGGAAGGGGGTGACGCGGTACTGGATGATCATGCCCTCGTACATCTGGACGCCGCTGACCGGGCTGCTGATCTCGAATTTTACGTCGGGGGGGGTGAGTTTTTCCAGGTTCTCGGGGCGGCTGAAGAAGGCCCAGGTCTCGGGGAGGGAGCGGGGGACCGTAGTGGTGAACTCGAGGCGGCGGGGGGTCATCGGAGGGGAGTTTATGTAGGCCTAACCGCCGGCCGCGGATGGGGGTTGCAGGAGGAGGTTTTGCGGGGTCAGGCAGCACGCACGGGTAAACCGAAGGAAAAGTCGGGGGTGGACTCTCCCCCGCTATTATGTTTGTATATAATAAATTTTGTCCGGGATATGCACCGTCTTGCGTAGACAAAGTATATTTGTGCACACATTGCGAACCTGGAATCCAGTTTACCTGCTTCTCGTACTAGGTTGCCGGGCGCGCTCACCTGATAAATGCGATCATCATGCTTACACAGGAACAGACCCGCTACAGCGACGCCGAACTGGCCGAGTTCAAAGCGATCATCGATAGCCGATTGGCCGACGCCCGCAAGCAACTGCAATTCTACCTCGATCAGATCTCCGAGGAAACCAACAGCGAGGACGGCAAGCCCCGCGGCCTGGATGATGGAACCGGCACCATGGCTAAGGAAGAACTGCAGCGACTGGCCGGCCGGCAGCAGCAGCTGATCCAACATCTGGAGAACGCCCTGCTGCGCATCAAGAACAAAGTGTACGGCATCTGCCGGCAAACGGGCAAGCTCATCAGTCCCGAGCGCCTGCGTATCGTACCCCACACCACGCTAAGCATCCACGCCAAGCAGAACCGCTAGGCGGGGTTACCCATACAAGTCGATTACGTAAATTGCCAGCCTCCTCACCCCGGGTGAGAAGGCTGCTTTTTTTTGCCCTCCGTCCATGTCCCGCCGCAACCTGGTCCTGCTGATTCTTCTTCTCGTCCTCCTGTTGGACCAGGGGGTCAAGGTGTGGGTGAAGACGCACATGTACTACGGGGAGGAGTTCGGTATGCTGGGTAGCTCGCGGGCGCTGATCCACTTCGTGGAGAATAACGGGATGGCCTTCGGGCTCAGTTTCGGGGGGCGTATCGGGAAGCTCCTGTTGAGCTTGTTTCGCATTCTGGCCGTCGGCTTGTTGGGGGTATATCTGATTGAACTGCTGCGTCGGGGGAGTTCCCGGCTGCGCCTGGCGGCCTTTGCATTCGTGCAGGCGGGTGCGCTGGGCAACATTATTGACAGCGTGTTCTATGGAGTGCTTTTTTCGGAATCGGCACCGTACGGGCGGGTAGCGGAATTTCTGCCGGAGGGGGGCGGGTACGAGAGTTTATTTCACGGGCGGGTGGTGGATATGTTCTATTTCCCGCTGTTCTACGGGGTGTACCCGGAGTGGCTGCCCTTCGTCGGCGGCAATGCTTATCTTTTTTTCCGGCCGATTTTTAACGTGGCGGACGTCTCAATTACGGTTGGCGTTGTTCTCTTACTCCTTAGTTACTACCGGCAGCGGCGTACCGTGCCGGACTAAACGTACCCTTCCGTGCTTCGTCTTTCCTCTAACTCGACGCTGTTCTGGCGCATTTTCGTTCCGGTGTTCTGGACCACTATCATGGTGGGTGTCACGCTGGTGGTCTGGTTCTCGCCGGAACACTACTTCGGGGGGGTGCCGTTGGAATCGTTACGCTGGGCAGTGCTGCTCATTCTCGGGGCCGGATTGGGTACCTTCTGGCTGGCGCTATGGCCACTGCGGCGGGTAGAGACGGACGGGAAGCGGATATTCGTGAGTGATTACTTCCGCACCGTGGGCTACCGGATCGCGGAGGATGTGGAGGGGATTGCGGTCAATCGGTTCCTATGGATGAAAATTTGTACGCTGCGCCTGAAGGGGAAAGGGAGCTTTGGGCAGCGGATCAAATTTATCGCTTCGCGGAAGCAGTTTGCGGATTTCCGGGGGGCGTATGGAGGGAAGATTGTGTTTAGTTGAGGGGGGAGTAGGGATAGAGGCCGCTGCGCGGGTGGAGGCTGCCGCAAGGGGGAGGCTCGCTGCGCTCGTGGGGGGGAGCTACAGGCGGGTGTTGATGATGTTGTTGTAGAGGGAGCCGAAGGTGTAGCTGAAGCCGAAGCGGATGTCGCTACTGTAATTGGTGGCCAGCTGTGCCTGACCCAGCAGTACGTCTTCGATGCTGGAGTTTCCCTTGCCCAGGTTGATCTGGTCGTTGATGATATTGTACTCGACATCGACGGTGAAGGAGAGGCCGCGGAAGAGCCGCACGTCTGCTTCCAGGTCCATTTCCATGCGGTTCAGTCCGAGGTCGTGGAAGTAGTTGCCCGCCGACACGCCTGCCAGCACGGAGCCCCAGCGTTGGCGCAGGCGTAACTCCATATCGAGACTTTGTCGGGCCAGGTGTTCCTGATCCTGGAGGAAAATGGTGGTTTCGAAGTAGTCGTTGTACACCCACCCGGCCCGGTAGGCGATGGTCAGTTCTTTAAAGGGCACGTCGTTGTAGTCAAATAGGTTGTACTCGATGGCCGGCGACAGGCGGATCCCATGATCGTAGTTAAAGAAAGTGCTTGAATTCCAGGAGCCGAACATGCCTACCGACCAGTGGCTGCTGATGGACTTTACGACGGAGGCGCTCTGCCACTGGTCACGGCGGATGCGTACGATCGGGTCGGTCGGGATTGGGTTGCCCTGCTCATCGAGATCGTTCTGATTAACCTGTTCGATCTTATCGATGCGGTAGAACAGACCGCTCCGGCTGCGCAGACGCCATTCCGGGGTGGTGCGATCGGCATTGAAGTTGAACCGGATGTCGTTGCGGCTCCGCAGGCTCTCCGAGTTGGCCCGGAAGTTAGCGCGGGCCGAAAAGATCCAATCGTTCCAGCTGTCGACCCGTTTATTGACAGTCTGTACGGTGTCTTCGGCAACGGCAATGGTAGGTGACTCGGTGATCAAATCCGTGCGGTCGGCGTAGTCGGTACCCGCTAACAGACCGGTCAGTCCGAGTTTGATACGTTTAATGAGATGGGTCTCCCGTTCCAGGTGGGTCATCACGGGCGTGGTGGATACCTGGAACTTCAGGTCGTTCCCGCTCAAGTCCCGCTGTCCCTTGAATTGCAGGTCGTATACCCGTCCCCCATTGCTGAGGTAGTTGGTAACGATGAATAAATTGATGTCGGCCGTAGCCGGGTCGATGGTGTGGTTGAGATAATTTAGTTCCTGTTTGAGCAGGTTGCGGTCGCACTCACAGTCAGTGAATAAACTCAGGCGGTTCTGACCGGATACGGGTGAGATGAAACAAAAAGTGAACGCTAATAGGGTAGCGATCAGGCGGGAATACATATGCTGGGAGGTTATTACACAAAACTAAGCTAAGTACCCCTCGGTGTCAACCCCATATTCCCCCCATATTCCCGTTTTATTGGCTGGCACGGGCCGTTATGAGTGCTTTTTTATAGGTTTCCAATGCCCGGTCCCGGCCGAATTTATGCTCCACGATCGGTGAATCCGGATAGGCATCGGTCCCGAATTCGGGCACCCATCGTTTGA
>CAZKPE010000080.1:0-4638 GCA_964554545.1 uncultured Lewinella sp.
TTTCCCGTAGGCGGTGTAAGGTGTCCTGGACGAATTGCTCGCTGGCTGAGTCAAGCGCAGAGGTCGCCTCGTCAAGGATAAGGATGTCGGGATCGCGGTACAGCGCCCGCGCAATGGCTAGTCGTTGGCGCTGACCCCCGCTCAGATTGGTGCCATGCTCGCCGACGTAGGTCGCAAAACCATTCGGGAGGGACTCAATAAATGGTAGTAAGCCCAGCTCCGTGCAGATATTCAGTATCCGCTGCATATCGGGAGCGTAATCGCCTACGGCAATGTTTTCGATGAGATTACCGGCGAATAAGTGCAATTCCTGGGGAACCACGCCAATGCGGGCGCGCAAACTCTGATTGCTGACGTAAGCCAGGTCGACGTTGCCGATCATTACGTTCCCGTCTTTCGGCGGGTATAACTTCTGTAGTACGGCCGCGATGGTGGACTTCCCGGACCCGCTTTCTCCGACCAATCCGGTAATCTTGCCGGCGGGGATTGTAAGGTTCAATTTTTCGAATACCTCCTTTCGGGAACCGTAGCTGAAGCTGAGCTCACGAAAGCGAATGTCCCCAACATTCTCACTCTTCAGCTCCATCAGCTCGGTGGCTTCTTCCTCGCCCTCCAGGTCGATGATCTCGAAAAGGCGGTCGGCGGCGATGAGGGCGTTCTGAATGGTCTTGTTCATGCCGATGAGTCCCTTCGCCGGGCCGGTGAAGTAACCGATCAGCGCATAGAAGCCCAGCAACTCACCGGGAGAGATTACCCCCTCCATAACGTAGTAGCCGCCAGCCCACAGCAGGATGATGGTGAATAGCCGACTCACCCCCTCACTGGCCGTCCCGGAGAAAATGCTGTTCATTCCCGAGCGGTAGGTGGTCTGGAGTAGGCGCACGAAGCGGGTTTCCGTTTTCTGGTTGGCGTAGTCCTCCAGTCCGAGTTGCTTGATGGTGCGGACCGCGCCGACGCTTTCGACCAGCTGACTTTCCAGTTCGGCCGAGCGCTCCATGAGTTCCCGTTCTCGTTTGCGATTCAGCCGGTTGGTGATCCAGTAGATGGCCACGTAGCAGGGGACGACGGTCAGCAGCACCAGGGCCAGCTTCCAGTAGTAGGTGAACATCAGGCCGAAGCTGAAGACCACGATAAAAACGTTCACCAGCAGATTGATCGCCACGTCATTGATGAAGGCGCGGATCTTCACCGCGTCCCCGATCCGACTGATGATCTCGCCGGTCCGCATGGTGTCGAAGAAGCGCTGGGGCAACCGCAGTAAGTGCTTGTAGTACCCCAGGATCAGCCTTGCATCGATGAGCTGCCCGGATTTGATCACCAACACCGACTTCATCACCCCGATAAAGAGTGAAAGACCGAGGATGGCGATCATGGTCAGGCTCAGCAGGTTCAGCAGCCTCGCGTTCTGATTGACCAGTACGAAGTCGGTGATCTTCTGCAGGTAGATGGAGGTACTCAGGCCGAGTACGGTGTACACGATAGCCCCGAAGAGCGCCTGTACCAGCGTTGCCCGGTGGGGCTGTAACAGGGCGGCGAAGCGGGCCAGGGTCGAAACCTTCTGGTTGCCGGTCTGGAAGTCATCCGCCGGTGCCACCAGCAGCAGCACCCCCGTCCATTCCTCCCGCCACTGCGCCCAGTCGCGCTTTTCCATCTTCCCGGTGCCGGGGTCCATGACCTGTACGTACTTCTCGGTGACCTTATATACGACTACGAAGTGGTGTAGCCGCTTCTTCACGATCACGTGGGCCACGGCGGGGAATTCCGCTTCATTTTTCAGCGCCTCTTCCTCCGCCCGCACGCCCCGGGCCGTGAAGCCCAGTTTTTCGGCGGCCTGCATCATGCCCAGGAGGTTGGTGCCCTTCTGGTCGGTGCCGGCCAATTGGCGGATGCGGGCGATGGGCAGCCCCAGTTTGTAGTGGGCCGCGATACTCGCCAGACAGGCGGCTCCGCAGTCCGTGATATCGTGTTGCTTGATGACTTTTTTCATGGGGCTTAGTTGTACGAAGGATTGAACCAGTCATCCACCTTATCGTGGAGCAACTGAAAGAGGGTGCGCCGCGTCAGCGTGAAGTGGGCCGTCAGCGTCATCCCCTTGCGCAGGGTGCCGACGTAGCCGTTCTTCAGCCGCAGTTCGCGATCGTGCAGGGTACAGACGACGCGGAAGGCGGCCTGCCCGTCTACCGTGCTCACGTCGCGGCCGATCTCGCTGACGGTGGCCTCCGCCATACCCCACTGATTGTAGTTGAAGGCGTCGAGCTGTAGCCGCACGGACTGCCCTTCCCGCAGCAGGCCAATGTCATTCGGGCTCACGTAGACCTCCACCCGCAGCGCGCCGTCGGGGCTGATCTGCGCCAGGTTTTGTCCGGCCGCCACGTGGGCTCCGGCCTGAAGTCCCGTGGTCTGGGTGAGTTGGCCGCTTACCGGGGCGACGACGGTGTAGCGTTCGGCCCGCTCGGCGAGTTGGTTTATCTGGCGCTGCCGGTCGGCCAGTTCGCGGCGGATGCGGTGGCGGTCTTCGGTCCACTGCTGCCGTTCCCGCTCGCGCAGTTGTTGCTGCTGCCCTTCCAGGATGCGGACGTCGTGCTCGGCCTGCTCCAGTTCCATACGGGCTACGGAGCCGGTCTGCATCAGTTGCTGCTGTCGCTCCAGCTGGCGGCGGGCGTGGGTTAGTCTGAGGTCGAGTTCGTCGCTTCGCCGTAGGTATTCCCGGTAGTCGCGCTGGTAGACGGCGGTGGCGAGGGTGGGGGAGTTTTCGGTCAGCAATCGCTGCAAGTCGCTAAGCAGACGGCGGCGCTCGCTTAGCTGTTCGTTCAGGTGGCGGGCCTCGGCAGTCAGTTCGCTGGTGGCGATGGACAGAAGCGTATCCCCGGCCGTCACCGCACCGTTCTCGGGCAGGTTCGCGAAGGTCACGGTGCCCCCGACGGCGGTGCTCACCGGGCTGTGTTTCAGGCTCGGGCGCAAAACGCCGCGGCTGCTGCTGTTCACGTCGACTTCGATCAGGGGCAGACTGCCGGCGGCCAGTAGTAGGGCGGCAATGACGGTGAGGTATATGGCCCGCCCGGTATTGCGGTGGCGGGCGTGCAGGCCCTCGACCCCCTCCACCAGTGGGAAGGGGAAGAGCCGGGGCGCTTCGGTGGGCATCAGGTGGTTATTTTACGGTTGATAAGTGGTGGGCGTCCCGATAGCCCCGATAGCTATCGGGGGGGCGGGGGCAAGCATTTACGCGGCCCGGCGCAGCGGGCGGAGCAGACTCTGCCGGTCCCGTAAGGGCAGGGAAAGCGTAAGGAAGGTCCCGTCGTCCAGCATCGGGTAGCGGCCACCGGGAATGCGGTAATCGTCTCCGTCCTTCCCGATTGCTCTAAGCACCGTGGTGGGCACGGCAAATGCCCGGGGCAGCCCGAAGTAGCCGTCGCGGAAGTAGCGGGCGCGGAGCGCAGGTGTAAGGGTATCCGGTGAAATGTGGAGCAGCAACCGATCGGTGGGCGGGTCGATGCGGGCGCGAACCAGCAGGCTCGACCCGCAGGCAAGGAGGGGAGCGGAAGCCGCCAGTTCCATCCGGCAAATGCCGAGACCGTGGCAGTCCGCCGTGCGGGGCGACCCCAGTCGGACGTGCAACAACACGCCGGTCAGGCACTGCGCTAAATACTGTTCGTAGGGTGTAGGTGTAGTGTACATCGTAACGGTTTGGCGGAAGGGGGAAAGCCCTTTCCGTTTTGTCTGTTACAAATGTCTAACCCCGATTTTAATTTCGGTAGGACAGTTTACAGCCCCTTGTTCCGTGCGTATTTCATATCCGGCTGGTCCCAAATTTTTGCAATAGCCTGATAACGTGCACATTACGGAATTAGTAATTTCCCGCCCATCGGGTCAGTTGCACAAAATCTTTTAGGCTTACCTGCTCCGGTCGCCGCGTAAAAATGTCGTGTTCCGCTACGAACTCAGTAGGGAAAATGCTCTTGAGGCTATTCCGCAACATTTTTCTCCGCTTGCCGAAGGCGCTTTTGACGACATGCTTGAAGGTCCCGTAGGCTTCGTCCGGCAGCAGGGGCTCATTTCGGCGAACAAGCCGGATCACCGCGCTTTCCACCTTCGGGGGCGGATTGAAGTTCCCCCGGCTCACGTTGAAGCACAGCGCGGGCGCGTACCGCAACTGCACCAACACCCCGATCACCCCGTACACCTTACTCCCCGGCCCGCTGATCACCCGGTCGGCCACCTCCTTCTGGAACATCCCTACCATCTCCGGGATCAGCCGGTAGTTATCGAGCAGTTTGATCAGGATCTGCGAGCTGATGTTGTAGGGGAAGTTGCCCACCAGTCCGAAGGTCTTTCCCCCGAAGGTCGCGTTCAGGTCCAGTCGCAGGAAGTCGCCCTCCAGTATGTCTCCCTCCAGGATGGAGTAGTGCGCGCGCAGGTAGCTCACCATATCCCGGTCCGCCTCCGACACCTTTAGTGCGAAGTCTCCCTCCCGCTCCAGCAGGTACTTCGTCAGCATCCCCTGCCCCGGCCCGACCTCGAGCGCGTGGTCGTACCGGTCGGTCAGTTCCAGCGCCTCGGCGATCTGTCTGGCGTAGTGTTCGTTCGTGAGGAAGTGCTGTCCGTAGGATTTTTTGGCTCTCATGTAGGGGCTAAGGTAGG
>CAZKPE010000080.1:4738-15481 GCA_964554545.1 uncultured Lewinella sp.
GTGAGGAAGTGCTGTCCGTAGGATTTTTTGGCTCTCATGTAGGGGCTAAGGTAGGGTTCGGGTGTGTTGAGTTCACCACAGAGGTAAAAGAGGCATGCGCGGAGGTTGCGCGGAGGGGTATGGCAACAATTTCCGCGATACCTCTGCGCATGCCTCCGTGTCCTCTGCGTTGACCTCCAACGAACAACCCATAAACCAAAACTTTCTAAAGTCACCATGCCCACACCATTTTTCATCCCCTGCGACGCCCACGAAGGCTGTGTCTGGGTCCCCGCCCAGTCTCGCCTCTACTTTTCCACCACCAAGAAGCTCGACGAGCCCCGCGCCGGCATCCACTACCTCGACTTCTACGGCAAAACGAATTTTGCCAAGGTCGAACGCGAGACCGTAGAGTCCATACAGCCGGTCGAGTGGATTCACGACGCCAATATGGCCAACAGCTTCAGCCTGAGCAACGACGGCCAGACCCTGCTGGTCTGCGAACAGGGCGACCACGAACGCCCCGGTGCCATCACCCGCATCGACCTCAATGATCTGTCCCGCACGGTTTTATTCGACAACTTCAACGGCCAACCGCTCAACAGCCCCAATAAGGTCATCCAATCGAAGCAGGGCCACCTCATCCTCAGCGACCCGGACTACGGATTTCGCCAGGGCTTCCGTCCGCCCCCGGTTCTGGAGCCGAGTATCTACGTGTTGCCGGTTGATGGCGATCCCTTCGAATTCCGCTGCGGACTGGAAATGCCCCATGGTCTGGCCCTCTCCTCTAACGAAGAAACGCTATTTATCACCGACACGAGTAACGATGGGGCCCACGAAAAAGCGGATGTCGAGTTAAACCGCCGCCGCTCCGTATACGCCTACTCTTTCAATGCGGATACTGGCCGCATCACCAACAATCCCCGCTACGCCTTCCGGGTGGACGAGGGCGTACCCGACGGCTCCATCACCGACGGCGAACGCCTGCTGGTCGGCGGCGGCGACGGCGTCTACGTAGCCGATCTGGCCGGCAACCTCACCGGCAAGATCAAAACCAAGCACACCGCCGTCAATCTCTGTACGGTAGGCCAGGACCTCTTCGTCACCGCCGACGAGGGCGTCTACCTCTTCCTTGACTGGCGTCGCCACGTGAACTAGCCCTCCGCGCCCCCTCCGCGCATCCCTCCACACCCTCCGCGGTGATCTCCTCACCTACCCCAACTGCCGCAGCGCCAACCACGCCATCATCCCCGCCCCCGTCTCCAGGCACCGCTCATCCACGTCGAACGTATCCGTATGCACCGGTTTCACGGTCCCGCCGGCACCTGCGCGCGCGCCCAACCGATAAAAACAGGCCGGCAGGTGGTGGGTATAGAAGGCAAAGTCTTCCCCTGTCATGCGGATGGGTAGGTCAACCACCCGCTCTTCCCCCAGTAGCTCCCGGGCCTGCCGCGTAGCCCAGCGCGTCAATTCTTCATCGTTCTTCAAAAAGGGATAGCCGTGGCGAATCTCCAGTTCGGCGGTGGCACCGAGGGCGGAAGCAATCCCCGAAACGGTGCGCCTTAATCGTTGGTGAAGCTCTTTCCGCCAGCCCTCATCCAGCGTGCGAAGGGTACCCTGCAAGCTCACGGCGTTCGGGATGACATTCGTGGCCCCCCCCGTGCTCGCGATGTGCCCGAAGGTCAGCACTACGGGCAAGGTCGGGTCGGTTTCCCGGCTCACCAGCTGCTGCAGAGCGGTGATCAGCTGGGCGGTGACGACGATCGGGTCCACGGCGGTGTGCGGCATGGCCCCGTGGCCCCCCCGCCCGGTAACGGTGAGGTAGAGCTCGTCGGTGCTGGCCATGTACAGTCCCGGCCGGAAGCCCACGGAGCCGGCGGCCAGCGGCGGATGCACGTGCTGTCCGAAAATGGCGACGGGCGTAGGGTCGACCAGCGCTCCATCGCGTATCATCAGGCTGGCCCCCCCCGGCAGTTGCTCCTCTCCCGGCTGAAAGAGCAGGCGGACGGTACCCCGCAGGTGGGTACGGAGCTCGTACAGCAGGTTGGCCGCCCCCAGCAGACAGGCCGTATGCACGTCGTGGCCGCAGGCGTGCATCACCCCGTCGCGGGTGGACCGATAGTCTTTTCTACTGACCTCTTGTATCGGCAGGGCATCCAGGTCGGCGCGCAGGGCGATCGTGGGTCCGCTACCCCCACTGATCTCGGCGATCAGGCCGGTGGTGGCCGCTTTTCGGTAGGGAATACCGATGCGGTCAAGCTGCCCGGCTACGTAGGCCACCGTATCGTGCTCGGCGAAGCTCAGTTCGGGATTGGCGTGGAGGTGGCGGCGGATCGCCGAGATTTCGGGCGCGTAAGACTGGCTCAGGGCGCGGACGCGGGTGCGAAGCTCACTCATCAATTCGACGGATTGAACGGATTATCGATCCCGGTACCAGTCGGTCCACTACCTGCTGACCTTCAATCACCTCCCCGAAGAGGGTGTAGTTGCCGTCCAGGTGGGGCGTAGGGCGGTGGGTGATGAAGAACTGGACCCCCTCGGTATCCCGTCCGGCGCTGGCCATCCCAAGTAGTCCGGCGCGGTCCCAGTGCAGCGGGGGCGTTTCGGTAGGCAGGAGGAAGTTCTCGCTGCCGTAGCCGTCGCCCCGCGGCCCCCCACCCTGGGCGACGAAGTTGGGCACCACCCGATGAAATAGTTTACCGTCGTAGTAGCCCGATCCCACTAGCCGCAAAAAGTTGGACACCGTGGCCGGTGCCACCCGGGGCCACAGTTTCAAACGGATAGACCCGGCGTCGGTCAGCAGATCGACGATTGGCTCTCCCCCCTCCAATACGTCCCAGTCGGGCCGGTTCAGGGTAAGCGTTTCGGCAAAATCAGGTTCCGGGCCACCCCGCAGGGCGGCGGCGGCACGCGCTACTTCGCGGTAGGTTTCCAATTGCCGGGGGAGCTCGTAGGTGGACCGGGTACGGTAGATCCACTCCGGGTCGGGATAGTAAGCGACGTAGCGTTCCGGGTTGGCAAGGAGGGCCCGGGCGGCAAAATAGGCCGGCCCCTCCTCCCGCGCCTCGATCAATTGGCGAAAGTTGCCGGCGAGTTCGCGGCCCACTCGCCCGGTACTGGCGCGAAACCAGGCCGCGAAGTCCTCCCGCCGGCTGATCTGGTAAAGTTGTTCGGCCACCGCGGTGCGCACGACGGGCTCCGTTTCCGACGCCAGTAGGTGGTAAAGCTGGCGGTAATTCCAGGGAAATTCCCCGAGGGCGGTTACGGCCGCCGCCCGCAAAAAGGGGTCCGGGGATTGGCGGTACAGCAGGCGCAAGCGACCGTTGATCCGGTCGCGGTAATCCGGCAAGTAGGCTGATAGGTGGCGGTTAGCGGCTCCCAGCAGTCGGATGCCCGTCAGCGTATCCGCGGTGGCCGTAGCCAGCTGAAAGTAGAACGGGGCATCTTCCTCCACTCCCCGGGTCAGAACAAAGGCGGCTGCGGCCTCCCTGACCAGCGGATGGGGATCGCGCAGGGCCTCCAGGATGCTCTCGCGCACGCTGGCGTAGGGGGCGGCTGACAATCCGTAGACCGCCTCCACCCGTACCCGCCAGTCGCCGGATGCCTCCAGTTGCCGGAGCACGGCAACGTGGGCGGCGGAGGTGGGGCGCCGGCCTAATGCCCGCAGCAATCCCATTTTGACTAGTGGGTCCCTTTCCGAACGCAGCAGGTCGATCAAACGGTTTTCGTGTAAGCTATCGTCGGGCAGGGCGATCCGGTGGAGGTAGTGAGCGGCCTGGTGCCGCAGCCGGCCGGGGGATTGGGGATCGGCAAGTGCCCCCAGCACGGGCTTGGCTACCGTTTGGGGCACGAGGCCACGCAAACCGGCATGATACAATCCCCACAATTGTCCTTCCCGTAGCAGCGTATCCCGTGGCCGGTAGGAACCGACGTCGGCGAGGAACTGGATCAACGTGTCCGCCCCCGTTCGCCCAACGGCGGCCAGGATAGCCGCGTTCGCCGCGGGATGGCGGGATTCGGGATCGAAGGCCGCCGCCAGCACCGGCCCAAGGTCCGGGCGGCCGGTCTGCCCGAGGGCGTAGGCCGCCAGTTCGCGTACGACCGGGACGGGGTCGCGCAGGCGGGCGGCCAGGGAATCGACGGTCCGCTGCTGCATGGTGTGGAAGCTTCCAAAGGCCCGTACCGCGAGATACCGGTAGCGTGGGCGGGAATCGTTCAGGTAGCTCCGTAAACTGTCTTCCCGTCTGCTGCTCTGCCACTCCAGCAGCTGCCGGCTGAGGGAATCGCTTAGGTCGATCCGGGGATCTAGTTCGGTCACCGGTTCCTCGGCCGGCGGGATGCAGGCCGGCAGCCAGAGGAGGAGCAGGACCGGAAAGAGGAAGCGGTACGGCATGGACCAAAGTTAGCTGGTTTTGATCCCCACCGCCTACCTTTGCGCCCCTCTTAAGCGATACCCGATGATTCAGCGCATACAATCCGTTTTTCTGGCCATGGTCGCCCTCTGCTCGGCCGCCTTGTTCGGAACCAACGCCGCCGACACCGATACCGCGATCTCCGGCAGCGAAGTATTTAACGATGCCGAGTTTACGATTTTCGACAGTCCGCTACTGATCGGCGGGGTGGCCGCCACGATGCTGGTTTCGGTGGCCGCTATCTTCCTGTTCCGCAACCGGCGGCTGCAAATGATCCTCTGTCTGGTGGCGGTGCTGATCACGCTGGCGTATTCCGCCTACGGGGGGCTGCTGTGGGGGACCGACACCGCCGCGGCGGCCGCCGATCCCAATCTGGGGATCGCGCTGCCGTTTTTGGCTATCGTCTTTGCGGTAATAGCGCGGCGCGCGATCAAGAAGGACGAGAAATTAGTGCGAAGCGCGGACCGGCTGCGGTAGCTCCCTTTACTTTAGCTTAATCTCATCATCCTTCCCGTCGTAGAACTTGAAGGTGGTGATGGGAAAGTCGTTGTCAGTCTGGATATCCAGCCAGCGGTAGTACTTCATGTACCACTTCATCTGGGCGGAGGGGAGGCCCCGCTTCAGGTAGGCGGCCACGTAGGGGTGCACCTTCAGTTTCAATTTGGCCTTCGGGCGGGCCTCCATGATGAAGTTCAGGTCGCGCTCGATCTCGTCAGTCAGCAGGATGGTGGCGTTCACCTTGCCGGTACCGTTGCAGGTCGGGCACTTCTCGGCCGTGGTGATCTTTACCTCCGGCCGCACGCGCTGGCGGGTGATCTGCATGAGACCGAACTTGCTCAGGGGCAGTATGGTGTGCTGGGCCCGGTCGTTCTTCATCGCGTTGCGCATCGTCTGGGCCAGCTTCTTGCGGTGCTCACCGTCGCGCATATCGATGAAGTCGACGACGATGATGCCGCCGATGTCGCGCAGGCGGAGCTGGCGGGCGATCTCCTCGGCGGCCTCCAGGTTGATCTTCAGTACGGCTTCGGCCTGGTTCTGGCTCGGCATCTTGTTGCCGCTGTTCACGTCGATGGTGTGCATTGCCTCCGTGTGCTCGATCACGACGTAGGCGCCGCTGGACATGGTGGCCGTCTTGCCGAAGCTGCTCTTGATCTGTTTGGTAATGCCGTGGGCGTCGAAGATGGGGCGGCTGCTTTTGTGTAGCTGGACCAGGTTGGGGCGGTCCTTGGCAATGTCCTTGATGTAATCCTTGATGGTTTCGTAGAGCGTCTTGTCGTCAACTACGACCTTGGTGAAGTCGGGGGTCAGCAGGTCGCGGAGCAAGCCGGTGGTCTTATCCACCTCGCTGAGCAACTTGGCCGGGGGGGTGGCACCCTTGGCCGTTTCGACGATGGTCTTCCACTTATCGGTGAGGGAGTTGATCTCCTCCAGGAGTTCGGTTACCCCCTTACCCTCGGCGGCGGTTCGCACGATCACCCCGAAGTTCTTGGGTCGGATGCTTTCCACCAGAAGTTGGAGGCGCTTGCGTTCCTCGCTGGTGCTAATCTTTTTAGATACGGCCACCGTCTCGCTGAACGGAGTGATGACCAGGTAGCGGCCGGGGATGGTGATCTCGCAACTCAGCCGGGGCCCCTTGGTGCTAATGGGCTCCTTAAGGACCTGCGCCAGAATGACATCTTTCTTTTTGAAGACTTCGTCGATCTTGCCGGTCTTGACGATCTCCGGCTCCAGGTCTACCTTATCGAGGGTCGGGGCGGGCAGTTTGCCCTTAACCGCCTGGCTGGCGTACTTCTGCAAGGTTCTCACCTTCGGACCCAGGTCCGTGTAGTGCAAAAAGGCATCCTTCTTGTGGCCGATGTCAACGAAGGCGGCGTTGAGGGGGGCGGTCACTCGCTTCACGCGACCCAGGAACACGTCACCGACGGTGAACTGGTCGGTCGAGCGTTGCCGGTGGATTTCCACCAGTTTTCCGTCTTCCAGCAGGGCAACTTCAACTTCTTTACCGGAGCTGGAGACAATCATTTCTTTTTCCACGATACGACGGGATTGGGCAGATACAAATAGCCCCGTACACCCAAAGCGGGGTGTACGGGTACAGATTCGTATCCGGTAAACGCTTGGTTAGCTACCAGTGGGTAGCCGGAGAGCCCAGTCGTGGTGAACGGTGGTGCGGTGATGCTGGAAAAGCGCGGGCGAAAAAGGGAATGGGCCCGGGGCCAGGGTCCGCCGCACGTCGGGAGGACGGCAGGTGGCGGACAATATCTTTACGGCGGCAACGGACCTGAAGGGTCCGGTCATGCGGCATCGAAGGTGGCCTGCTTTCCGCGAAAAAGCAACAGCGTCAGGTCGGAAACGGGATCCGCTGCTACCGGTCGGGACCGCGGTAGGTCATATCGCACCGCGGCCCCAGAGGTAGTTGCTAAGCTTGGGTTAGCGGTTCTTCTTCTTGTGGCGGTTCTTGCGCAGACGCTTCTTCCGCTTGTGGGTGGCAATCTTATGGCGCTTCCGTTTTTTTCCACACGGCATAGGTAATCGTTTTATACTGAAAATAGGATGAAAGTCTCCCCCTGAATACATCCGAGGGGACCCGTTAGTTGTCCGAACACTTACCAGCGGGTAGGCGAACGGCTCGCAAAGGTACGCTATTCTTCTAATAGTGCCGCACACTTGCGGGCGTAGATGTCGGCCTCACCGGCCTGCCCCAGGTTCTCCAGCACGCGGGCGAGGGGGCAGACCACGTCGGGGTTGCCGGGGTCCAGTTGGTCGGCCTTGATCAGGCGCTCGGCCGCCCGCTCCAGTTGGTTAGTGCGGATGGCCAATTGGGCAAGCGTAATGTACACCCGGGGGTTGTCGGGGTACTGTTCTTCGAGTTCGCGTAGCATAAGGATGCCCTTCATCGGGTTGTCCGGCGGCGGATTATCGGTGTAGGTTACGGCCAGGTTGATGCGGTTGGCGGCATTCCGGGGGTTCAGGCTGATGGCCGCCTGGTAGGCCGCCTCGGCCTGATCGCCGCAGTAGCTGCGCGTTTTCGGGTCGGCGTTCTCGTTCTGCAGACAGAGACTGAAAGTGGTGCCGGCAATGGACCAGGCCTCCTCGGTGTTGGTGATTTCAGCGATCTGCACGGCGTAAGCACCGGAGATAGCCGGTCGGCCGGCCCGGTACCATTCGGATGCCATCTGCTGCAGCAGATCTACGCGGGCACTGTCGTCCTGCTGTCCCTCCAACCGCTCTTCCAGGGTAGACAGCGTAGCCTGCTGGGCGGGCGTCAGGTCGGCGTGGGCGTCACGGATAAGGGTTTGCAGACCGGTGGCGGCGGTGGGGCCCCGGCTGAAGCCTTCTTCCAATTCCGGAGGCCGGACGGGGCAACCCCAATAAGTAAGCGCCACCAGAAGCAGCGTGACCGCCGCCGCGATGTACTGAGGTCGGCGCATCAGTCGAGATCGTCGTCCCCCTCGTCGGGCAGTGAGCTGACCTTGTCCTTCACCTGTTCGACGAAGATCTTGGCCGGCTTGAAGGCGGGGATGTAGTGCTCGGGAATCTCGATGGCTTTATTCTGCTGAATGTGACGGCCGATCTTCTTGGCCCGCTTCTTAACGACGAAGGAGCCGAAGCCCCGGATGTACACATTCTCACCCTCCGCCAGGCTGCCCTTCACTTCCTTAAAAAAACTCTCCAAAGAGACCAATACGTCCACTTTGGCTATTCCGGTCTTATCGGCGATATTCGAAACGAGGTCGGCTTTTCTCATACTTGTGTTTTTCTCCCATCGGGGGATGCGCGAAAGCGGGGGCAAATATCCACATTTTTTCGATTTTCCGGCTACTGTAGCGCACTATTTTATTTACAATCAGTCAGTTAGCTTCGATTTTCGGTTTCCGGTACCGCCTGCACCCGCGTCCGCGCCCGCCCCTCCGTCAACTGCGTGGGGCTACCTATCTTCGCCGCCCCCCAATCCACCGCCCCTATGCTTTTGTCCATGACCGGCTACGGCCGGGCCACCCACACCGCCGGCGGCAAGACCTTCACTGCCGAACTGCGGTCGCTGAACAGCAAACAGCACGACCTGCGCCTGAAAAGCAGCCATGCCCTCCAGCAGCACGAACTCGACTTGCGTAAAAAGGTGTTGGATGCCACCCGCCGCGGCAAGATCGAAATGACCCTTGAGATCAGCGACGAAAGCGGCGGCGACAGCATCAGCGTGGACCTACCCCTCCTGGCCGCGCTTAGCAAAAATATCTACTGGAACCTCAATTCCGGCTTGCCCGAGGCTACCCTGGACGGACTCGTGCCCGCCCTCCTGCGTACCCCCGGCATCCTCGTGGCCGGCACCGCCGCGCTGGCCAAAGCGGACTGGCAGGAAGTGGTCGCCGTGACCGAAGCATGCCTGGAAAAACTACGCGACTACCGTCGGCAGGAAGGGAAGGTACTGGCCGGCGACCTGGAGGGCAACGTGCGCAGCATCCTGGACCAACTCGAACGGGTAGACGGCCACGCCGAGCAGCGCGTCACCGCTGTACGCGAACGCATGGAACGCCACCTGGCCGACTACCTCGGCAAGGCTAACGTGGATAAGAACCGCTACGAGCAGGAGGTACTCTTCTACCTGGAGAAGATGGACATCAACGAGGAGCAGGTGAGACTGGCCCAGAACTGTGCCTACTTTCTGGAAGTACTGCGTAACGACGACCGCACCAAGGGCCGCAAGCTCAGCTTCATCAGCCAGGAGATGGGCCGCGAAATCAACACCCTCGGGGCCAAGGCCTACTCCGCCGACCTGCAGAAGATCGTGGTCGGCATGAAGGAACAGCTGGAGATGATTAAAGAACAGCTCGCCAATGTCGCCTGAGACCGCCGGCGGAAAACTGCTCATCCTGACCGCCCCCTCGGGAGCCGGAAAGACCACCATCGTCCGGCACTTGCTGGAGCGGTTTACCGATCTGTCGTTCTCGGTCTCCGCCACCACCCGCCCGCCAAGGCCCGGGGAAGTGCACGGGGTGGACTACTACTTTTTGTCCACGGAGGAGTTTCTGCGGCGGGTTGCCGCGGGTGATTTCGTGGAGTACGAGGAGGTGTATCCGGGCCGCTACTACGGCACCCTGCGCGAGGAGGTCGAACGCATCTGGGCGGCCGGCAAGGCGGTGGCCTTCGATATCGAGGTCAAGGGGGCCACGAATATCAAGCGGCATTACCCCGACAACAGCCTGGCCGTCTTTGTCGCGCCCCCCTCGCCGGAAGTACTCTTCCAGCGGTTGCGCGACCGCAGCACCGAGGACGCCGACAGCCTGCGGGTACGGATGGCGCGGGCGGCGGAAGAACTCTCCTACGGCAACTCCTTCGATAGGGTGCTGGTAAACGATGACCTGCCGACCTGCCTGCGGGAAGCCGAAGAATTAACGACCGAATTTCTGAGGCGAAACTAGAGTTTACGCCCCCCGACCACCCGTCCGCGGGTATCGCCCTCGCGGATGCGCTTCAGGGGGATAAGCAGGTTCGCGTAGGCGTCGGCGCTCGATACCGTCCATTCCCTTCCGGCGTAGGTGACCGTACCACTGCTGCGCTTCCAGTCGCTGGCCAGCAAGGTATAGCGGTCGCCATTTTTTGGGTTGGGTCCGAAGACGAGAAAATTATCGTTGTCCTCCTCGAAGGTGATCGCCACCCGCTGCGTCTTGGGGCTGAAGGTGAATACTCCCGGCGTGTTGCGGCGGAATACGATCTGCTCGACCTCCCTTCCGTCAATCACCTTGACCGTACCGTTGCGGATCAGGGTGCGGTCCTTGCGCAAGGCCCGCTGCAGCGTCACGTCCTCCGAGAGGTAAAACTGGATACGACGCAGGTCCTCTTCCCCCCAGCCTTGGTCTGTGTACAACTGCTGGGTGAAGGGGGCCAGCCGGGGTCCGCAGCCGGTGAAGAGGAAGGTGGCACAAAGGAGCAGGGCAGTCAGTCGGGGCATATCGGAGGGCTTACGCTGACCAATAAAGGTGCGGGCGCGGCCGCAGGTGCAAGCGAAACCGGGGTTTAATGGATTCTTAACCGATCGGCTACCCACGGCGCTGACGGAAAAAGGAGGTCACCAATTCGGCGCATTCATCGTGGAGGATGCCGAATTCCAGGCGGGTGCGTGGATGGAGGAGTTCGCGGCCGAAGCGCATGAAGCCCCGTTTGTCGTCACTGGCACCGTAGACGATTCGCTCGGTCTGGGCCCAGGCCAGCGCGCCGGCGCACATCACGCAAGGTTCCAGGGTCACGTAAAGGGTACAGCCGCGCAGGTACTTATCGCCGAGGTGATTGGCCGCGGCGGTCAGGGCGATGATCTCGGCGTGGGCCGTCACGTCGCTCAGGCGCTCGGTTTCAT
>CAZKPE010000081.1:0-6156 GCA_964554545.1 uncultured Lewinella sp.
TCGGGGTGCCAGCAGCGCAGCGTAAGCAGTTGGGTATAGCCGATGCGGAAGCCCACGGTCAGGTGATGGTTTCGTTCAGGACGATCTCGGTGACCGGCGGGCCGGTGGTCTCGTCTTCGGGGATGAGTTCGATATTGGCGGTCTGCACCAGGTAGAGGACCGAGGGGAGCTGCTTGCCGCCCAGCATGCTCCAGAGGTGGTTCTCTTCCTCGAAGGTGGGGGAGAGGAGGCTGAACTTCAGGCTGCGGTCGCTGAAGATGGGGCCGTCCGGCCAGTCTACGGTGCCGTCGTCCTGTAGCCGGTTACGGCTCTGGAAGATGGCCACCACGTTGGATAGCAGCGTCAGGGCGGTCGCGTAGTTCTGGTGGTTGGCCGTGATGAGCAGGTAGAGGTTCAGCCCCACCGGCGGATTGCGGTAAAGAATGCCGGAGCCGGTATCGGCGGCCAGGGGATTGGCGCGGTAGTTGCGCTGGTTCTTACGGGTGGGGTCTTCTTCGGTACGGACGAGGGTGAGCACCACCGCGTCGGTGAGGTCGTGGAGTTGTCCGCTGCCGTCGACGCCCTGTCGGTCGGATTGGCCGATGTTGCCGACCAGGGTGCGGTTCAGATCGGTGGTCTGGATGGCCTCCAGCTGCGTCTGCAGGTAGCCCCTGACGGTCATCAGCAGGTCGGTAACGGAGTCCTGAACGCGGGGGAGGGGCATCGCTGGGGAGTGGTGAGGGGCTAAAGGTCGATAGGCTGCTTGGGGGATTTCTCCGGGTTTTCCATGATTTTATTGGGGTTACGCATCACAAAGCTCATGCCGCAGCGCCTCCCGCACCAAGCCGGCCGTATTCCGCACACCCAATTTTTGGAGGATGTGGGAGCGGTGGGTCTCGACCGTACAGCGGCTGATGTAGAGCTTGCCGGCGATCTCGTCGGTCGTGTACTCACCGACAATGAGTTCGAGGACCTCCCGTTCGCGGCGGGTGAGGGGGAAGAGCAGTCCGCGGGGAGGAGCGGGGGTGGTGCCACGTTGCCAGGCGGCGGTGAGATTGGGGTCGAGGTAGGTTTCCCCGTTCAGGACGTTCTCGATAGCGGTGAGTAGTTGCTTGGCGGAAGCGGTGTGGAGGAGGTAGGCGCAGAGCCCGCGCTTGCACAGTCTCCCGTAACGGCGGTGCGACAGATAGCCGCCGAGGAGTAGACTAGGCCCCTGGTCCAGAAAACGCTGGTGAACCTCGGCCACCCCCGTCCGGCTGGTACGCAGCAATATGAGGAGGTACAGATCGAAGGGCCGGTCAGCCGACGCGTCGGCCTCGGTATGGACCTGACTCTCCGGCCACCAAAGCTGAAGCAGTTCGACCAAACCGGCCCGGTACAGGGGGGTCCCCCCCGAAATAAGGATGCTGGGATGCATAATGTGTATGTTTAAACACGCTTTGAGACAAGCCTATTCGCGTGAAATCCGTAAGCAGGTCCTTCGGGGATGCAGGTGTTGCAACTTACATAATTTCCCCAAACGTATTCACCCGTTCATACCCCTATTTCGCCGGTTGTTACAAATTTTTACTTCCGCCACGGTTGTCGGTCTAAAATTGCCTGACCAGGGTGCCCTTGGCGATCACCTGCTGCTCCCCGAAGCGGTCGGGCATAAATGGATCGATACGGCGATCGTTGAATACCAGGTAGACGAAGGATAGGGGATAATACTCCCAGCTCCCCCTCACGTTCCAGCGCCCCTGCCCGTCGAATGAATTGTACTGGTAGAGCACCGAGAGTTGCAGTCGTGGATTCAGGGCCAGACGCACCCCCCCGGTGTACAGATTGGTAGACAGTTGTTGCCGGTCTTCGCCCACCCGCCGGAGGTCGTTGTGCTCGTAGTCGAAAGTTAGTGCCGCGTGTACCGAAGGGGCGTAGCGTAGCCCTCCCGTTACCGTGGTGCGCCGCCCGTTGTAAAAGCCGCCCCAGTCGAGGGAGCCGGAGACGGAGAACTTCGCGGACTGATCCGTATTCCCCCGTATCCGCTGGCGGGTATAGTAGTAGTCGCCCAGGGGAATGCGTAGTCCGAGCGGAGCGAAGTCAAAGTTGATCCGCTGCCAGGTAGGCAGGATGGCGTACTCGAAATAACTGCCGTTCGTGAGGATGAGGTACAGCGGAAAAAGGTACAGACTGGCCTGCTGAAAGCTTCCCGGATCGGTCGCATCATGATTATAATTCACGAATACGCCAGGGTCGAAGCGCCGAATCCAGGGCAATTTTTTCGGTCGTAAAATCAGGTAGCCGCCGGGATTGTGCGCGATCACGTTGCGCTGAAAGACGAAGCCCATATCCGGGCGGTACTCCCGGCCGACGAAGTTGGTGAGCCAGCCGGCGTAGAACTTATTCGACTGGTAGCCCGAGAATAAGGTTCCCGCCAACCCGATCTCGTCGGTCGCATCGTCCCGCGAGGCCGATAGCAGGTAGCGCGTGGTCCATTCGCTGCGGGGGCGTATCTGCCCGTCCAGGGTCAGAGTCGTGTTGTCCGATGCCGTTTCCAGCCCCAGGTCCGTGGCGCGCTCGTCCCGCCGGTGGGTCACCATCAGGCCGACGTTGTTTTCCCGCCCGTAATTATGGAGATAGCGGAGGACCCCGAAACTCGCGCCCGGGGACCGCTCCGTCTCCCGCTGGTGAATGTACAGCCCGGCAAGGGCCCGTTGCTCGCTGCGCATGGTATACCGGACCCCGGCATCCAGCGGGGCCGGAGCGGCGTCGAAGTTTCCTTGCAATCCGATCGTACGGCTGAAAAAAGGCCGTACGGCGGTGCTGTTCGCCCCCGCGTAGATGCCCGCGTTCTCCAGGAAGAATTGCCGCCGCTCGGGGAAGAAGATGTTGAAGCGCTCCAGGTTATTGACGGCCAGATCGACGTCGGCCTGGGCAAAATCGGTGTTGACGGTCAGGTCCACCACCGCGCGGGGGGTAACGGCCCACTTCACATCGCCCCCTACCTTCAGGTTGGTGCCGACCACGTCGTTCGCGGCTCGCTCGTACTGGTGCAGGGCATAGGGTTCGACGCGCACGTTGGCCCCGGGCGGGGGAAGCTCCAGCCCCTCCAGGCGGGCGGCGTAGGTCATGCGGTAGGGCGTGAACGACTGGGGAACGGCCGGGAATACCGTCTGCTCGTACTCCCGTCGGGCGAGGCGGGCGAAGGTGATTCCCCAGCTGACTGGCTGTCCGGCTTCGGGCCGGTCGTAGCGGAGTGACTTAAAGGGAATGGCGAACTCCGCCACGTAGCCGGAGTCGCTGCGCTGGGTCCGTACCTTCCAGAGGGAGTTCCAGTCGTTGTCAGGCCGGTCATCGTTGAAGATCTGGGCGTCGCGTTGATTTCCGTAGGGCGTCGTCTGGAAGGAAACGCAGTACTGCCGGAGGTTCTGGGGGTCGAGCTGCAGGTAGAAGATGTCGTTCTCCCCGTAGATAAAGTCGCGGCGCAGGTCCTGTACCCGGATGCCCTCCCGACCCAAAGAGTCATAGCAGACCGCCCCCACGTACAGGTTCCGCTCGTCGAACAGCACGCGAACGGTCGTGCGGTTACTGACCGGCCCGCCCTGTCGCGGTTCCATGCGAAAGAAGTCGTCGATCACCGGCGCCCGCTGCCAGTCGGACTCGTTCAGCGAGCCATCGAGCTGGACTTTTCCCGTTGCCCGAATAGCCCGTACAACGGGCGCGTTCTCGGGCGGGGCAAAGTTGCCACTAATTTGAGCGAACGGGCCAACCGCAGGGGAGCAGCAGATCAGGAAAATGATCGGGATCCGAAGCTGGCCCATTGCTCGCCGGCCGGGTTCAGTTGACCGTGTCATAGCTCAACTTACCGTGCGCACGATGGCGCATATTCAGTAGGTGGACTACGATCAAGCCCACCGAGCCCAAGTACATCAACCCGTGGCCAAAGGCGAACCGGAACGATTCGGCCAGTATTCCGGCGGCGAACACGAACCACGCCAGCCAGAGGAGCCTTCGATGAAGTGAGTGCCGCGTTCCCCGACCGGCGTACCAGACCGCCACCAAACTGATCGCGAGGAAGATGTAGTCCAGGCCAGACCAGAATCGACTCTCGTGCCCCCCTTCCGTGCCGACCAGCAGGGGGAGAGCCAGCACGGACGCCGATACCACGGTACAGTGAAGGAGACAGAAGGCGCTGGCCGTAGCCCCCAAGCAGTCGGCGACGTTCGCGGTCGATGTGGAAGTCATAATGCTCGCTTTACCAGCCAAAGATAGCTCAGGCGATCTTTAATGCAACTTAGTTGCATTAATCGCTTACGAAAGGGCGCGGACGCAAGTGCAAGCATAGCCGTAATTCAGGGAAGGGGAGCCCTACGCTGTACGGTGACCATCAGCACGAAGGCCAGTAGTGTCAGCAGGCCCAGTTTTCCTTACTACTCAGCCTACCGGCCCCTCCACCGCCTCCATGATCTCCAACTGCGCGATCACTTCGTCCAACGGCACGGCGGGGGTGGCCCGTCCGGCGATGGTAGCTGCCATATTATCGAACAGCGCGTACCAGCGGCCCGTCCGGGTGGAGTAGGGCTTGCGGACGACCTCACTGTCCAGCTCCGTGTGCAATATGCCCCGTTGCTCAGCCGGTTCGTCTCCGAAACCCGCATCCCCCGGCTTCATTCCCGCCCGCAACTGGTCTTCCTGCACGTCGATCCCGTACTTCACGAAGCTGCCGCGGTAGCCGTGGAGGGTGTAGCGGGGGGTCGGCTCCCGCACCAGCAGGCTGCACGACAGGCTGACGCGCAGGGGGGCGGCGTAGGTCAGCTGCAGGTCGAAGGCATCGGGGATGTCGGAGTCCTTCCGCTGGATCCACGTTTCCCCGCGCACGTCATCGGGAATGCCGAACAGGGCAATGGCCTGGTCGATCAGGTGGGCCCCCAGGTCGTAGAGCATGCCGGCGGCGGGGCCGGGGGTTTCTTTCCACTTTTTGGGGTTGGGCGCGGGTTTCCAGCGGTCGTAGCGGGCCTCGTAGTTGACCAAGTCTCCGAGCAGCTGCTGGTCCAATATCTCCCGGACGGTCAGGAAGTCACTATCCCACCGCCGGTTCTGAAAAACGAAGAGGAGGCGCTTCTTTTCGGCGGCCAGGTCGCGCAGTTCCCGCAGCTGGGCGGCGGTGGCGGCGGCGGGCTTGTCGACCAGCACGTGCTTCCCGGCTTCCAGGGCGGCGCGGACGAAGTCGTAGTGGGTCGCGTTCGGGGTGGCGATGCTGACCAGGTCGATCCGCTCGTCGGCTAGTACTTCATCCAGGCTCTTAGTGGGCTCCATCCCCGGAAAATCTTCAGCTACCTCCGCCGCCCGGCTCGTCACCACCCGCTGCACGGTGAACTCGGGATGCGCCCGGTAAAAGGGGGCCTGGAGGTAGCGACCGGAGAGGCCGAAGCCGATGATGCCGATGTGCATAGAATTGAGAATTGAGGATTGAACATTTTGAATTGGGAATTTACCACCCCGGCGGTCAAGACGGTCGGGACAGCTATACGGCTCCGTTGATTGCTATCTTTATACTATGCGCCGAAGTCTACTCGTCTTTTTATCGCTGATCTACGTGGCGGAAAGCATGGCGCAGCAGACCACTCGCCTAAGCGGAACGGTCCGGGATGCGGATACGGAACTAGCCATTGAATTCGCCAGCGTGAGTTTGTTGCTGGCGGCCGATTCCAGTCTGATCACGGGCGCGGTCGCAGGTGCAGGCGGGGAGTGGGAACTTTCGGACGTCCCGGCGGAAGAAGCCGTGCTGATCCGGTACAGCTTTATTGGTTACGAGACGGGATATTGGCGCGTTGAGGAGCCGCGTTCATCAATTTCACCGATTCGCTTACACCTGCGCACAGCCGCCCAACTGCTCCGCGAGATCGAGGTGACGGGGAGGGCCTATACCGACGTGCACCGGCTGGACCGACAGGCCTATACCGCCGACCAGTTCCAAAATGCCCGGGGCGGTACGGCCAGCGATGTGATCGGCAACCTACCCGCCGTGAGTATCGATGCCCGGGGGGAGATCAGCGTGCGGGGGGCTACGGGTTTTCTGCTGCTGATCGACGGCAAACCCGTGCAATCCGACCCGGCTACGATACTGGCGCAGCTGCCCGCCAATGCCATCGAGTCGGTCGAGCTCATCACCACCCCCGGGGCCCGCTACGACCCCGA
>CAZKPE010000081.1:6256-15432 GCA_964554545.1 uncultured Lewinella sp.
TACGTCCGCGAACTGGGGGAGGGGCGCAAACTTTCGGTCTCGGCCCTCTACGAGCGCACCCTGCTGGGCGGCCCGACCGACAACCTCGTGCTCGGCTACCCGGAATTGGCCGATACCCTGCAGTACCAATACAACACCAACGACAACCCCCTGGACGGCTACCGGCTGAACCTGGGCTACAGTAGTAAAATCGGCGAAACCAGCTGGCAGAACGGCTACCAATTCCGCTACCTGCGCCACCCGGGCGACTTCCTCTACCTCGACCGCGATCTGGAGAATGACCGCTTCGTCATCAACCCGGAATTCACGAACGGCATCGTGCTGCGGCGGGATGTCCACGCGGCCTACTCCCAGTTCGGTGGCGCGACTGAGCGACTGGAATACAGCGCCGGTCTGCGGCTGGAGTACTTCGACCGCTCTGTGACCCTGGACCGCCCCGACACCACCTATACCCTGGACCGCTTCAGCCTCTACCCCTCCGCCAACCTGAAGTACCAACTAAGCGAGCCCCTGAGCGTGAAAGCCGGTTACAGTCGCCGGATCGACCGCACCACCACCTTCAAGATGACGCCCTTCCCCGAGCGGGAGCACAACGAAACATTGGAGCAGGGCGACGCCGAACTGCTGCCGGAGCTGACCGACCTGCTGGAGCTGGGGCTGATCGGTACCTTCGGCGACCACTCCGTTTTCGCGACGGCTTACTACCGGCATACGCGGGATGTCATCAACCGGGTCAATACCGTCTATAACGATACCATCCTGAACCGCATCTACACCAACGTCGGTAACGCGAATACGGTGGGGCTGGAACTGGGGGCGACCGTGTACCCTACCACCGGCTGGCGCGTCTACCTCGGGGGTAACGTCTACCGCTACGGCATCGACGGCAGGGTCTTCGGGGACGACATCGACGTCAGCAACTGGGTATACAGCCTGAGCGCCACCAGCGATATGTCGCTCTGGAAGTGGGCCGATCTGCAGGTAGGCGTCAATTACCTCAGCGAACAGGTGACGGCCCAGGGGCGGGACAGTCGCTTCTTCAGCCCCTACCTCAATCTGCGGCGGGAGTTCCCCGAGCAGCGACTGACCGTCACCTTCCAGTGGCAGCACATCAGTCTGGGTCTGTGGGAGGCCAACGAGCAGCGCATCACCACCGTGCGCCCCGACTTCTTCACCACCACGAACTACCTGTACGAGACGGACATTTTGCGACTGGGGGTCGGCTACCAGTTTACGGCGCGGAAGCGGGGGGTGGCGGGGCCGCGGAGTGAGTTTGGGGAGGCCGAGTTTTGAATTGAGAATTGAGAAGTGTGGAATTGAAAATTGAGAATTTGGCTGCCGCGAGGGGTATGCGTGACGTGAATGGCATTTCAAACGCGGACGGTGATAGTATTTATCGAATATGATCGCGAATGGTTATACTATTCCGCGAATACAATTACAGATCAACACTATCTTTCGCGGGAATGGTGGGTATCAGCTCCCCGATCATGGCACGGACGCTTCGCAGTCGCTCCGTATCCACCCAGTACTTCATCGTGTTGCCTTCGACCTTACCATGGATCAGGCCAGCCTCTTTGAGCACCTTCAGGTGGCGGGAGACGGTGGGTTGGGCCAGTCCGATCTCGGTGGCGAAATCACAGCACATACAGCAGCGATCGCTCAGGAGGTGTTGCAGGATCGCCAGGCGGGCCGGGTGGCCGAGGGCCTTGAAGAGGCCGGCCATCCGGTTGTGCGCTTCGGTGTAGACTTCCGTTTTCGTGACGCCCATGGTTCGGGTTTAGCAGCAGCCCGAGCCGGGGGCGCAGCTGGGGGCCAGGTGGTCATTCAGGGAAATAGGTTTGTCGGGGATGCCACAACGATCCTTGGCCAGGCAGTCGGTCTGCAGGCTGGCCAGCCGAAGCCCATCATCGACGATCGACAGGCCGAATTTTTGGATCGTGTCGTCCCCCTGGTACTCGACCTCGATGGGCAGATCACCCAGTCCGAGATCCCGTTTGGCAATTTCCAGGATGGCGACCAGCTTTTCGGGGTGCAGACGGTGATCGTAGTCGTTGGCACTCCAGAGTTGCAAACTGGCGGTGCGTTCATGGCGCTGGGTACCTCCGCAGTCGACGAAGCGCTTACTCACTTCCCCTACCTCCGTGATGTGGAAGTGGGCAGGGACGCGGGTGCCGTCGGGGAGAGTGAAAGCCAGGCGGTCCCGGCCGGTGAGGAAGGTGGTGAGTTCGGAGAGGAGCATGGAATTGCGGGTTGGGGGTCGGGGGTTGTCGGTTGTTGGGTTGTCGGTTGTTGGGTTGTCGGTTGTTGGGTTATCGGGTTATCGGGTTGTCGGGTTGTCGGGTTGCGGATCGGCTCCGGAGGAGACGTTTTCAATTGAGGGGGGTGTAGCGAGGGCGTCAGCCCGGCGAAGCCCCCCGAAGAAATTCTGAATTCTCCAAGCTTGTAGTTGAAAGCAAACGGGACAGGATGTTAATAGTTTTGCAATATAGCAATATTGCTATTAACCGTATACAGTTTGCTATCTTTTCAGTCCTCATAGCCGTTTGACGGTTCGGAACCGGTTGACGGCTTCCGGCTTTGTCGCTTCCGACTTCTAGCGCGGTTGCCACCAATCTACTGCACCGGGCTATCCGGCCCCGGCACCCGCACCGGCGTATCCTCGTCCAGGGTAGCGACCCCGGGGCAGTTCCTGAGCTTGCCGATGTCGCTTTCCTTCGCCGTCCCGCTGATGACGCCGATGGGCAGGACGCTATCTACCCGCAGGCCAAGCTTCTTCAGCCGGTCGGCTACGGCTTGGGTGTTGGATTTCTGGTCGTCGGTAACGGTAATGAGGAGTTGCTTAGACATGAGCTTATGGGTTTGAGTGCTCGGAGGAAGATACGTAGCTTTGGGACGGATGAAGTATACGGTTCGCCCCGGGCGCATCACGCTGGCGTATCTGCTCACGGCCTTCCTGGGTAGTTTGGTAACGCTATTGGGCCTGGCCGTTGTATCCGCTATGGCAGAGGAGCGGTCGCTGTTGGGCGTGAATAACTTCGGCAATATCCCGTCTATGTTCGGTTACTTCGTAGTCTTCGCTTTCATCCTGGGGCTGCCCGTATTTCTCATCGTCTTACTGGCCAGCTGGGTGCTTCAGCGGCGGGGAACGCAACGCCGGACGGCCGTTCCCATCATGCTATGCGTGTATGTGGCGGCGGCAATCACCCCGATGCTTCTTTTTGCGGCCGGAAGTTCGGGGATGGACCTTACGCTCTTCCAGCCGTTCTCGCTGGGCTACGTGATCGGGGGGGCGTTCTCCCTCTATTTCCTGGCCCTGCGCGTGGGCGACTCCACCGAGCCCCTGGAAACTGAGGTGCTGGACCTACCTTACTGACCCGTCCGCCCCGAGGTTCGACCCCAATCTCCTAACTTTAGGCTATGGCCGCCATCCCCGCCCGCGCTATCTTCTTCGGTTACCTGGCCACGGCCGTGGTGGGTAGCTTGCTCGTTTCCATCGTACCAGTAGCCTCGTCACTGGTCGGTGAGCCATATTCGATGGTTTTTGCGCGCCGCGTGGAGGATATACCCTTCGTCTTCGCGATGTTCACGGTAGTCTCCCTGCTGGCCGGCCTGCCGGCCACGGGCCTTCTCTGGCTGCTGCGGCGGTACTGGCTGGGGCAAGAGGTTTCCATCACCGACCTGCAGCGTAAGCTGTTCACCACCCAGGCCGTGCTGGGGGTGCTGACGTTCCTGATGCTGTTCGTTGAAGAGGCCGGTGGGCAGTGGTCCGCCGTTCTCCTGATGGTTGTCTGCTACGTCCCCGTGGGGACCTTCTTCCTGTGGCTGTTCCGGGGCGGGGACGCAGGTGCGAGGGTTGATCCGAAGCGATCGAGCTAACCCCCTACCATGTTCCTACCCACCCTGTTAGCCTTACTTACGTTCATTTCCGTTCACCTCTTCGTCGGACGGATCGATCTGGCTACCATACCCCGTAGCCGCTGGCTTTCGCTGGCCGGTGGGATATCGGTGACCTATATCTTTCTCCACGTGCTACCGGAGTTCGCCGAATACCAGGTGGTTTTTCGGGATGAGGGTGCCCTGGGCTGGCTGGAGCACCACGTCTATAGCTTTGCCCTACTGGGGCTGGTGGCCTTCTACGCATTAGAACGGGCTGCTAAGCGCTCCTCCCAGTCGGATCGGGAGCCCCACAACGACCGCCCGGAGGAGCCGGATTCCATTTTCTGGGTGCACATCCTGTCCTTCAGCGTCTACAATTTCATTATCGGCTACCTGTTGCCCCGGGGGGAATCGCAGGGGGGGCTTGAGTTGCTCTACTATACCGTGGCCATGACCTTCCACTTTGTCGTGAACGACTATAGTCTGCACGATCACTACCAAAAGCTCTACCGGCACCGGGGGCGCTACATCGTGACGGCCGCCCTGGCGGTGGGCTGGGGCGTGGGGCTATTGGCCGAGCTACCCGAAATTTACCTGGCGGCGATCTTCTCTTTCGTGGCCGGCGGGGTGATCATGAACGTGCTCAAGGAAGAGCTGCCCGAAGAGCGGCGCAGCAGTTTAAGCGCTTTTGTCGGGGGGGTAGCGATCTACGCCGTCTTGCTCGCTTTGACGTGAACCAATCCGGGCGCGGTTGTAATTTGGCAGGGATGACTAATCATGCCAGGACTCTACATTGCCGGCCATTGCCTCTTGCCCTGCTTCTCCTTGCGTGGGCCTGCCTGTCGACGCTATTGGCCCAGTCGGTGGTCCTCAACGAGGTGGTCGCCACCTCGGTAGCCGGCCCGGAGGATGACCCCGGCCGCCAGTCCGACTGGGTTGAACTGACCAACACCGGAAGCGAGGCGGTACAGTTAGCCGGCTTCACGCTCAGTCAGGACCCGGCGAACGGAGGGGAGTTCATTTTCCCGGATAGTCTGCTGGCCCCCGGAGCCTACCTGATCGTTCGCGCCACCGGGATCACCCGTACAGATGCGGAAACGGAGTGGGAAGCCGCC
This sequence comes from uncultured Lewinella sp., assembly GCA_964554545.1. GTDB lineage: Bacteria > Bacteroidota > Bacteroidia > Chitinophagales > Saprospiraceae > Neolewinella. The sequence goes on from CAZKPE010000081.1 coordinate 11,251, forward strand.
TTCCGGATCTCCGCCAGCGGAGAAGCGATATACCTGTTCGACGACCGGGGCCGTCGGCTCGACCGAAGCCCGGCGATGCCCCTGACCGTCGGTCGCTCGATTGGCCGTTTTCCGGACGGCACCGGTGATTGGCTTTACCATGACCCGCCGACGCCCGCCGCCCCCAACACCGGACCGGGGTACCGGGGCGTCACTCCTTCCCCCCGCTTGTCCTTACCGGGCGGCTACTACAGTGGGGAAATCGGCGTAAGCGTGATCGCGGAGGCGGACGACCGGCTATATTACACGACGGACGGCAGTCTGCCCACCGAAGCGTCTGCCCCCTACACGGATACCCTTAGGATCGAAGAGACCACCTCTCTCCGGGTGCGCGCTTTCCGAACGGGCTGGCTGGCCGGCGAAGGAGTCAGCGCTTCCTATCTGTTCTCCGAAAAAGGGACGCTCCCGACCGTCAGTCTGATCATCGACCCGGAACGCTTCCAGGGGGACACCGGCATCTACAAGCGACCGAAAACCGGCGAGGAAGTCCCCCTCCATCTCAGTTTCATCGAAGAGGATACGGCGGTAGTGGCCCTCGGCCTGGGCGTGAAGATTCACGCTCCCGACGGGCGGCGGCAGAAATCCCTCCGACTGTATGCCCGTAGTGGATACGGGGAGTCGGCCATCGACTACGCGCTCTTTCCCGGCTATTCCGTGGATCGGTTCCGGAGGGTAATCTTACGAAATGGGGGTAACGACGGCAGCGAACGGGCCCGTATCCACCTCAAGGATGGTTATGCCCACCGCCTGTTCAGCCAGCTGGATGCCTCCTACGCGGTAGCGGCCTACCGTCCGGTCCGGGTCGTGGTGAACGGAGCGTACTTTGGTCTGTACAATCTGCGGGAGCGGCAGGATGAGCACTATCTGGAATCCCACTTCGGACTGAAGCCGGAAGAGGTTGACTTCCTGGAATACGACGCAGCCGAGCCGAATGACCGCAAGGCCATAAGTGGGGATTGGGAAAACTGGGAAGCTCTGCGGCAGTACGTACTGGGCAACGACCTGTCGAACGAAGCTTCCTACGCCGCGGTCGAAAAGTGGATCGACATCGACAACTTCATCGATTACCAGCTTTTCCAAATATTCATCGGGAACCAGGATTGGCTCAGCAACAACATCAAGTTCTACCGCCCCCGCCAACCCAACGGAAAGTGGCGGTGGGTGCTCTGGGATACGGAGTACGGAATGGGCACCCAGGTCAAAGCCTCGGTCGGAAAGCCTGACTTCGATTTCTTGAAGATGGCCCTTAGCTGGGGCGGTTGGGGGCGGGAGGACTGGACGTGGCTACTGCGTGGGCTGGTCGAAAACGTCACCTTCCGTGACCGCTTTACCCGCCGCTACCTCGATCTGCTCAACTCCTCTTTCCTCCCTGATTACCTGCTGGCCGAACTGGATAGGGTACGCGAGGGCATCGAGCCGGAGCTGGCCGCCCAACTGGACCGGTGGGGAACGAATTTCGGGGAGTACGAGGCGCATTATGCCCTTACCCAATCTTTCCTACTGGAGCGGAGTGGCTTCGCCCGGAGTCGGCTACTGGATGAGTTCGGGATCAGTCAGCAGTTGCACGCCATCACGGTAACGACCGACGAGCCCGACCGGGGGCAGGTCGTGGTCAACACCCTGACCATCGACGACCGGCTGCCTGGCTGGCAGGATCATCCCTACCCCTGGACCGGTCGCTATCCCGGGCAGTATCCGATCACGATCCGGGCCCGGCCGGCCCCCGGCTACTTCTTTTCCCACTGGGAAGGGGATACGGTGTCGACCGAAGCGGTACTGGAAGTGCGACCCGACCGCGCTCTGACCTACCGGGCCGTATTCAGCGAAAGCGGCACGGACAATCGCCAATTCGTGGTGCTCAACGAGATCATGTCCGGCAACGCCACCACCTGGCCGGACGAAGGGGGGGACTACAGCGACTGGTTCGAAATATACAATCCGACACCCCTGTACATCGATCTGGCCGGGGCCTACGTCACCGATGACCGCGAACGGGCCGGTAAATGGATGATCCCTTACGGCCGGTCGGAGGAAACCACGTTGCCCCCCGGCGGTTACCTGATTTTCTTCGCCGACGGGAAACCCGGGCGGGGGCCCCGGCACGTCGACTTCAAGCTGAGCAAGGACGGGGAGTACCTGGGACTATTCCTCGCCGACGACCGGGACGGCTACGTGGTGGTCGACGAAACCACAACTCCGCCCCTGTTGGACGATCAGAGCCTGGGAAGGCTGCCAAACGGGACGGGACCGTGGGAAATACTGGCCCGGCCCAGCCCGACCGAAGCGAACGATCGCCTGAGCCCGTCCACGCCAGAGCCGCCGGAACTGGTGGAATCGCTTTATCCCAATCCGGCACGGGGGCAAGCGACTCTCCGGCTCGGACGGGCACCGGCTACGCCACTGGACCTGAAGCTGATCGGGCCGATGGGAAGAGAACTGCGGCAGTGGACGGCCCACCGAACGGATCGAATGTATCTCGACCTGACCGACCTTCCCCCCGCGGTGTACACGCTGTACCTGCGGGATCGGTCCACCGGGCGGGCTAGTAGCCTAAGAATACAACTTTACTGAGGTCGGTATTGCAGTATTTTTATACTTTACCCCAATGAATGACCGACCGACCTCCCGCCGCGAATTTCTCCGCCTGTCCTCCGGCCTCACCGCAGGAAGCCTGCTCTTACCACTCCTTTCCTGCGGGGAGGCCGGTCCGGAAAAGTCGGCACCTGCGTCCGCGCCCGACACCACCGCCGCCCGTGGGGACCTGGCCAGCTTCGGTATCCAACTCTACACCCTACGCGAACTAATGCCGAAGGACCCGAAGGGAACCCTGAAACAGGTGGCCGATATGGGCTACAAGCAGATCGAGGGCTACGAAGGGGGGCAGGGGATGTTCTGGGGAATGAGCCCCCAGGAATGGAAGGACTACTGTGACGAACTTGGGCTGAATATGGTCAGTTGCCACATGAACATCCGGGAGAATGCCGCCGAAAAGATTCAGCAGCTGGCTTCTATCGGAACGGCTTATGCCATCTGCCCGGGCGTAGGTGGGCAGCCCGACCGTGCCGCCTGGCAAGAGATCGTGGACCTATTTAACGAAACGGGACGGATCGCCAAGGACAATGGGATCGGCTTTGCCTACCACAACCACGCCTATACCTTCGAGGAAGTCGACGGCATTATGCCGCAGGCCTTCCTGATGGAGAATACCGACGATTCGGTCGACTACGAAATGGACATCTACTGGGTCGTCACCGGCGGGGCCGACCCCGTGGAGTGGCTGCAACGCTACCCTGACAAGTGGCGCCTCTGCCACGTAAAGGACCGTAAAAAAGGTGCTCCCCTGGATGAGCACGAGGTATCCGTTGATCTGGGCACGGGTTCCATCGACTTCAGCCGCGTGCTCCGGGTAGCCGAAGAAGTGGGGATGCAGTACTACATTCTGGAACAGGAAGACTACGAAAACTCCACTCCCCTCAAGAGTGCCGCCGCCGGCGCGCGCTATCTGGAGCGGCTGGAGTTCGCCTAATTCTGCGGCCCCTTCATGCCGGAGTAGAAAAAAAAGCGGGTGCCCTTGCCTTCCTCGCTTTCGATCCAGACCTCCCCCTCGTGAAAGGTGATGATGCGCTTAACCAGGGCCAGGCCGATCCCGGTGCCGGCGATGCTACCGACATTGCCCGCCCGATTGAATATCTCGAAGACCCGACTTAGGTGGTCCGCTGGTATACCGATGCCATTATCTTCCACGAAGAAGAGGGGGTAGCTCCGGTAGGTACCGGACTGGCCAACCGTGATCCGGGGTTCTTCCCGGGCTGCTGAGTACTTGATGGCGTTCGAGATCAGGTTGTTAAAGACCGTCTGCAGGTGATTCTCATCGCCCATGATGGGGGGCAGGTCATCCTGGATGATCAGGGAGAACGAATTGCCCTCGCTGGTTTCCTGGTCGCGAAGGGCCCGTTCGGCCAGTTCACGAACCGAGAGCGGATTGACAATCACCTGGCTACGGTCGATCCGGCTAAGGGCCAGCAGGTCGGTCATGAAGATGCGCATCCGCTCGGCATTGTCCTGAATGAACTTCAGGTGACGGAGGCCTTCTTCACCGAGGGCATCCCCGAAATCCTCCTCCAGAATGTCGGCGAAACTGGT
>CAZKPE010000082.1:0-2391 GCA_964554545.1 uncultured Lewinella sp.
ACCGGTGACCTCTTGCATGCCATGCAAGCGCTCTAGCCAGCTGAGCTAATCCCCCATTGCTGTCTTAGCGGCTGCAAAGATAGAGATACCGCGCAGGATTTTCCAACCCCCGCCACGAAAATCTTTTTACATGTCGTTAACACCTTCACCCGTGTCGGCCATCATCTTTTGCCGGCCTATACCGTTTAACTCTCCGCAAGCCGTATTTTAGCACCCGTAGAAAAAATCAACCGCATATGAAGCGCCTTCTTTCCCTTCTTCTGCTCTTCTCCGCCCTGTCCTTCACGGTACAAGCCCAGGTGAAGGCCATGCCCGACAACGCCGCCGAAGCGGAAGCGACCGGCCCGATGATCTTCGAGACCACTACCATGGACTACGGCACCATCGAGCAGCACTCGGACCCCTACCGGACCTTCAACTTCACGAATACCGGTAGCGAGCCCCTCATCATCACCAACGCCGTCGGCTCCTGTGGCTGTACAGTTCCTTCCTACAGCAAGACTCCCGTGGCCCCCGGTGAGGAGGGTGAGGTGAAGGTCCGCTACGCCACCGACCGCCTCGGTAAGTTCCGCAAGCGCGTCACCCTGACCACCAACGTGACCGAGGAGCCTGTTGTCCTCACTATCATGGGCGAGGTGCTCAAGAAGCCCGCCGAGCCGGAGGCCGTTCCCGCCGGCGAAGTCGGTCTCTTCAATAACGGTAATTAAGCGCCTAAGCCGCTCCGCTCATCGCGTGCCCCGGCCGGTCGACTGACCCGTCGGGGCACGCTATATTTGGCCATGCCCTACCGCGAAAAAAGCCTGGCTAACCTGGCCGCTCGCCGCGCCTACGAGTTTTGCCTCACGGATACCTTCGGACTGGAGCGGCAACTGGCCGATTTTTACCTGGCTTCCAAGGGTTGGAAGCGGGAGATCAGTAACATTCTGCGGCGGCAGCACGGACTGCACGAGTACGATGCCTGCGTATTCGACTACGCCTACTTCGATCCCGGGCTGAAAAAGAAGGTCCACCAGAGTGTCTTCTTCCTCCGTAGCCAACGCCTGGTGTTACCCACCCTACGGATGCAGCCCGAACACCTGCTCCACAAACTCGGGGAACTCTTCGGCTTTCGGGACATCGACTTCGTCCGCTACCCGAAGTTCAGCAAGCAGTACCGGCTGACGGGGGAGGACGAGAACTTCATCCGCCACCACTTCAGCGAAGAGGTGTTGCACTATTTCACTCTCAATAAAGGGTGGTCGCTGGAGGGGATCGGCTACTACTTCATTCTTTACAAACGCGGGCTGTTGCTACCCCCCGAGGAGACTGAAGCCCTCTACGGTCGGGGTATGGAGGTCTACCACCTGCTCAGTTCGGGCGACTGATGGGCCGCCGGAACCCCTTTGCCGAACCCTTTCCACCCCGCCCCTTCGGCCGATCCGTGGTTTGGGGCCATGCCCGCACGGCGGCCTTCGTGCTGATCGCGCTGCTATTCGTCTTTTCCCCAACCCTGGCACTGGCCTATGCCGCGGCCGTTTTTGCCACGGCGGTCGGGTATCACTTCATCACGGACCGGCTGGGCGTACACCGCAGCGGCCCCGGCTGGACCCTGGCCCGCTGGACACTCGATCAGGCGGTGCTGTTATTGCTGGCCTCTACGGCTTGTTTCCTGGTGTTCAACGCCACCCGCGACTGGTCGCTACTCAGCCCGCGGGTGCTGCTCTACATTTCCGTCCCCACCGTGCTGGTTGGCCTCATTCCTATCGTGATGAGCGGACTGGCCGTGCAACTACGCCACCGCTAGGGCTCTACGGTCGCTACGGAGGTAGAAGCCGACGGCCAGGCAGCAAAGCAGCAGCCCCAGGAACTCCCGCATGAGCTCGATATAGGGCGTTTCGGCCTTCATTTGTCCGGCGATGTTGGGGGTCCCCTCCCGCACCCAGTCGATGAAGCCGGGCACCAGGGTCAGCATCCAGATCAGGGCCGCTCCGAGCACGAGGTAGGTCACCACCAGCGGGGGCCGCCCGAAAGCATGCCAGCCCGCAACGACGGCTACGGCGCCGTACATCACCACCCACAGGGGGCCGTCGGGATCATTCAATTGCCAGTAGGCGAAGAGGGCGAACAATAAAGCGGGGATAAGGTGGATGTAGCGCATACCGTAGGGTTGACGTAAACTTACGACATGCAAGAAGCACTACAAATGAGTCCCCTGGTCGCCGGCACCATGACCTGGGGCGAATGGGGCGCCGACTACGATACGGCTGCGATGGCCGGTATGATCGAGCACTGCCTGGAAAATGGCATCACGACCTTCGACCACGCCGATATTTACGGGAACTACACAACCGAGACGGCCTTTGGCGAAGCCCTTCACCAACTCCGCACCTGCGACCGCGCCCAAATCCAACT
>CAZKPE010000082.1:2491-15409 GCA_964554545.1 uncultured Lewinella sp.
CCACTTCGGGGTGAGCAACTTTACACCCGAGCAATTCGAGTTGCTGAATGCGCATACGCCGCTCCTGACCAACCAGGTAGAATGTCATCCCTTACATCCCGACCCACTTTTCGACGGGACGTACCGGCAGTGCCAACGCCACGACATCCGGCCCATGGTCTGGAGCCCGCTGGGGGGTAAGCCATACTTTGGAGGGGCAACGTCATCAGGGGAAGGGGCCCCTGATGTAAGTCAGGTGCTGAGGTTGCGGGACGCGGTAGTGCAGATCGCGAAGAATTACGGAACGGAGGAGGATGTCATCCTGCTGGCCTGGTGCCGTAAACACCCGAGCCGGCCCATTCCCGTACTGGGCACCACGAAGAAGGAACGGCTGAGCCGCGCCGTGGCGGGACTCAATATCGAATTGGACCGCCAGTCCTGGTACACCATCCTGGAAGCCGCGCGGGGGCATGAGGTGGCCTAAGCCCGCTTCAGGGTCAGCACCGTTACTTCCGGCAAAATACCGACACGGCCGGGGTAGCCCAGGAAGCCCAGTCCGCGGTTGACGTAGAGCGACTGCCGGCCGGCCCGGTACAAGCCCGCCCACTGCTCGTAGATGTACTGGGCCGGCGACCACCGGAAGCCCGGAATTTCGATGCCGAACTGGAAACCGTGGGTGTGGCCGCTCAGCGTCAGGTCGATATCGGGGTACTGTTTGCGGACCAGGGCGTCCCAACTGGTGGGGTCGTGGCTGAGGAGCACCCTGCAGTCGCAGTCCTCCGTACCGGCGTAGGCCACGTCGAGGTGGCCGTACTTCGGAAAGCGCATGACGGCCGACCAGTTCTCGATGCCGATGATGCCGAGCTGGTGGCCGTCGATGTCGAGGATGCGGTGCTCGTCCCGCAGCAAGTCCCAGCCCAGGTCGGCGTGGATGCCGTACAACTGCTGCATATTGGCCGCTTTGGCGGCGTCAGTGCCCCAGTCAACGTAATCGCCGTAGTCGTGGTTGCCCAGGGTGCTGTACACGCCGTACTTCCCCTTCACTTCCCGGAAAATATCCACGTAGGGTAGCATTTCCTCGGCGCGGTTATTCACCAGATCGCCGGTGAAGCAGACGATGTCGGCCGCTTCCTCGTTGATGAGCCGGACGGCCTCCCGCAGCGGCTCGGAGCGCGTCCAGCTACCCGAATGCATGTCACTGATCTGTACGATGCGAAAACCCTCGAGGGCCGGGGGGAGGTTCTCAACCGGTACGTCGACGGCAAAGCGGCGGTAACGGTAGGCATTGCGGACCATCCCGTAGGTGAGGGTGACCAGGGGTACCCCGCCGGCGACCAGGGCGGCCTTGCTGAGGAAGCGGGAGCGGGAGGTGTCGCGCTCGGTAACCGGGCTGATGCGATTGAGTCCCCAAATAAAGGACCGACGCAGCCCGTCGATCAGCATGACCGCCGCGGTAGGTACCTTGCTGAGGTAAATGATGAAAACGAAAGCCCGCCCGTAGGTCTTGAAGCCGTCCGACCAGTTCCCGTTCAGTTCGAACACATTTGCCAGAGTATAGGCGTAGGCTGCAAGCGATAGCCCCCAGTAAATGATCGCACCGGCTTTCCGGAGCTCCGGCCGGTAAGCGCGCAGCCAGCTGCGCAGGGCCAGGTACGCTACGCCATCCAGCAAGAGCATCACGGCGAGCAGAAATAAAAGTCGCAACATGCCGCAAGGAACACCGCCCCCGCAAAAAAGATGAAGGGCGGGTGCAACCCCGGCGGCAAAGCCTCGTCCTTACGCAACAACCCACCAACTCAACAACCCACCAACTCAACAACCCACCAACTCAACCACCCCACAATCCACCCCCCATGCGCTACTTTCTTCTCCTTTTCTTTCTGCTACCCACCCTCTTGCTCACCGCCCAGGTAGAGGTGAATAACGGGAGCTGGTTCAGCCGCGGCGACCGCGTACGGGGCAATGGCGACGTGATCGAGCAGCGCCGCGACGTGGACGGCTTCAGGAAGGTCAAGACCTGCTGCTCCTTTAAAGTGGAAGTCCGCGAAAGCAACTCCTTTGATGTCCGGGTGGAAGCCGAGAGCAACCTTCAGGAGTTCATCGTAACGGAGGTGCGCGGCAACACCCTCCACATCAAGTATACCGAAAACGCCAACTTCAAATCCACGAAGGAGATCATGGTCTACGTGGCCCTGCCCCGACTGGCGGGTATCGACGCTTCGAGCAGTTCCCGGGTGACGGGTACGACCCCCTTTCGCGGCGACGAGCTGGCCCTGGATGTCAGCAGTTCCGCCACCATCAAGGTGGAGTTCAGCGGCGATCGCGTCGATCTGGATGCCAGCAGCTCCGGCCGGATCGAAGTCAAAGGCAGCACCAATAAGGTCACCGCCGACGCCAGCAGTGCCAGCCGCATCGACGCGGAGGACCTGCAGAGCGAAGAGGGCGTAGCCGACGTGAGCAGCGCGGCCAACATCAGCCTGCACACCACCAAAAAGTTACGGGCGGACGCCAGCTCGGCCGGGTCGATCCGCTACCGCGGCAACCCCAGCGACGTGATCACGGATACGAGCTCGGCGGGGAGTGTACGGAGTCAGAATTGAGGTGAGGGGGTAGCCCACAGAGGACCTGCGGTCTAGCACGGAGGGGGGCACAGAGTCGCACGGAGAAACGTGCGGCAGCCTCCTCCGCTCAACTCTGTGCAAACCTCTGTGCTCATCGCGTAGCGATGCTCTGTGGGCTAAACCTAATAAGGATCCACATCCACCACCACCCGCACCCCACTCAACCCCTTCTTCTGCGCCAGCCGCTCGCTAGCCCGCCGGATCAGCTGCTTCACCCGCACCATCTCCTGGTTGCGCGGCGGCGTCCGGATCACGATGTCCTGTAAGTAGTAGGTGCGCAGGCGGGCCACGGCCGGCTCGAAGGGGCCTTCCACCAGCTCACCGAGGGCGTGCGTCAACCAGTTCCCCATCAGTTTGGCCCCCTCCTCGACGGTGTGTCGGCGGGTATGCCGGAGCTGCAGCCGGATCATGCGCCGGAAGGGCGGGAAGCCATGACTGGCCCGATTGCCGCCCTCCCGCTGAATAAAATTGTCGTAGTCGCCGGCAAGTACGTCCACCAGCACCGGGTGGTTGCCCTCGTGCGCCTGGATGATCACCTTCCCCCGTCGCCCGCGCCGCCCGGCCCGACCGGCCACCTGGGTCATAAGCTGAAAGGCCCGTTCGTCGGCCCGGAAGTCCGGGAAGCGCAGCAGTTGGTCGGCGCTGATCACCCCGACCAGCCCGACCCGCCCGAAGTCCAGCCCCTTGGTCACCATCTGCGTACCCACCAGCAGGTCCAGCTCCCCAACCTCGAACTGGTCGATGAGCTTGCCCAGGGCGTTCTTGCCACGGGTAGTGTCGAGGTCCATCCGCGCGATCCGCAATTTGGGCAGGAAGATTTTGAGCTCGTCCTCGATCTTTTCGGTACCCGTACCGCTCAGTTTCATTTGGGGCTCGGCGCAGGCGGGGCAGCTTTCCGGCGGGGCGGTCACGTAGCCGCAGCAGTGGCAGCGCAGCCGGTGCTGGTGCTTGTGGTAGGTGAGGCTGACGTCGCAGTTGACGCACTGTACGGTGTACTCGCAGGTCGGACAGAAATACACCGGCGCGAAACCCCGCCGGTTCTGAAAGAGGATGACCTGCTCCTTCCGCTCCACAGTCTTGCGGATTTCCTCCAACAGGGTAGGAGTGAAGAAGGGGTGCTGCATCCCCCGCTCGTCGGTTTCCCGGGCGTTGGCCACTACTATCTCGGGTAGGACGCTGCCGCCGAAGCGCTCCGGCATCCGTACCAGCCCGTACTTTCCGCTCAGGCTATGCTGCCAACTCTCTAAACTAGGCGTCGCGCTCCCGAGGATGGCCCGCGCCCCGTGCTGCTGGGCCAGAAACAGGGCTACGTCACGACCGTGGTAGCGTGGACTGGGATCCTGTTGCTTGTACGAGCTGTCGTGTTCCTCATCCACCACCACCAGACCCAGCCGGCTGAAGGGCAGAAAGAGGGCCGAGCGTGGGCCGACGACGGAGGTTTCGCCGGAAAGGACGGCCTTCCAGATCTCTACCCGCTCCATATTATTAAGCCGGCTGTGGTAGACCATAATGCGCTTACCGAGCACCTGCTGCAGCCGCTTGACGATCTGCCCGGTCAGCGCGATCTCGGGTAGCAGGTAAAGCACCTGATCGCCAGCCGCGATGGCCCGCTGCATCAGCTCAATGTATACCCGCGTCTTACCACTACTGGTTACGCCGTGGAGTAGCGCCGTCTTACCGGCTTCGTGGTAGGCATCGATCTCCCCTAGGGCTCGCAGTTGTTGATCACTGAGTGGCCCGGGTTCGGCGGTAGCCTCTCCTTTCCCAAGCCGGCTGATCTCCCGGTCGTAAAACTGGAAGATTTCCTTCTTCACCAGGGCCCGAATCTGAGCGTCCGAGGCCCCGGTCCGCTTGCTTAGGTCGGTCCGCCGCACATAGGGCTGATCGCGACTGTACTGGATAAACTCCAGCAACACCGCCGTCTGTTTCTCCGAACGGGCGACCAGCTCGAAGGCCCCCGCCCGCTCCGCCTCGGTGCTGCGGCTGGGATGCCAGTCTACGCACTTGACGACCAGGGGTTTGTAGCGGTCCTCCATCTCTTCTTTGGGGAAGATGATGTGGCGGTCCAGCAGGCCGCGGATAACGGGGTAGACGGTCTTTCGTTGCAGGATGTCGCGGATGTCCTTCAGGCTCAGTTCGGGCTGTAAGGTGAGGGCTTCCACGATCAGGTATTCGTCGGCATCGAGCTGGGTGACGTCATCACTGTACAACGGCCCCAGGGTGAGGATGGTCTCGCTGGCCATCTTCAGGTGACTCGGCAGTCCGGCCGCCATCACCTCCCCGGGGGTACAGCAGTAGTAGTCGGCCATCCAGTCCCAGAGCTCGAGCTGGCGCTGGGTTAGCAGCGGCTCCACATCGATGACGCTGAGGATGGGCTTAGTCGCAAAGCCCGGCTTACGGCCATGGGTCCGGCGAATAATGCCCGCGTAGTGCTTGCTACTGGCAAACTCCACCTCTACCCGCTGCCCGTCCCGGAGCCGGCCTACGTATTCCTCCGGCACGTGGTAGGTGTAGGTCTGCGCCAGGTTGAGCGGCAGAATCACATCCGCATATACCGTTCCCGTTTTTACCATAATTTGTTGCAAATATAGACAACCTACCTTTGCGCACCTATTTTTTTGCGCGGACGCAGGTGCAAGCGAAACCGCAATTCTAACCAATCACCCCCCCGAACGTGAAATTATCCGCCATTGTCGCCACCGACCGCCGGGGCACCATCGGCAAAGACGGGCAGATCCCCTGGTACTTGCCCGCCGACCTGCAGTTCTTCAAGCGCACCACCCTGGGCCATCCGGTCATCATGGGCCGCAAGACCTTCCGCAGCATCGGCCGCCCCTTACCGAAGCGCACGAATATCGTCCTGACGCGCGACCCCTTCTTTACAGCTACCGGCACCGTGGTGGTCCACAGTCTGCGCGAGGCCCTGGGCCACCCGGCGGTGACGGAAGCCGAAGAGTCCTTCATCATCGGCGGCGGCGAGTTGTATACCTCATCCCTTCATCTGGTCACGACCATCTACCGCACCATCGTTGACGCCGATATCCCCGACGGCGACGCCTTCTTTCCCCAGCTGCCGCCGGAGCAGTGGCGGGAGGTATGGAGCGAGGGCCACCTTCCGCACGGGAAGAATGAGCTGGCGTACCGGTTCAGCCGATGGGATAGGGTTTAGCCCGCAGAGTAGCGCAGAGTTCGCTCTGAGTTGAATGGAGATGACACACCCAACTCTGTGCCCCTCCGTGCCTCCCCTCCGTGCGCGCCGCAGGCGACTCCGTGGGCTATAACTCTCCTCCGCGCAACTCTGCGCCCCCTCCACTAAACTCTGCGGGCAAAAAACAATAAAAATAAAACAAAAATTTGCATAATATGCCGACGTTCCGTTGATTGCAACACAATTTGTGTTAATCAACCACCTTAGAGAACATGCGCGAAGAATTCCTCCACTACCTGTGGCGGCTGGCCCGCTTCGACCTGCGCGGCCTGCAGACCACCGAGGGCGAACCCCTCACCATTCATCAGTTTGGCGTCCTGAACGGCGACGCCGGCCCCGACTTTACCGATGCCCGCCTGCGAATTGGCGATCTGCAGTGGGCCGGACAGGTCGAAATGCATCTGCGCAGTAGCGAATGGACCGCCCACGGCCATTCCTCCGATCCGGCCTACGATAGCGTTATCCTCCACGTCGTGCTGGAAGAGGACGAGGTGATCTACCGCAGCGACGGAACCCGCATCCCCTGCCTGGAACTGCACGAACGGATCCCGGCGGGCATCCGCAACCGCTACTGGCGCCTGCTCCACAACGAATACTGGGTACCCTGCGAGACGCAACTTGCACAAGTGGGTGATCCGGTCCGGGCACTCTGGTTGCAACGGGTGCTCGCCGAGCGACTGTCGCGTAAGGCCGCAGACTACACCGCTGGCTGGGAACGGGTCGGGCGTGACCATGAATCCGCCTTCTACCGCCTACTGGCCCGGGCCATGGGCGGACGGGTGAACGGGGAGGCTATGGACGTGCTGACCACCTCCCTTCCGCTGCGGATCATCCTGAAGCACAAACACAGTCTACTGCAGCTCGAAGCGCTGTTCTTCGGACAGTCGGGACTGTTGCCGGAACCCACGGAGCAGGAAGATGGCTACGTCACGCGACTCCGGCGGGAATACAGCCTGCTCCGGGTCAAGTACGACCTTGCCCCCCTGCCGGTCACCGTATGGCGCTTCCTGCGGATGCGGCCCAGTAATTTCCCGACTGTCCGCATCGCCCAACTGGCCTGCCTCTATTACCGCAGCGGACAATTATTTGGCAAAGTGCTGGCCGCCGCCGATGCCCGCGAACTACAGGCGATGTTCGTCGTCGGCCTAAGCAATTACTGGCAGACCCACTACCGCTTCGGGGCGGAGGTAGAGCGACGCCCCCGGCGGATGGGGGAACAGATGGTCCGTACGATCCTGATCAACGCCGTTGCGCCGGCCCTCTTTGCCTACGGACGGTTACGGCAAGATGAGCGCTACCGGGAGCGGGCTATCGATCTGCTGGACCAGTTACCCGCCGAGCAGAACACCGTAACCAGAAACTGGCGAAAGCTGGGCTGGGAAGCCCGTAACGCTGGCGAAAGTCAGGCGCTGATCGAACTCAGGAATGGGTACTGTACGCCCAGCCGCTGTACTTCCTGCTCGGTCGGTTGCGCCATCCTCAACCAGGAGCCCGAAGCCGGCGCCCCCCGTCTCACCCTCAACGAAGCGGCGCGGGCGTATGCGCTGACGGCCTGACTTAATCCGTACCTTCGCCCCTCTCACCAAACCCTCTTCCGTGGCCGGCAGCAAGTCCAAAAAAGTGACGCCCCTGATGGCGCAGTACAACCGGGTCAAAGGCAAACACCCGGATGCCCTCCTGCTGTTCCGGGTCGGCGACTTCTACGAGACCTTCGGGGAAGACGCGGTCAAGGCCGCCCAGGTACTGGGGATCACCCTGACCAGCCGGAACAATGGGGGCAGCGACGTGGAACTGGCCGGATTCCCCTACCACAGCGTCGACACCTATCTGCCCAAGCTGGTCCGGGCGGGCTACCGGGTCGCCATTTGCGAGCAATTGGAGAAGCCCTGTAAAACGAAGAAGATCGTCAAGCGAGGCGTCACGGAGATCGTGACCCCCGGACTGGCCGTCGCCGATCAACTTCTGGAACACAAGTCGAACAACTTCCTGGCGAGCGTGGTCTTCGGTCGGGGCCGGAAAGACCCTTGCGGGCTCAGCCTCCTCGACCTGAGTACGGGGGAGTTTATGGTGGCCGAAGGGCGGGAGGACTATATCGATAAGCTACTGCAGAGTTTCGACCCGAAGGAGGTCGTCATTCCCAAGGATCGGCGGGCTCAATTCGAACGGGCCTTCGGGGATCGCTTCTACCTCTCCACCCTGGACGAATGGGTATTCACCGAGGATTACACCACCGAAAAATTGTTGGCCCAGTTCCATTCCGTTAGCCTGAAGGGCTTCGGGATCGAGGAAATGGCGGTAGCGCGAATCGCGGCCGGAGCCAGTCTGCACTACCTCGCTACGACGGAGAACAAGAACCTCCGCCACATCACCCGCATCGGTCGGCTGGCCCCCGATCGCTACGTCTGGCTCGACCGCTTCACGATTCGGAACCTGGAGCTGATCCACAGCCCGCACGATCACGGCGTTCCACTGGCCCGGGTGATCGATAAGACCGTGACCCCGATGGGCGGGCGGCTACTGCGGAAGTGGATCGTGCTGCCGCTAAAGGAGCTGCAACGCATCCGGGATCGCCACGAAGCGGTCCGCACTTTTCATGAAACGCCGGCGCTTTTACAGGACCTCGATCAGGCACTGCAGCAGATCGGTGACGTAGAGCGACTCATTTCCAAGGTGCCGCTCGGCAAGGTGAACCCGCGGGAGATTCGGGCACTGAGTAAAGCGCTTTGCGCCATGGGGCCGATCCGCCAACTATTGCTCGACAGCGACAGCTCCGTGCTACACCGGCTGTCCGAGCACCTGGACCCCCTGCCCGATGTCTGCGACCACATCGACGGCGTAATCCGCCAGGACCCGGCGGTAAATCTCAGTAAGGGTGGTGTGATCGCCGACGGCCACGATGCCGAGCTGGACGAACTGCGCGACCTCACCCGGAACAGCAAGAACCGGCTGGCCGCCATCCAGCAGCGGGAAACGGAGCGAACCGGCATCGCCAGCCTGAAGATCGGTTTCAATAATGTCTTCGGGTACTACCTGGAGGTGACCAACAAGTACAAAAGCGTCGTCCCCACCGAATGGATTCGCAAGCAGACCCTCACCAACGCCGAACGCTACATCACCCCCGAGCTGAAAGAGCTGGAGGATAAGATTCTCAACGCCGAGGAAAAAATCCTGCAGCGGGAGGAGGAACTGTACGAAGCAGTCGTGCTGTGGTTACAGGATTACATCGCTCCGGTGCAGCGTAACGCCAGCCTCCTGGCGCAAGTGGATTGCTTGCTCGGCTTCGCCAAGGTGGCCCGGCGGCACCGCTACGTGGAACCGGAACTGAACGAGGGGCAGGCGATCGATATCCGCGGCGGGCGGCACCCGGTGATCGAGCAGCAACTCGCGGTCGGGGAGCAGTATATCCCCAATGACGTCCGCCTGGATCCGGATGATCAGCAGATCATCATGATCACCGGGCCAAATATGGCCGGTAAATCGGCGCTACTGCGACAAACGGCACTAATCAGCCTGCTGGCCCAAATGGGCTCCTTCGTACCGGCCGAGTCGGCGAATCTTGGCCTGGTGGACCGCGTCTTCACCCGCGTCGGGGCCAGCGATAACATCAGCAGCGGAGAATCGACCTTCATGGTGGAGATGAACGAGACGGCCTCGATCATGAACAACATCACCGACCGCTCGCTCATCCTGCTGGACGAGATCGGCCGGGGCACGAGCACTTTCGATGGTATTTCCATTGCCTGGGCCATCGCCGAGTACCTGCACAACAACGGTCAGGCCCGTCCGAAGACGCTCTTTGCCACTCACTACCACGAACTGAATGAGCTGGCGGGCAGCCTTCCCCGTATCCACAATTATTCGATCGCGATCAAGGAGCACGGGAATAAGATCATTTTCTTGCGTAAACTCGTGGCCGGGGGGAGCCAGCATAGCTTCGGCATACACGTGGCTCAGTTGGCCGGTATGCCCGCCTCCATCGTCAGTCGGGCCGCCCGCATTCTGGAACAGTTGGAGCGACAGCACATTACCGAAGCCGTGGACGACACGCGAGCTCTCGATAAGGGTGCCCCGAACGCACCGGCCGTGACCCCCGGAACCATCAGTGCCGAGGCCCTGCAACTCAGCATCTTTGAAACCAGCGACCCTACCGCGGGACGGCTACGCGAGATACTGGAGCAAGTCTCCATCAATTCCATGACCCCGATCGAGTGCATGATGAAGCTGCAGGAACTCAAGCAGGTTGTCGCCGAGATTGCTGACTAATCGTATGTTCGGACACGAAAAAATAAATTATGATGGTAGCCGGTTTTTCGAATGTATGTACTATATTTGGTAACCCGACCGGAACAATTGGGGCTTCAAGAATCATTTCTTACGTCTACAGTTACTGAAATTACCGGATTGAATACGCTTCGTTTTGCTGTAAATTCGTCTTACTAGTTTTGGTCTTATCCTTTACAGTATTCAGAAAACAATATTGTAGGTAAAGAATGGGAGGGTCGGCTCAAGAGTCGGCCCTTCTTTGTTTCTACCAGGTTCAAGTTCCCCGCCAAGCGCCTAAACATCGCATCGGACTACGTGCTTATGGAAGTATGGCGGACTATACCCACGACCTCATTGTAATCGGAGCCGGATCGGCCGGCCTCGGCGCCGCCGGCTTCGGCGGCGCGATCGGACTGCAGGTCGCCCTCATCGACAAGACCGTGCACGACTACGGGGGCGAATGCCTGAACTACGGTTGCGTACCCAGCAAAGCGCTCCTGCACGTAGCCGCCCAGTTCGCCGGTGCCCGGGAGGCCGCCGCCCGCTTCGGACTGGACATCGCGGGGGAAGGAAAAGCGGATTTTGCGAAGGTGATGCAGTACGTTCACGAGCAACAAGACGTCATTCGGACCCACGAAAGTCCGACCTATCTGATGGAGAAATACGGGCTGGACTGTATCGTTGGGGAAGCCATGCTGACCGGGTCGAAGGAAGTCACGGTTAACGGCCGCAAGTTAACGGCACCCCGCATCGTACTGGCTACCGGATCCCGCCCCCGCCACCTGGATGTCCCAGGCGCAGAGCTTGTGAAGCAGTACGACAACGAATCCACTTTCAGTGAACTGGACGAGCTACCCGAACGATTGGTCCTCGTCGGCGGCGGTCCGAATGCCTGTGAGATGGCCCAGGCCTTCCAAAGGCTGGGAAGTGAAGTCACCATCCTCAACCGGGGGGAGCGCCTACTGGAAAACGACCCGGCCCCCGCCGCCGCCGTGCTGGAGAAGAAGCTGAAGGCTGAGGGCGTCACGATCCGTCACGGCACTGAAGTCGATCGGTTCTCATCCGCGACCACCGCCATTCTGCAAACCCCCGAGGGCGTCGGAGAAGAATTGACCTTCACCCACCTGATCGTCGCCATCGGGCGAATAATCAGGACCGAAGGGCTCGGGCTGGAGCTGGCCGGCGTCCACACGAAAGACGGTAAGATCGTCGTAGACGACTACTACCGCAGTAGCAACGAGGCCATCTACGTGGTCGGGGATGCCTACGGCCACGAGATGTTCAGCCACGGTGCCGAGAAGCACAATACGGACCTGTGGACCAACTTCCTCAGTCCCATCGACCGCAAGCATAAGCTGAAGCACTTCAGTTGGGTTACCTTCACGGACCCGGAAATCGCCACCTTTGGACTGACGGAAGAACAACTCAACGAGGCGGGCACGGAATACGAAGTGGTGGAGCAGTCATTCGACCACGATGACCGGGCCGTAGCGGCCGACTACCGGGATAGCATCCTCATCCTTTACCTCTCCAAACCCACCATCGGCTCGGCGAAGATACTGGGCGGCTGTATGGCCGCACCCGGGGCGGGGGAAATGATCCAGGAACTGCTACTGCTGCATATCCTGGAAGCGGATTACAGCACCCTGACCAATAAGATCTACGCCTACCCGGTCGGCAGCCGCATCAACCAGAAGCCGGCCCGTGACCGGGCCCAGGACCGCCTGCTATCCCCCCTCAGTAAACGTGCCCTTCAGGCCGCCTACCGGCTTCAGAATCGTTAACATGCCAACTACTTTTCCTTACCTTCCCCTCGGGCCCCTGCCTGCGGACCCGGACGGCCGTCGGCAGTTTCGCGTATGGGCCCCCGTGCCGGACCGTGTCACCCTGATCCTGTACCGCGGTGATTCGAGCCAACGCCACCAGTTGGCGCGCGACGAATACGGCTACTGGACCTCGGAAACGGTCAGTGCGCCCCCCGGAACCCGCTACGGGTACCAACTGAACGGGGACCGGAATAAACTTTACCCCGACCCCGCCAGCCGCTACCAGCCGGAGGGGGTACACGGATCGAGCGAGGTAATCGACTTACCCAGGCCAGGCCTGACTGACTGGCGGGGGCACGGACTGGACGGAGCTGTCATCTACGAATTGCATATCGGCACCTTCACCCCGGAAGGAACCCTTCGCGCGGCAATCGGGAAACTGGACTACCTCCGCGACCTCGGAGTGAACACCATCGAGGTGATGCCGCTAAACCAGACCCCGGGCGAGCGCAACTGGGGCTACGATGGCGTTCATCCCTTCGCCCTGCAGCACGCTTACGGCCGGCCGGACGACCTGCGGCATTTTATCACCGCCGCCCACGAACGGGGGATCGCCGTCCTCGTAGACGTGATCTACAATCACCTGGGACCGGAGGGGAACTACCTGCCCCAGTTCTTCCCGGTTTTCACCGGGCAGCACAAGACCCCCTGGGGCCCGGCCATCAATTTCGACGATCACCAGGCCGACGGGGTGCGCAATTACTGGCTCGAAAACGTGCGGTTGTGGTTGAGAGACTACGGCGCCGATGGCCTGCGGCTGGATGCCGTGCACGCTATTAAGGACTACAGCGCCGAACACTTCCTGGAAAGCGTATCGAAGGTCGCCGACCGGATCAGCCGCGAACAGGACCGGGAACTCATCCTACTAGCCGAATGCGACCTGAACGCCCCCCGCTACGTGCGCCCCCGCCCGGCCGGCGGATACGGGCTGGACGGGCAGTGGGTCGACGAGTTTCACCACGCCCTACACACCCTGCTGACCGGGGAGAGCCGCGGCTACTACGAAGACTTCGGGGGGGTG
>CAZKPE010000083.1:0-9445 GCA_964554545.1 uncultured Lewinella sp.
CGCAACTACAAGTTGCGGCTTCCTTTCGCGACTGCAAGTCGCGTTATCTGATACAGTGCGATAGTAGTACCTTTCGTGATCATCCTCACTCTTTTCCGTATGCCTCTGCACCTGCGCGCCGCCGCCCTCCTCCTATTCCTAGCCGCACTGACCGCCTGCGGAAACACCGAGCCCGTCGCCGAAGAACGAGAACAGCGCCCCCCCAATATCATCTTCATCATGTCCGACGACCACGCCTACCAGGCAATCTCGGCCTACGACAACCGGCTCATCCAGACGCCCCACATCGACCGGCTGGCGGAAGAGGGGATGCTGTTCACCAATGCTTGCGTCACGAACTCGATCTGCGCCCCCTCCCGGGCCGTCATCCTGACCGGCAAGCACAGCCACCTGAACGGGAAGATCGACAACCGGATGCCCTTCGATACGACCCAGATGACCTTCCCCCAGCTTTTCCAGCGGGGCGGTTACCGGACGGCCATGTTCGGCAAGCTGCATTTTGGCAACAATCCGAAGGGAGTGGACGACTTCATGATCCTGCCGGGGCAGGGCAACTACATCAACCCCCGTTTCGTGACGGCGGAAGGGGACACGACCATCGAGGGGCACGCCACGGAGATCATTACCGATCTGACGCTCGACTGGCTGCGCGGGCAGGAGGGCAGCGACGAGCCCTACATGATGATGTACCTGCACAAGGCGCCCCACCGCCCCTGGTGGCCCTCACCGGAGAAGTTCGCCGAGTTCTACGAGAAAGAATTTCCGGAGCCCCCTACCCTCTTCGACGACTACGAAGGGCGGGGCACGGCGGCCCGGACGGCCGAGATGAACCTGCTCAACCACATGCAGTACATGCACGACTCGAAGGTCTACCCCGAAGTCGTCGAGCGCATGGGTGCGGCCGTACAACCGGAAACGGGCGGCGGCGAGGGCGGCTTCTACGGTCCCTACAACCGCGCTACTGAAGCCCAGAAGGCCGCCTACAAGCCCACCCTGGACAAAATCGCCGCCGACTTCGAGGCCAACTGGCCCACGATGACCGAGGAGGAGAAGATGCGCTGGAAGTATCAACGCTATATGCAGGATTACCTGGCCAGCATCAGCATGGTCGACGACAACATCGGCCGCCTGCTCGACTACCTGGACGAGACGGGACAGGCCGAGAACACCATCGTGGTCTACACCTCCGACCAGGGCTTTTACCTCGGCGAGCATGGCTGGTTCGACAAGCGCTTCATCTACGACGAGAGCTTTAAAACCCCGCTGCTGGTGCGCTGGCCCGGCGTGGTGGCCCCCGGTAGCCGGAGCAGCGAAATGGTGCAGAACCTGGACTACGCCCAGACCCTCCTCGATGCTGCCGGCCTGACCCAACCGGACGATATGCAGGGCGAAAGCCTGATGCCGCTGCTGAGCGGCGACACCTCCGCCTGGACGCGGGATGCGGTGTACTATCACTACTACGAATACCCGGCCGTCCACCAGGTCAAGCGCCACTACGGCATCGTGACCGAAGACTATAAGCTGGTCCACTTCTACGACGACGTGGACGAGTGGGAGCTCTACGACCGCCGCGCCGATCCCAACGAAATGCTAAGCGTGTACAACGACCCCGACTACGCCGAGACCGTCGACCGGCTGAAGAAGAAGCTGGCGGAACTGCGGGCGTATTACGAGGATTCGGAGGAACTGGATCGGCATTATATGCAGTTTCGGGGGTGATGTGGGGGTTAGCCCACAGAGGGCCTTCGGCCTATCACAGAGGGGGGCACAGAGTCGCACAGAGAGACGTGCGGTAGCCTCTGTGCCAACTCTGTGCATGCCTCTGTGCGGCTCACGCAGTGAGCACCTCTGTGGGCTTGTCAGTTAGAAAAGGTAAATAGCTCGGAAGGGGAATGGGCACGGTCCATGATTTCAGTCATGCGTTGCACGACTTCCGGGTGGGCGGAAGCCACATTATTGGATTCACCGGGGTCCTTGGTTAGATTATAAAGCTCCAGGGGGGCATCGCGGTCCTCCCTTACCCCCAGGCGCACGGCCTTCCAATCCCCCTCGCGGACGGCCTGCTTGCCGCCCTGCTCGTAGAACTCCCAGTACAGGTGATCGTGGGCGGGCTGCGTGCCCCGGCCGGTCAGGGTAGGCAGGAGGGAGATGCCGTCATGGGAGGGAAGTTCATCGGTGGGGATGTCGGCCATACCGGCCAGCGTCACGAGCCAGTCCTGGAAGCCGCTCACGTGGTCGGTTACCGCACCGGCGGGGGTATTTCCGGGCCAGTAAGCGATGGTGGGCACGCGGATGCCGCCCTCATAGAGGTCGCGTTTGCCGCCCCGCAGGTTCCCGTTACTGTTGAAGCGAGCGATGTGCTCCCCCTTCATCGGTCCGTTATCGCTGGTGAAGACGATCAGGGTGTTGTCGGCAATACCGAGGAAATCTAAGTGACGGCGGATGCGGCCCACGTCGCGGTCGAGCCGACTGATCATGGCCGCGTAGCCCCGTTCCGGTTTACTCCAGTCGCGGTCGGCGTAGCGGCCCTCATCGGGCACCTCGTAGCGGTCGGCGATGGGTTGCTCGCCATTATCGTGGGGAATGGTGTAAGGCAGGTAGAGAAAGAAGGCCGTGTCCGCTTTGGCCTCCATCCATTCAAGAGCCTCCGCCGTCAGCAGGTCGTGGCTATAGGTACGCTGGCCGCTGGAGGTACTGCCCAGTCCGCCACTCCAGTGGCTGCTGTCGACGTACTCGACGGTATTGTCCAGGTACACCCGCTCCCCGTTGCGGATCAGGAACTCGGGAAAATAGTTGTGGGCATAGACCTGGTGGAGGTAGCCGAAGTAGTGATCGAAGCCCTGGCTGCTCGGCTCCCCGGGGCCACCTTCGGTACCTAGCCCCCACTTGCCGATCAGGGCGGTGGCGTAGCCGGCGTCCTTCAGCACTTCGGCGATGGTGACGACCGAGTCGGTGATCCCTTCCTCCTGTAATCCGTTGCCGCGAATGTAAGTATGCCCCGTATGCCGTCCGGTCATCAGTACGCTACGGCTGGGGGCACAGACGGGGCTGCCCGCATAATGCTGGGTGAAGCGAATGCCCTCGGTGGCGAGTCGGTCGAGTTCAGGGGTGGCGATGAGCTGCTGACCGTAGCTGCCAAGGTCGCCATAACCCAGGTCGTCAGCCAGTATGAAGACGATATTGGGTTTGGCGGGGGTAGCGGAAGCGTAGTGGCCGGCGTCGGGATTTTCGGAGCATGCGGCGAGGAACAGCAGCGGAAGCCATAGAAGGTGCGGGATGCGGGGTGCGAGTATTGACATGATCGCTGAAAGGTATAAAACCGCCGGCGACATTACATTTAGGGATTCGGCCTATCATCACTCGCGTAACCTACCGATCATGCACTTGCTTCGCTATCTATTTTTAACGACGCTGACCGCGGCATTAGCGGGCTGTACTTCCGACTCCCCGCCTTCCGACTCGTCGACTTCCGACCCCCCACCCTTCGACAGCACCGCCTACGTCCACGCCCCCTTTGACAGCCTGGACCGGCTAGCCACCAACGACTGGTGGAACCGCGACGCCAGCCACATCACCGAACTGAAGGTAGATCGTGATTCGGTCGTGGCCTTTGGCGCCTATACTGTAGCCAATAATACCCTTAAACTGACGGCACAGCTCTACCCGCTTTATCCCGGCGAGCCCACCACGGTCTACCTGGACGCGAAGCGGAACGGGGATTGGCAGGAGATTGCATCGTCCGAGGTCAATCCCATCGGCTGGCACGCGCTATTCCGGGTAGACGACTGGAATGGGGAGGAGAACGTAGCGTATCGATTGCGGCAGGGCGCAGGTGCAAGCTTCACCGGAACGATACGGGCGCTCCCAAAAGCTGACGAGGAAGTAAAAATCGCGGCCATGAGCTGCAACAGCAGCAAGGACACCGGCGACCGCGACCACTACGTCCGCAACATCAATGCCCTGGACCCGGACGTGGTCTTCTTCGCCGGCGACCAGTCGTACTTTCACAAGGAGCATACCGCAGGCTGGCTGCTGTTCGGTAAGCAATTCCGGGAGGTGTTCCGCCACCGGCCCATGATCAGTATCCCCGATGACCACGACGTGGGACAGGGCAACCTCTGGGGCGAAGGCGGCAAAAAGGCCGAGCGCGTGGAGGGTGACGACGGCGGCTATTACTACGACCCCGACTACGTCCGCATGGTCGAGCGCGCCCAGACCAGCCACCTGCCCGACCCCTACGACCCGACGCCGGTAGAGCAGGACATCCAGGTTTACTACACCAGCTACCCGCTAGGGGCGGTGGACCTGGCCATCATCGAGGACCGCAAATTTAAGAGTGGCCCGATGGGCAAGATCCCCCAGCAGGGGCCCCGCCCCGATCACATCCGCAACCCGGACTACGACCCGGAAAGCGTAAACGTCGAAGGCCTCGATCTGCTCGGCGAACGGCAACTGGCCTTCCTGGACCATTGGTCCGCCAACCCCGCCCCCGGCACGAAGATGCGGGCCGTACTCTCCCAGACCGGCTTCTGCAACGCCGCCCACATCCACGGCCAGCTCGATAACCGGCTGCACGCCGACATGGACTCCAACGGCTGGCCGCAGGACGGTCGGGATGCCGCTCTGCGCCGGATCGAGGCGGCCAACGCCGTCCACATCGCGGGCGATCAGCACCTGGCGACCATCATCCGGCACGGCATCGACGATCACGGTGACGGGCCCTGGGCCTTCGTGGTGCCCGCCGTGATCAATAACTACTACAGTCGCTGGTGGTGGCCGGCGGACGAGCAGGCGGGTCAGGACCCACGGCAGGGGGTCGACCTACCCTGGTTGGGCGATTACCGCGATGGTTTCAATAACCCGATCACCGTGCACGCCTACGCCAACCCCGACCAGGCGGACAACGGGGCCGGCTTCGGCTTCATCCGCTTCCGGCCGGCTACTAACCAAGTCACCTTCGAGTGCTGGCCCCAGACGGTCGACGTGACCAGCGATGGTGCCGAGCAATTCGTGGGCTGGCCGATGACGGTGACGCCCTGATGGAGCCGTTGGACGGTTCGGAACCGTCTAATGGCTATCCTGGCGGAGTGTATCTTAGGGGCAACTTCGGTCGCGGCCATGCGCATTCCTCCGTTCACGTTTTTCTGCCTACTGGCTACACTTTTCGGCTGTGCTCCCGAGCTGCCCGACGAAGTGGCCATGGCCTACGCCATCCTGCCCGAAACGCTAGACTACAACTTCGACGTCAAACCGATCCTGAGCGACAAGTGCTTTGCCTGCCACGGTCCCGACCCGGAGACCCGAATGGCGGGGCTCCGCTTAGATGTAGGAAAGAATGATTCTTCGTTAAGTCCGGACGAACACCGCACCCGCGTCCGCGCCCTTAAAGGAGAGCTCGTGCGCCGCATGCTGACCGACGACCCGGAGGAAGTCATGCCACCGCCGGAAGCGAACCTTACGCTGTCGCCGCACGAAATTGCCGTACTCACCAAATGGGCGAAAAGTGGCGGCCCCCACGCCGAACACTGGGCCTTTACGCCGCCCGGGGAGGTTGCCGCCCCCCCGCTACCCGATTGGGGCCATAATGAGATCGACGCCTTCGTTCACCAGCGATTGGAGCGGGAGGGACTGGCGATAAGCCGCGAAGCCGCTCGATCCGTCTTACTACAGCGGGCTACCCTGGCGGCAACCGGGCTCCCCCCGGACCCGGCACTCCCGGCCGTTTACGAGCAGTATGGCTACGAGGTGCTGGTCGATAGCCTACTGGCCCGCCCCGCCTACGGGGAACGGATGGCGGCCTACTGGATGGACGTGGCGCGCTATGCCGATTCGGACGGCTATCTGGACGATAAGCACCGAAGGGTATGGCCCTGGCGCGATTGGGTGATTAGGGCCTTCAATAATGACCTGCCCTACGATCAATTCATCACCCAGCAACTGGCCGGCGACCTGATGCCGGGGGCGGATAAACAAACCACCCTGGCCACCACCTTCAACCGGCTGCACAAGCGCAACTCGGAGGCCGGCATCGTTTTTGAAGAGGCGCGGGTAGAGTACGTAGCCGACCGGACGTTGACGCTAGGCAGGGCTTTTCTGGGACTGAGCATCGAGTGCGCCCAGTGCCACGACCACAAGTACGACCCGGTGAGCCAGCGGGATTACTACGCCACCTTCGCCATGTTCAACAGTACGGCAGAACTGGGTACGGCGATTTACGGTCCGGATCAGACCCCGGGGCCGGCCCTGCTGTTAAGTGACGAGCGGCAGGATAGCATCATCGCCTACATCGAGCAGCTCATCGCAGCGGAAGAAGGGAAGTTGGGCCAGCCGGCCGTGACCGTTCCCGACATAGTAACTGCTAAAGATGGAATACACCTCGACTTCGACCGCTTTGCCGCGGATGGGATCAAACACTACAGTACCCCGCTACGGGGAGGCGGCGGGACGAGCATCCGCATCAGGGAACCGGGGATCGGTTCTGGGCTTAACGGCCGGGCCCTTTACCTCACCGAGTTCACCCACCTGCGCTTCCCGGACAAAGTAGGCTGGTTCGATCGCCACCAGCCCTTCACGGTCTCCCTGGCGCTAAAGCCGGACAGCCTCTACGCCGAGGCCGGCATTCTGTACCACAACGAAGAACTGCGGCTGGGGCTGAAGGGCTACAGCCTCCACCTGGACAGCAACCGCGTCCGGGCGGTGATGGCGCACTCCTGGCCGAACAATGCCATCGAGGTGAGGACTCGCGATCCGCTGCCCCGGGGAGAATGGTCGCGACTGACGATGACCTACGACGGCTCGAGCCGCGCCGAGGGGCTGCGCATCTTCGTGGACGGCGAGCGGGTGGCGACCACGACGGTATACGATAGTTTGTACAAGGGGATTCTGTATGAGTACGACATCCATACCTACGGGTTCCGGGGACTGGAGATCGGCACGAAGGCAAAATCGAAACTGGCCCTTGGGCTGGGGATAGATGAAGTCGCCATTTTCCCCCGTGACCTGAGTACGACACAGCAAGCACCGGCCACGCTGACCGCCCTGAGGGGACGGCTCAACGACAGCCTGAACGCCATCCCCGAAATCATGGTCATGGGTGACCTGCCCGAACCGCGGCCGACCTACATACTCGACCGGGGGATGTACGATGCGCCTACTACGGAGGTTGCGCCCGGGGTGCCCGAAGTGGTCCTGCCCTGGCGGAAGGAATGGCCGCGCAACCGCTACGGACTGACCCGCTGGGTAACCGACCCAGCAAACCCCCTGACGGCCCGGGTTTGGGTCAATCGGGTTTGGGCCATGCACTTCGGGCGGGGGCTGGTGGAGACGACCGAGGACTTCGGCAATCAGGGGGCGCTGCCCTCCCACCCCGAACTGCTCGACTGGTTGGCCGCCTGGTTCGTCCGCTCCGGCTGGGATACGAAAGCCCTGCATCGCCTGATTCTCACGTCGGCAACCTTTCGGCAGCATTCGGGGGCGAGTGACCGGCTCAATGAACTGGACCCGGAAAACGTCCTGCTGGCGCGGGGGCCCCGTTTCCGACTTCCGGCCGAGATGATCCGGGATAAGGCGCTGGCCAGTGGCGGTCTTCTCAATCGGTCGGTCGGGGGGCCAAGTGTATACCCCTACCAGCCGGGGGGACTGTGGGATGAGCTATCCGACAAAAGCTGGCGGTACGTCTACCCTGGGTTAGATGATGCCGGCCGCTACCGCCGCAGTCTGTACACCTTCCGCAAGCGGACGGCCACCCATCCGGTCTCCCTTATCTTCGATGCCCCGGACAACTCCGTTTGTACCGTTCGCCGGCCCAGGTCGAACACACCTTTGCAGGCGCTGGTGCTGCTCAACGACCCGGAGTACCTGGAAGCGGCTACCGCCCTGGCCGAACGGCTTCATGCCGGCGGGGGCACGCCCTCCGATAAACTGCGAAAGGCCTATCAAATGCTGACCGCCCGCGCACCGGACGAGGAGGAATTGGCATTGCTGGTAGATTACTACGATTCCGGTGTGGACCTGCCGGTGGTGCTGCACAGCATCATGAACACCACGGACTTTTATACCCTACGTTAAACCTACCCTACCCATGCACAGCCGCCGCGACTTTCTACGGGCCTCTTCCTTCGGGCTTGGGGCGATGGCGCTTTCGGGGCTGATGTCGACCGCCGCGCCCGCCCGGGTGGCCCGCGCCAAACGGGTCATCTACCTGTTCATGAGCGGGGCACCGAGCCATTTGGAAAGCTTCGATTACAAGCCGGAACTGAAGCGTTGGCACGGTAAGGAGATCCCGCCCAGTGTGCGCGGCACCCAGCGCAACTCGGGGATGGTGACCGACCAGAGCAGCTTCCCCCTGGTACAGCCTGCCTTCGACTTCCGGCAGTACGGGCGGGCCAGGGCCTGGGTGAGCGAGCTCTTCCCCTGCACGGCCGCAGTAGTGGACGACCTGTGCATCATCAACTCGATGTATACCGAGGCCATCAACCACACGCCGGCGGTGAGCTTCATACAGACCGGGAGCCAGCAACCGGGGCGGCCGGGCATCGGGGCGTGGCTAAGCTATGGATTGGGGTCGGAGAACAAAGATTTGCCGGCCTTCGTGGTACTGAATAGTCTAGGCAAGGGGGGGCAACCCCTCTCGCCGGCGGCCTGGGGCAGTGGGTTTCTGCCGAGTCAGCACCAGGGCGTGCAATTGCGGGGTGGCAAAGACCCGGTACTCTACCTCAATAACCCGGACGGCATTGATCGACGCGAGCGGCGGCGGCAACTCGACTTGGTGGCCGCCCTGAACGAGCGACAGGACGACCACTGGAACGATCCGGAAATCCAGGCACGTATCGCACAGTACGAGATGGCCTACCGGATGCAGACCTCCGTGCCGGAGGCCCTGGATACGGACGGCGAGCCCGACTATATCTACGAACTTTACGGACCGGACAGCCGCACCCCCGGCACCTTCGCCTTCAACTGCCTGCGGGCGCGTCGGCTGGCCGAGCGGGATGTGCGCTTCATTCAGCTCTACCATACCGGCTGGGACCACCACGGGAGCCTTCGCGGCGGCATGCAGGCCCAGGCCCGGATGACGGACCAGCCCGCCGCCGCCCTGGTCACTGATCTGAAGCAGCGCGGACTGCTCGAGGATACGCTGGTGATCTGGGGGGGTGAGTTCGGGCGCACGAGCTTCAGCCAGGGCCGGCTCACGCCGAACGGCTTCGGGCGGGACCACCATCCCGGCTGCTTCAGTATGTGGATGGCCGGCGGCGGGGTAAAGGCCGGGTCGGTTTATGGGAGTACGGATGCGTTTGGCTATAATGTGGCGACCGATCCGGTGCATGTGCATGACTTCCAGGCTACGCTACTCCATCTATTGGGCATCGATCATGAGGCCCTGACGTACAAACACCAGGGGCGGCGGTACCGGCTGACGGATGTGCACGGGGAGGTGGTGCGGGGG
>CAZKPE010000083.1:9545-15388 GCA_964554545.1 uncultured Lewinella sp.
CTTCATCCCCTCCCCGATCCGCAGCGCGTCCAGGTGGCCCATCTGCCGGCGGTCGCGGGTCAGTACGTGCAGGTGTTGGTAGCTCGCCGGGTGGGTGAAGATGCCCTGGTGGGAGGTACTGAAAAAACCGAGGATATCGACGGGCTCGTCGGTCAGGGTGTAGGATTCTTGATAGCGGTGGGCCTGTTTCATACTTTCCGGGATCAGGCCTTCGGGGACGTTCATGACGTGCAGCTCAGCATGCTCGGCAACTCCCGTCAGCCGAAAGGCGAAGGGGCGGGACGTGCCGATGGATACATCGTCGATGTAATCCTGTAGCTGCTCCAGATTACGGACGGTGGGCGGGAGGGTATATTCGTTCCAGGTCCGCTGGTGGGTGTGGACGAAGAAGGGCGGGGATTCATCGTAGGTCCGGCGTACCACGACCGCCCCGTCTCCCGCGACCCGACTCACGTAGCTCTCGCCGTCGTAGATCGTCACCTCCCCACGCAAGCCCAGGGCCGGTCCGAGACCGTACAGCCCATCGCGGTCAGCTAGCGTATCCAGGTCTACGCTGCCGCCGATCCGCCCCTGCCGCATGGTGGCATACATGCTTCCGCTGACCGTGAGGCCACCGTCGGAAGGCACCACCTCTCCGACCGGCCGCCGGTTAGGGTCGCAGGAGTACATACCGATCACTCCAATAGCCAGAATCAGGAAGCGTAACATCATTGTCACCTAAACGAGAAATGCACCTTCGGTTCACCACCTTCCCCCGCACCTGCGCGCCGCCGCCCCAAACATGTGCCGCGGGTATTGAGTTTTAAAGTAACAAACCCATAAAAACCAGATCCAATGAAAATTCTCTTTTCGCTCTTCACAGCCGTGCTTCTCTTAACGGCCTGCAGCCCCCGCGTAACCACCGTTAATCCGGCCGCTACCGACCTGAGCGACTACAAGACCTACGCCTATCTCCCAAATGCCGACATCGAGATGCAAGACGGTAACATGGACCAGAAGCAAGTCAACCAGCGCATCGTGGACGCAACTAAAAGACAGATGGACCGCAAGGGCTTCGAGCTCGACCGCGATAACCCGGACCTGCTGCTGCTGATCAGCGTGAAGCGTGACCAGGAGGTAGCGGTCGACACCGATCCCGTCTACGCGACCTATCCGTATGCTACCTACGGCGTAAACACGGTCAGCCCCTACTACAATAACTACTACTACAACGACTTCTACGGCTATACCGACGTGGTGGGCTACGATACCGATACCTACCAGTACACCGAGGGAACGCTGGTCATCAACCTGATCGACCGAAAAACCCGGGAAACCGTCTGGAAGGGTTACACCAGCGACGCGATCTACAGCGGCGGCACGACCGGCGAGATCGTCGAACTGGTAGATGACATCTTCGAGGAGATGCCCAGCCAGCGGATGGCCCGCTAAAGGAGCTTAAAGGTGCGCACCAGCCACTTGATGGCCCCGTCGTAGCGCAGGGCGTGCCACAACAGATTGACCAGGAACGGAAAGCGTTGCCCGGCCCGTAACCAGTAATGCGACTGGCGGAAGGGTCGGGCAATTCTTTTTTCGATCACCTCCTGGTAGGGCCGCAGATCGGTCGCCGAGAGCCGATCCGAGTGCATTGCAATTATCGCCTGCCGCCCCGCCTCCAGCCCACTGCGCATGGCCGTATCGATGCCGTGGCCCCAGAGCGGGGAAACCAGGTAAGCTGCATCCCCGCAAAGTATGAAGCGATCGCCGACCAATTCGCGCCGATGGTGGCAGAAGGGCAAGGTGAAGCCGCGGGTCTTGTCCATAGCCTGCGCGCCCTGAAAACGGGGGGCTATGGTGGGATGGTTGCTTACGATGTCATCCAGTTTTTTCCGAAGGTTGACGGGATTGCCGTCCGCCCCGAGGGTTTCGCCAAGCGCGCCCAGGCCGACGTTGACCCAGCCGTCGTCGAGGGGGAAGAGCCAGAAGTAGCCGAAGGGCATATCGCGCAGAAAGTAGAATTCATTCGCCCCCGGCTGCAGTCCCGAAACGTTGCGATAATAGGCGCGGACGGCGATGCCGCGGTCGTCGCCCCGCAGGTCGTCACCGGCCAGTTGGCGGGCGACGGTGGAGTTGGCGCCGTCGCAGCCGATAACCAGTCGGGTGGTGAAAGCGCGGCCGTCGCGAAGGGTGCACTCGATACCATCGAACTGTCGGTGAAGTTTAGCGACCTGTGCATCCTGAATGACGTCGGTATCAGTTTCCTCCCCCACCAGATCAAAGAGGAAGCTATCGAAGTCGAGCCGCTTGGAGTTGTAGCTGAAGGTCTTCCACTCCATCTCGATGCCGTGCCCGGTGGGGCCAATGGCGCGGGAGGTGGTCACCCGGCTGCGGTCGCCGAAGGCGTACATCCGCTTACCCAGCTTCGGGTCGAGCTCGTCGAGCACCCGGAAGGCCGGCCCGGGGATGGCGTCGCCGCAGATCTTATCGCGGGGAAAGCGGTCTTTATCCAGCAGCGCCACCCGCAACCCAGCCCCCCGCAACGCGAGCGCACAAGTGGTCCCGGCCGGTCCGGCCCCGATGATGGCGACGTCGTAGGTAGCTTGCATAGGCCCTGCAAAGCTACAACGACGGCTGTCCCCCCCTACTACGTTATCTTGCCAGCCACGCAACAACCCAACAACCCAACAACCCAACAACCCAACAACTCAACAACTCAACAACCCAACAACTCTATGTACTCTGACCTCACCGTTGCCGTTGCCGGAGCCGGCTTCATTGGACCCGTTCACGTCGAAGGCCTGCGCCGCCTGGGCATCCACGTCAAGGGACTGCTGGGCAAAGACCTCGCGGAAAGCCAGTCGGCCTGCAAGCAGCTCAATCTCGCCCACCCCTACGGCAGTTTCGAGGAACTGCTGGCCGACGAGGAAATCGACGCCGTCCATCTGGCCGTTCCCAACGTGCTGCACTACGAAATGGTCAAAAAGGCCCTGGCCGCCGGCAAGCACGTCGTCTGCGAAAAGCCGCTGGCCATGACCTCGGAGGAAAGCGCGGAACTGGTCGAACTGGCGCGGAAGAGCGGACTCAAAGCCGCCGTCAACTACAACCTCCGCTTCTACCCCATGAACCTGGAGGTGAAGGACCGCATCGCGGCCGAGGACCGCATCTTCACCGTCACGGGCAGCTACCAGCAGGACTGGCTGCTCTACGACACCGACTACAACTGGCGGGTACTGGCCGACCAGGGCGGGGCGCTGCGGGCAGTGAGCGACATCGGTACCCACTGGCTGGACCTGGTCCACTTCACGACCGGACTGGAGGCCGAAGCTATTCTGGCCGACCTGACCACCGTGCACCCCCAACGCAAGCGGCCGCTCGGCGAGGTATCTTCCTTCACCAAGGACAGCGAAAAGGAGCAGGCCACCGAAACGATCGACATCACCACCGACGACTGCGCCAGCATCCTGTTCAAATTTAAGGGCGGGGCACGCGGGCAGCTGTTCGTCACCCAGGTCGCGGCCGGCCACAAGAACCGCCTCAACTACACCATCGCCACCCAGGGCGCGGCCTACGAGTGGAACAGCGAGCGCCCCAACGAGCTGATGATCGGCAAGCGGGGAGAGGCCAATCAGTTCCTGATGAAGGACCCCGGCTTAATGACCGGCACGGCGGCCCCCTACGTCAACTATCCGGGCGGCCACAACGAGGGCTTCCCGGATACCTTCAAGCAGTGCTTCCGCTCCTTCTACGATGCCGTGCTCAACGATACGCCGGAAGAGGAGGTACTGTACGCCACCTTTACGGACGGGCACCGGGAGTTGGTGCTGTGTGATGCGATTTTGGAGAGTAATGAGAAGCAAGGGTGGGTTACATTGTAATTGGTCGCCGTTCTAATTCCAGGATAATTACGGTTAACGATTCAGAACTACCATAGCATTTTTGATTGGCGAATGGTGATCGGCGATTGGCGAGGACTGATTTAGCTGCCGCAAACACTAGCTCGCTTCGCACGATGGTGCATTTTAAGCAGATTATTGGGGTGATTACCGAATGGACGGAGGACCGAAAATTGCACTGTTTGAGCCGATAGGCGAGTTTGCAATTTTCTTGATTTTTGCTCCACTTTTCATCAAGGAAAAGTGGAAAAGATTATCGTCTCAAAAATTGCTTGGTTTAATTTAGTAGTAAAATGAAACTGGGATTCGTATCGGCTATCCTTCCCGAGTATTCACTGGAAGAGGTACTGCGCACCGCGGCCGAGATCGGCTACGACTGCGTGGAGATCATGTGCTGGCCACCGGGCAAGGCGGAACGGCGGTACGCGGGGGTAACGCATATAGACGTCTCTAAACCGGGCGGCGGAGCGCAGGTGCAAGCGATACAAGAACTGACGAAGCGCTACGACGTGACAATCAGCGCCCTAAGCTACTACCCTAACATGCTGGTCGAAGACCGGCAGGAAGGGCAGCGGCACGCCGATCACTTCCGCAAGGTCATCAGCGCGGCGGCCGAACTGGGGATCGGTCGGGCCAATGGCTTTATCGGGCGCGACCCGAAGCTGTCGGTGGAGGATAACTGGCCGCGCTTCCGGGAAGTCTGGGAGCCGCTACTGGCGCAGGCTGACGCACAGGGAGTCGACATCGGTATCGAGAACTGCCCCATGCACTTCGGCTGGGAGACCTGGCCGGGGGGGCAGAACCTGGCCACCACGCCCGCCATCTGGGAGCGAATGTTCGAGGAGTTTCCGACGGCGCGGTTTGGGCTGAATTATGACCCCAGCCATATGGTGTGGCAGCAGATGGACTACCTGTCCCCCATCCGCGACTTTGCCGACCGCATCCACCACGTGCACGCCAAGGACGTTCGCATCGACCGCCACGACCTGGACCGCCACGGCATTATGACGCCGCCCAAACTCTGGCACACGCCGAAGTTGCCGGGGCTGGGCGACGTGGACTGGGGGGCTTTCTTCGGCGAACTGGGCAGTATCGGCTACCGGGGGCCGGTCTGCGTGGAGGTGGAAGACCGGAGTTACGAGGGCAGTCTGGAGGACCGGTTAAGGTCGCTGCGGCAAAGCCATGCTTACCTGCGGCAGTTCGTAGGCTGAAGTATATTGGGCTGGTGCAAAACAAACCGTACATGCTGCGAATATTCCTATTTCTCATTTACGGTCTTCTTTGCACCTGCGTCCGCGCCCAAGCGCAACCCCCTGACGCTCGGTTGCAGCACTTCCTGAACCAACCACGGGATACCGGCGGCTTCCGGGAAACCGGCCCGCCCGCCGTGATTCTGGATACTGATATCGGTCCGGACTACGACGACGTCGGCACCCTGGCCCTCTTTCATGCCTTTGCCGACCGGGGTGAGCTGAAGCCCCTGGCTACCGTATCCAGTAACGCCTACGAGCGTACCGCGCCGGTACTGAGCGCCGTGAATACCTACTACGGACGACCTGATCTTCC
Organism: uncultured Lewinella sp.; assembly: GCA_964554545.1. Classification (GTDB taxonomy): domain Bacteria; phylum Bacteroidota; class Bacteroidia; order Chitinophagales; family Saprospiraceae; genus Neolewinella. The sequence goes on from CAZKPE010000083.1 coordinate 14,984, forward strand.
GATCGGGGTGACGCGGCGGGAGGAACCGTATAAAGTCGACCGACAGGGCTGGGCGAAGTTCCTGCTGGATCGCTACCCCCACCCCGTCGCGGGCAATCAGGACGCCGAGGATGCGGTGGCCCTCTACCGCCGTTTGCTGGCCGCGTCCCCCGACACCTCGGTCACTATCGTTACAGTGGGCTTCTTCACGAACCTGGCCGATCTGCTAGATTCCCCAGCCGATGAGCACTCATCGCTTCCGGGACGGGAATTGGTAGCCCGCAAGGTCGACCGACTGGTGAGCATGGCTGCCCGCCTGGACGAGGGGAAGACGAGCGGGCGGGAGTTCAACGTATACGTGGATGCGGCGGCGGCGCGCAGGGTGCTGGCGGACTGGCCGCGACCAATTACCCTGAGTCCCTTCGA
>CAZKPE010000084.1:0-12827 GCA_964554545.1 uncultured Lewinella sp.
GAGATGGCCGGCACCGTAGCCGACACCATCCCGAATACGCTGCCACGCCGGGCCATTGCCTACCAGCGGGTCAGCGACCTGTTACACACTAAATTGGAACTGCGCTTCGATTGGGAGCGGGAAATGGTGATCGGCAAGGCGACCCTGCGGCTGAAGCCGATCTTCCGACCGGTCACCGAAGTCACCCTGGATGCGAAGAACTTCACCTTCAATAGCATTACGAATATCGCCGGCACTCCATTGGAGTATAGCTACGAGGGGGATAAACAGCAGGTGACCGTCGAACTGGACAAGACCTATACCCGGGGGCAGGAGTACGTACTAGTGTTCGACTACACCGCGGTACCGGCCGAAAGCGGCGGCAGCGAGGCCATCACCAGCGACAAGGGCCTGTTCTTCATCAACCCCCGCGGCGAGGAGGGCGATAAACCCCGGCAAATCTGGACGCAGGGGGAGACGGAGAACAACAGCCGCTGGTTCCCCACCATCGACAAACCCAACGAGCGGACGACCCAGGAGCTTTACGTGACCGTCGACGACAAGTATAAGACCCTATCCAACGGCGTCCTGGTCAGCTCCAAGCCGGCCGGCGACGGGATGCGGACCGACTACTGGAAGATGGACCTGCCCCACGCCCCCTACCTCTTCGCGCTGGTGGTGGGAGAGTTCGAAGTGGTCGAGGACGAAGAGTGGAACGGCATTCCGGTGAACTACTACGTCGAGGAGGAATACGCCGAATACGCCACCGACATCTACCCCTACACCCGCGAGATGCTGACCTTCTTCAGCGAGCTGACCGGCGTGGAGTACCCCTGGCCAAAGTACAGTCAGGTGGCCGTGCGCGATTACGTCAGCGGAGCCATGGAAAACACCACCGCCGTGATCTTCGGGGAGTTCATGCACGGCACTGACCGCGACCTGATCGACGTGGAGACGAACGAAAAGATCGTGGCCCACGAGATGTTCCACCACTGGTTCGGCGATCTGGTTACCTGCGAGAGCTGGTCGAATCTGACCCTGAACGAGGGCTTCGCCAACTACAGCGAATACCTCTGGCTGGAGGAGAAGCACGGGCGGGATGCCGCCGACTATCACCTGATCCAGGAGTGGCAGGGCTATTTCGGGCAGGCCCGCAACCAGGGCGTACACGAGCTGATCTGGTACGACTATGAGGACAAGGAGCAGATGTTTGACGCCCACAGCTACAATAAGGGCGGTGCCGTGCTCCACATGCTGCGTCACTACCTGGGCGACGAGCCCTTCTTCGCCAGCCTGGAGTACTACCTTACCCGTCATCAGTTCAGCCCCGTGGAGGTGGACGAACTGCGCATGGCCTTCGAGGAAATCAGCGGGGAAGACCTGAGCTGGTTCTTCGACCAGTGGTACCTCAGCGCCGGCCATCCTTTGCTGAGCATCCATACCGACTATGCGGATGGGGAAGTGGCGCTGACCGTCAGCCAGACCCAGTCGCCGGATAATAATGTGCCCCCCGTCTTCCGCATCCCCGTAGAAGTGGCCCTGATCGTAAACGGGGAGGAGGAGCGCCGGCCGATCGTCATCGATCAGCGGGAGCAGACCTTTACCTTTCGCGTTGCTGCCGAACCGGACGTGATCATCTTCGACCCCGCCCATCAGCTATTGGCTGAGTACGAATACGAGCGAACGGCCGAAGAGCTGGCGGCATTATACCGCTACGGCACCGCCTTTCTGGATCGCTACATCGCCGTTGGTCGTCTGGCGGGAATGGGGGATAACGACGCACTACGCAGCGAAATCCTCACCGCGGCACTGAGTGATGACTTTTACGCCATCCGTGGCGTTGCCATTCAGAGCCTGGAAGCCCCTACCGAAGAACAGCTGGCGCAGATCCGCAGGATTGCCGCTGAAGATGAGCACTCCCGCGTACGGGCCACCGCCCTTACCCTGTTGGCCGAACTCGAGGACGAGCAGCTGGCGTCGATTGCCCAAGAAGCCCTGAAAGCCCGTGCGTATACCGTAGTTGCCGCGGGCTTGGAAGCACTGGTAGTAGCTAACCCCGACCTTGCCACGGCTTCAGCTGCTGAATTGGAGGAAATAGAGAACGATGGCATCCGGTCGGCGATCGCCTCCCTGTACAGTGAAAGTGGGGCATTGGAGAAGCTTCCCTTCATCGAAGGGCAACTGGAGGCGATGGATAATTACGACGCCATCGACTATTACACTGCCTACCAGGCGCTGCTCGCCAAGGGAGCCAATGCGGAACAGACCGCCGGCGTAGCCCGCCTGAAGGAGATCGCGCTGAATCAAACCCAGAGCCCCTGGCGGCGACTGGCGGCCACGAAGGCCATCAGCGATCTCCGTAATTCGTTGGGTGAGCAGGCGGAGGGGCTCGACCCGGAGGATGAGCTGAACAAGCTGATTCTCGAAATGAACAATAGTCTGGAAACGATCAAGGCGAGCGAAACCAACGCGGACCTGAAGAATATCTACCAGCAGTTTTAAGGTCAGGAGGCCCCAGCAGCTATCCCGGCGGTTATGATACCTTTGTCGCCGCTTATGCTAAGTCCCGCCGTCCTGACGCTGCTTATCGCCCTGGCGGCGGTCATCCTGTTCGTAACCGAATGGCTGACGGTCGACCTAATCGCCATGCTGCTCGTGGTGGCGCTGGTGACGACCGGCGTGATCTCTCCCGATGAAGGATTAGCGGGCTTCAGCAACGGGGCGACGCTGACCGTCGCTTTCATGTTCGTGTTATCGGCCGCGCTTCTCAAGACGGGGGCCTTGCAGCAAGTGGCCGGGATTATGTCCGGACAATTTCGCGATCACCCCCGACGCGCGATGCTGACAATGATCATCGTCGTTGCCTTCTCTTCGGCGTTCATCAATAATACCCCGGTGGTGGCGGTATTTATTCCGGTGGTGCACCGGATAGCAGCTACGGCGAATATTCGGGCGTCTAAACTATTGATTCCACTATCCTTTGCGAGTATTTTCGGGGGAATGTGCACCCTGATTGGTACGTCCACCAATATCCTGGTCAGTGGTATCGCGGTGGCGCACGGCCATCCGGGATTTGGCATGTTCACCCTGGCACCCGTCGGGCTCGTCCTGCTCGTCGTTGGTGCCGTATACCTGACGTACCTGGGGTCGCGGCTGCTTCCGGACCGCGAAGGGGAGGCTTCCCTGGCCGAGCGTTTTGCCCTCCACGATTACATGGCCGAGATCGTCATTCTCGACCACCCTGATCTCGCGGGCAGACTCATTATGGAATCCCCCCTGGTGCGGGAATTGGATATGGACATCATGGAAGTCCGCAGGGAGGAACAAACCTTCACCTTACCGCCGGGCGATTTCCGATTGGTCGAGGGGGATACCCTGAAAGTACGCTGTGACCGGAACAAGATCCTGAACCTGAAGGAGTGGGTCCGGCTGGTAGACAACGGCGGCAGCGTCCGCGTAATGGGTACCGGCCTCGAGCGATCTAACAGTAGCCTGGTCGAAATGGTGGTGACCCCGAATTCCGAATTTGCGGGGAAGAACCTGCGGGAGGTGGACTTCCGGCGAAGCTACCGGGCCGTTCCACTGGCGATTCGGCAACGGGAGGAGACGCTTCACGAAAAGTTGTATAATCTCCCCCTCAAAGCGGGCGACGTGATCCTCGCCGAGGTCAAAAGTCACTATTTGAGTGAACTACAGCGCATCGAGCAGCAGCAAGACAGCCCCTTCATCCTACTTTCCAGCGACGCCATCTCCGACTTTCGTAAGCGGCGCTTCCTGTTCGTAAGCTTCGTCATTGCCGCCGTCATCGGTCTGGCAACCACCGGACTCCTGCCCATCAGTATTTCGGCTCTAATTGGTATCTGTGTGCTGGTACTGGCACAGGTTGTATCCATGACTGAGGCATACGAATCGATCGACTGGAAGATCATCTTCCTCCTGGCCGGAGCGTTGAGTTTAGGAAAGGCAATGAGCAATAGCGGATTAGACGCTCAGGTGGCTGGTCTACTGACGGGCTCGATTCATCAGTACGGTCCTTTCGCTTTGATCGCCGCTTTGTACCTGGCTACTAACCTGCTTACGGAAATGATGAGCAACAACGCCACCGCCGCCCTGCTGGCCCCCGTGGCCCTGGCCGCCGCCGCTCAGATGGGCATCGACCCCATGCCGCTACTGGTCACGGTAGCCATTGCCGCGTCGGCCAGCTTCATGACACCGGTAGGCTATCAGACCAATGCCATGGTGTACAGCGCGGGCCGCTACCGCTTCGTGGACTTTACCCGGATCGGCGCACCCCTGAGCCTGATCTTTTGGTTGTTGACGACACTGGCGGTGCCCTTCCTGTTCGGGATGTAAAAAGCCGATGCGCTCAACGCGCACCGGCTTTCCCCGTGGTCGGGATGACTGGATTCGAACCAGCGGCCTCGTCGTCCCGAACGACGCGCGCTACCGGGCTGCGCTACATCCCGTACTGGTCGGCAAAGATAGGAAGGGAGGAGTAACTTTTATGCTCCCAGCGTTACTTAGTGGCAAACCACCCGGCCATGACCGACTCCGGCAAAGACTTTATGCGATGGTATGCTCCCCTGCACGAACGATTCGCGCGTTACTGCGCCAGCCAGTCGCTGGGAATGAATTCCAGTAGTGACCTTATGCAGGACGCCATTCTGAGCGCGTTGGAGCAGTGGGACCGGATCGAGGATAAAGACCGCTTACTCAGTTATATGGTTGGCATTGTCAACAACCGATTGCGTAACCACCTGCGCTCCGCCGCCGTCCACCGGAAATACCTGGAGAGCCGCAAGCGGGTGCTGCACGACCGCCTGCCCGCCCGCCCCGAGTTGGCCCTGGATTTGCACTTCCTCCTGCGGGCCGTCGATACCCTGCCGGCTAGCTCCCGGGAAGCCCTCCTGCTCTCGACCGTGAGTGGCTTCTCCATTCGGGAAATCGCCGACATCCAGGGAGCCTCGGAAGCTGCCGTAAAGACCCGGATCAGTCGGGCGCGGCAGCGACTCCGGGAATTATTTTCTGAAGAGGGTCGGCCGCTATCGATTGGCGAACGGCTGCAAATCTACGCAAGTATCCTGCTATGAAGCGCCCTGCCCCCCCTGTCCTGCTACACGAATTGCAGCAACTGCTTAGGCCGGAAATCCGCTTAGAGGAAGTCGCGCAATGGGTAGCCTCGGGTCGGGAGCGGCCCCGCCTCTACTGGCGCGTCTGGTTGCGGCGTGTTTGGCGCTGGCCGCTGAACTAGGCCACCCTACCCCAAGATCGAAATTCTATTCACCGCCTGTCCGGTGCCGGTCACCGCCATGCCTAAACGTTGCTTACCATGCACGATTTTTTACGATTTGCCCAGCTCGACCACGGGCTGGCGCCGCAACGGGTGGAAGCGACTCTGCGGTCCTCCATCAACCCGACCATCATCGAGGAGCGGCAGTTGAACGTGGCCCAACTCGACGTTTTCAGCCGCCTGATGATGGATCGCATCATCTTCCTGGGTACCGAAGTGAACGACTACGTGGCGAACGTCATTCAGGCCCAACTGCTCTTCCTCGCCAGTGCCGATCCGAAGCGGGACATTACGCTCTACATCAATTCGCCCGGGGGATCGGTGATCGCGGGGATGGGAATTTACGATACCATGCAGCACATCCCCTGCGAGGTGGGAACGACCTGTACCTGCATGGCGGCCAGCATGGCGGCCACCCTGCTCTGCGCCGGTGAAAAGGGTAAACGGACCGCCCTTCCCCACTCCCGCATCATGATCCACCAACCCAGCGGGGGGATGCAGGGCAAGGTTTCGGACATGGAGATTAACTACCGGCTCATCCTCGAACTGCAGGAAGACCTGTACACCATCATGAGCAAGCACAGTAAACGATCGGTGGCGGAAATTCGCCGCGATTCGGACCGAGACAACTGGATGCGGGCCCCGGCCGCCCTGGAGTACGGCCTGATCGACGAGGTGATGGGAGGGGAATAAAAAAGCGCCTGCCTCCCGGAGGAAGCAGGCGCTTAAGTCCTTAGCGTGGAAAGGCCTACTCGAGCTTGAACTTAACGGGCAGGTTAAATTGTACCCGTACGTTCCGGCCACCCTGCTTACCAGGGGTCCACTTGAGTCCTTTCTCGTTCATCAGGTTAACGACGCGGAGGGCTTCCTCACCGGTCTTGGCGCCGGGGTTCCGGACGACCTTGGCATCGGTCACGGAACCGTCCTTCTCGACGACGAAGCTGACAACTGCCATTCCTTCCACACCGTTCTCCCGGGCGATGGCGGGATACTTGATGTTGCCGTAGATGAATTCGAGCATCTTCTTGTCAGCGCAGGCCTTCTTCTCGGCGTAACTGCCGAGGTCGTCACAGCCGGGGAAAAGCGGCATGTTCTCTACAACCTTGAAGATCTCCTCCACTTCGGGGGCCGGCGGCGGCGGTGGCGGTGGCGGGGGGGGAGGCGGTGCCTTCTCCTCCTCCACTTCGGGGGGAGCTTCCATTACGGTTTCCTCGTCGATCGAGGTATCCTCGAACTCAGGGGGCTCCTCCTCGATCAGTTCTTCTTCCGGCACTTCCTCGATGACGGGGGGCGGCGGCGGTGGGGGGGGCGGCGGCGGCTCCGCGGTACGCGGCGGCTCCATCTCGATCTCCTCGTCGAGCTCCAGGGCACCCTCGGGGATGATGATCTCGGCGGAGTACTGGGTCCAGGCGAAAGCCAACAGACTCAGCCCGACGGCAAGGGCCAGACCGAAATTGAAAAAGGTAGAGCTCAGACCGAACACGTCGACCCGCTCGTACTTGGCGCGGTTCTCGATGTAGGAGTCGTTGTCCTCCGCGCCTTCGGCATACTCACCGGCAATCCCCTTTTCGGTTCTGGACTTGTACACGTTCCGCATCAGGACGATGAGACCGATGAACAAAAGCAAAATCACGCCTAAGGTAATTGCCAGGGCACCGCCACTAATTGATAGTTGATCCATGACAAGTTATTTAAAAGATGAACGCTAAAACCTCGCCGAGGCGAAGTACCGAATGGCCAAGTTAAGGAAAACTGCGTAGATCAGTCCTCCCAAAATCGCCCCGATCAGATTGGCCACCATATCGACGGGGTCGAAGTGGCGGCCGGTACCGGCAATGCCCTGCAGCACTTCCATCAGCACGCCGTAGGCGGCCGCGCAAATGACGGCGACCATCGTCCGCTTCCGCCAGGAAGAACTGCCCCGCAGGGGCGACAAGAGCAGGGCAAACACGGCGTAAGCCACGAAGTGGGCCGCCTTGTCCGGTGAGAACAGGCTGCTCCAGTCGAAGATCGCGGGAATCCGCGGCCCCGGCATCAGACTGACTACGGCCAGAACCAGGGCGTAGCCCGCCGCGACGTACCGTTGTACGACTTGCCACTGCCCCCTAGATGCGACCGCCGCCATAATGGGTGGGTGAAGGGCGAAAAAAATTATCCAATCAGTTCTTCGTATGCCTTTGCGTCGAGTAAGCCCTCCCGATCGTCGGGGTCGGTCAGCTCGATCTTCACGATCCAGCCCTTGCCGTAGGGGTCTTCGTTGACCAGCGTCGGGTTGTCACCGTCGTTCTCATCTAGTTCGCTGTTGAACTCCGTCACGGTGCCGGCCACCGGCATGAAGAGGTCACTGGTAGTCTTGACGGCCTCGACGGTACCGAAGACCTCATTGCGGGACAGGGATTCGCCGACGGTATCCACCTCGACGTAGACCAGTTCGTCGAGTTGCTCCTGGGCAAAATCCGTGATCCCGATCGTGGCGGTCCGGCCTTCGATCCGCACCCATTCGTGCTCCTCGGTGTAGAAGAGATCGGCTGGTACATTCATACGCTTCGTGCAGTTTTGGTTGATTAGGCGGTTTGCTCCTTCACCCACTTGCTGGTGACCGATTTGGGCCGCTCCAGGGGCATCCCCAGGGCGCGGCTCCACACGCCGGCGGCCAGTACGCCTAGCGCCCGGCTGACGCCGAACAGGACGGTGTAGTAGCTGAACTCGCTAAAGCCGTAATGTACGAGTAGCGCGCCGGAGTGGGCGTCCACGTTCGGCCAGGGGTTCTTCACCTTGCCCAGGCTCTGCAGAATGGGCGGTACTACGTCAAAGATTTTCCAGACGGTGGTGATTAGGTCGCTGTCCTTGATGTACTGCTCGGCAAAGCGCCTCTGGGCCGTGAAGCGGGGGTCGGGCTCCCGCAGGACGGCGTGGCCGTAGCCGGGGATGACCTTGCCTTCGTCCAGCGTCCGCTGCACGTAGTCGGCGATCTGTTTCTTGGTCGGCGTTTTCGTTCCGAGCTTGTCGATCATCTCGAAGATCCACTTGATCACCTCCTGGTTGGCCAGTCCGTGCAGGGGGCCGGCCAGGGCGTTCATCCCCGCGCTGAAGGCCAGATAGGGATCGCTGAGGGTGGAACCGACCAGGTTGACCGTATGGGCCGAGGCGTTTCCGCCCTCGTGGTCGGCGTGGATGGTGAGGTACAGCCGCATGAGGCTGCGGAAGTCCTCATCGTCGCTCCCCAGCATATGGGCGTAGTTGGCGCTGTAGTCCAGGCTGGTATCGGGCTCGATGTGGTTTCCGTCCTTGAAGGTGCGCCGGTAGATGTAAGCGGCCACGCGGGGCAGTCGGGCAATGAGGTTCATACTATCCTCGTATACCGCATCCCAGTAGTCCGACTTCGCGAGCCCCTCCGCGTAGCGACTGGAGAAGACGCTGTCCGACTGCATGGCCATGATCCCGATGGTGAACTGCGTCATCGGGTGGGTATCGGCCGGCAGGCTGTCGAGGGTGGTGAAGACCTGGGCGGGCACCTCGGCGCGGCGGTGCCATTCCCGGGTCAGTTCGTTCACCTCCTCTTCGGTGGGGATATCGCCGGTCAGCATCAGCCAGAATAGCCCTTCGGGCTTGGGCTCCCCCTGGGGGCCACTGGGTAATTTTTCTTTAACCTCGGGAATGGAAAAGCCACGGAAGCGGATGCCCTTCTGGGGGTCGAGTTGGCTGGTCTCCCAGAGCATCATCTTGATACCACGGGCCCCGCCGAGGACCTGACTGAGCATCACCTCGTCCACTTTCGTGGAACCGTGGTCTTTGGTTATCTGGCGTAGTTCTTGGTATAGCGAGCGGGCCTTGTCGGCAAATTTTTGTTTGAGGGCTTCCATTGAGCTGATAAAGGAGGTGAAGAATGCCGGCCCCACGCAGGCATGACTACGCCAGTCCGGTACCAGGCTAACGCCCCGCCCCCCTTAGGGTTCGGTCATTTCCTCCCGCTTGCGTTTCGTCAGCAGGGTCTCTCCGTCCTCCTCCCGGTACAGACCGTCTACGACCCGATCCGGATGAGCGATGAGGATGATGTCGCGCGCCGCCTGGTAGAGCAGCAGCACGATACTTACCATGCATCCCCCAACGAGCGCCGCATAGATCAGCAGCCCGTAGTACACGTAGTGATAAATGCCGTACAGGGTTTCTTCAGCGTTATTGATCGGGATGTTCAGGAACATGAGCAGCAGCAGGGCCGCGATAAACACCCCCGCCGCAAACCGGGCGATCCACCAGATCCGGTCGTAGTGGTAGCCCTTCAGGTTCCGTTCCGAGTTCTGGCTAAAAGAAAGCAGCGTGAGCATCAGGGCGAGCACGGTAGCCGTAGCCGTTAGTGTGCCACTGGCCGTGAATCGAAGGGTCGGTCGGATTTCGCGCAGATTGTCGAGCGCTTCGGCTTCCGTCACCGACCCCAGTAGGTAGGTACCCAAAAAAATCACGATCGAGGAAACGCAACCTCCGATCAGCGCGGAGCGAGCAATAGAAAAGTGAGAGTGGGCCATCGGCTAGTCTACCCACTAATTCCGTCGCTTGTTCTTTTTCTCCCCTGAATTTCAGCTTTCCTGCTGAAATAAAAGCATTTTGGGCGGGGACGCAGGTGGAGGCGAGACTAGAAATCGAAGTTCCGGGGGTCGGGGCCGAAGCGTTTGCCGCGCTCCAGCTCGTCGATCCGGACCATATCGGATTCGCTGAGTTCAAAGTCGAAGATTTGTCCGTTCTCCTCGATTCGCCCCTGATGTACGCTCTTCGGGATGACGATCACGTCGTTCTGTAGACACCACCGCAGGACGACCTGGGCGGCTGATTTTCCGTACTTCTCCCCCAATTCCTCAAAAAGTGGTTCCTGCTTGAAGTTGCCCTGCATAAGGGGGCTCCAGGCCGTGATGGCAATATCGTGCTCGTCGCAGGCGCTGATGGCTTCGGCTTGCACCAAATAGGGGTGATACTCGATCTGGTTGACGGCGGGGATCGTATCGCCTACCGCCAGAATTTCTTCCAGGTTGGTTTCCATGAAGTTACTCAGGCCGATACTGCGGGCTTTTCCCGCCTCCACCGCTCGTTCCAACTCCTGCCAGGCGGCCATACTCCCGTCTACCGGCCAGTGTAGCAGGAGTAGGTCGACGTAGTCCGTTTTCAGGCGGCGCAGGCTTTCATCCAGGGCTTCGGTCGTGCGCTTCTGCCGGATGTCATCGTTCCAGATCTTCGTGGTCAGCCAGACCTGGTCGCGGGGGAGGCTGGCGGTCCGGATGGCTTTTCCTACCGCCTCCTCGTTGCGGTAGATGCGGGCGGTGTCGACGTGGCGGTAGCCGGCCTCGAAGGCCCAATGGATCGCGTCGATCGCCTCCTTTCCATTGTCGCTTTGCCAGACTCCGAGACCGAGCCGCGGCATGCGTAGTCCATTATTTAGTTCCTGGGTTCTTTCCATGTGTCAGATAGTGGCTGATGTTCGACCGGGTTCTTTAGGGGTTCCTTCGGCCAGGTAGGCTCCGAAACGGTTCATGACCCAGCTATGGGCGCGGGCCTGGGTGGTCACGTAAAGATACCAAGGCAGGGCGGGAACGAACTCATGAATGGCCGAAATGACGTAGCGGGCGTCGAGCACGCTTCGAAATTCCAGCCACCCGCGGTCTTTCCGTTTGTCCAGCACCCCACCGGTGATGTAGAACAACTGCCGCAGGTCATCGCTCCGGCTAGGGATGAAGGTCAGCTTCAGCAGCGGTACCCCAAAAAGGCGAAAAACGCTCAAATCGCCGCGATTATCCACCTTGATGAGGGCCCGGAAAAAGATCGGCAACCAGCGCTGGTAGAGCCGCGCCACGTAGGTAGCCGTATGCCGCTCCGGGTTCGGTAGCCGCTGTACGCTGCGAACGGTATTCTTTTCGTCCCGCTTAGCCGGTACCCGTCGGGGAAGAGCGGGCAGCCGGTCGTGCCCGTGGAGCGCCCGCCGCGCCGCCGTGGCGAAGTCGCTGCGGTCGGGAAAGGCCCGCAGCACGTCGTTGTCGCGGGCGACCATGCGGTGACGCAGACTCTCCACCAGCGGTTTGACCAGGTCGGGAGGGGTCTCCGTAAAGGTGCTGACCCAGTAGGTCGACAGACCGGGGCTGAAGTAGCGGACCGGCCGGATGATGCGCCGCTTTCCCATCAGTTGGGCCACCGTCCGCAGCATTTCCATATAGGTCGTCGGCCCGGCCCCTCCGATATCGATGGCCCGGTCGAAGGTATCCGGCCGTCCCAGGCAGTAGTCGATGATGCGCAGGGCATCGTCCAACTCGATGGGGTGAGTTTCCGACTGTGTCCAACTGGGGCAGATTAGCACGGGTAGCCGTTCGACCAGCCGGCGGATCATCATGAAGGAAGAACCGCCCGCCCCGACGATGATACCGGCCCGGAGCGTCGTTACCGGCACGCCCGTGGAGGCCAGAGTCAGTTCGACCTCCCGCCGGCTCCGTAGATGGCGACTGTAGGATTCGGGAGCCTCGTCATCCGGGAGCAGCCCCCCGACGAAAACGATCTGCTTCAGGCCCTGCCGCCGCGCCGCCCGGGCGAAGTTGTCCGCCAGCAGCAAGTCGGTATCCTCGAAGCTCCCCTGGGATAATCGGGTCGAGGGAGACATGGAATGGATCAGATAAAGCGCGTAGTCGGCTCCTGCCAACCCCTGCTCGGTACTGGTTATGGAGTACAACTCGACCTGTCGCCATTCGGCCTGTTCGTAAGTCGGGTCGGGCTCCATCTCACTCCGGCTGAGCGCGATGATGTGGTACTGCCGGTGATAGCGCTCAATAAACCAGCGGCCAATGAAGCCGGTGGCTCCCGCGATAACCAAGGTCGGACGTTCCATAGTTGCCGAACGGAGTGCAGCGACCGATTGTTAACTATCCACCTGCGTCCCCGCCCATATCCCCCTTATTCAGAAACGCAGGTCCTCGACGTGGTAGCCGGGAAATTCCGCTTTGTCGAAGGTGAATGTATTGTCAGCGAGAGTGGCATTACCCTGGGTTTTATCCAAATAGAAGGTGTAGCTGCTGCCGTCGCGACTGAAGGCCTTGATGGAGTGGACGTCTTGCTTACGTTGATCAACCAACAGGCGAAGCTTGGTGAAATCGCTGTTCTCCCGGTCGAGTGGTTTCATCTCGATAACGGTAAGGCTTCGGCCGTCGACGGTTTCCTCCCCCTGCAGGGCCAGTACATACTGCTCTCCCTCGTAAAAGTTGAAGAGGTTCTGTGGGGTGAGCATTCCCGTGGTTTCGTCAGGGTCCGGCAGGTCATTGATCTGGATCTCCCGGCTACCGTGGAGGATGAAGTAGGCTGCCTCCTCGTTCACGATCCCTTCCTGATCCCCGAGTTTAAAACGGACAGACTCCCCCCGGCGGCGGATGGTGCCCCGCTGTGTTTCGACCGGCTGGTTCGGGAAGGCCAGGTCAAGGCGGAAATCAGCGCTTAGGGTGCGGTAGGCGTCGTACTTCTGGCGGACGGCGTCCAGGATCTGCCTGGCTTCGGGGTCGCTGTCGGCGGCGGAAGTGTAGGACTTGTTCGTCTG
>CAZKPE010000084.1:12927-15368 GCA_964554545.1 uncultured Lewinella sp.
TCTGCCTGGCTTCGGGGTCGCTGTCGGCGGCGGAAGTGTAGGACTTGTTCGTCTGAGCGGCCAGGGGCAGAGATAGCCCGACGAAGAATAGAAGTGCATAAATAGCAGTGCGCATAGGGGACGGGATAGGTAACTCGATAACACCGAGCAAACAGAATGGATGGAGGGAAGGCACTTAATGGCTCGTTAAAAAATTTGGGGTACATGTCGGCTTGATGCAAAACCGAACAAAACCAGAAAGCCCATTGCTGAAATATGAGAATTGGCAAGAATAGTTTGTTATCTTTGCCACGCCTTGGTCAGGCTGCTGTTGCGGCCGACCACCCCATAAGACCGAGTATATGGATAAGACGGACAGGAAGGACAATGGGTTGGTCGCCGACGATCAATTCCGGGACCTCCGCTTCAATTTGCTGCATACCTGCAGTTGGATTACAAACAGCATGCGGCAATTTTTGTCGCCCTACGAGTTGACGCCCAAGCAGTACAACATCTTGCGTATCCTGAACGAGCGCACTCCGGATAGCCTGTCCATACAGGAAATCCGCGATATGCTGGCCGACCGGATGTCGGATGCCAGTCGTCTGGTGGATCGGTTAGCTAAGAAACAACTGATCGCCAAGTTCCCCTCTGACCAGGACCGCCGGAGCAATCGGGCGCGCATCACCCCGGCCGGCTCCGAATTGCTGGCTGCCGTCGAACGGGATAAGGCCGCGTTAAACGATCAGATCGGCGACCGGCTGTCGGAGCAAGAGATCGAGCAACTTAACAACCTGCTCGACCGGCTGAAGTAGCCGCTAACGGCTTACCTTCGTCGTATGAACCTCTCCGCGCGGATGGCGTGGCGCTACCTCTTTGCCCGGAAGTCGACCAACGCTATTAACATCATCACCTTCGTGGCGGCCTTCGGGGTGGCGATCGGGGCGGCGGCCCTCATCATCGCGCTCAGCGTGTTCAACGGCTTCGAGGACATCTTCGTCGGCATGTTCAATAACCTGAACCCGGATGTTCGCATCACGGCTACCCAGGGGAAGACCTTTTCGGCTACGGATGAGCTGCTAGGCGACTTGCGGTCGGTGGAAGGCGTTACGGTCATTTCCGAAACCCTCGAGGAAACGGCCCGCTTTCAGTATCTCGGCCACCAGGCGTTCGGCCCCCTGAAAGGAGTGGATTATGCCTATCCGGAGATCAACGGGATCGATAGTATGATCCGCGATGGGCGCTACGACCTGGACTACCCCCAGGCGGAGTTGCTCGGTGCCATCATCGGTCAGAACCTGGCGCAGGAACTGCTTATCGACCCGGCCAATCGGGTGAATACGATGTCGATCTACGTACCCCGGGCCCGCACCCGTGGCGGGGGTAGCATCCTGGCTTCCGGGCGACTACCCTACCAGGTACGGGAAGTGATGCCGGCGGGTATTATCCGTAGCCGGGAGGCCTTCGAGAACCAGGCCGTACTCATCAAACTCGGGCTGGCGCGCGAGATCATGGGGGTGGAGGACGACATCGTCTCCGCCCTCGAGATTCGGCTGGCACCGGGCTTCGCGATACCGGAAACCTACCGGGCCATCGCGGAAGCGATCGGGGAGGATTTCGTGGTCCGCAACCGCTTTGAGCAAGAAAACAGCATCCTTAAACTGATGCGGATCGAGAAGTACGTCACCTACGCCATCGTATCCCTGATGATGATCCTGATCAGCTTCAACCTGGTCGGAGCACTGTGGATGATCGTACTGGAAAAGCAGAAAGACATTGTCATTCTACAGAGCCTGGGAATGGTGCAGGCAGACTTGCGCAACGTGTTTCTGCGGGTAGGGCTGCTGATCTGTTTGCTCGGTCTGCTGGCCGGTTTTCTGCTCGCCATCCTGGTCTACCTGTTGCAGACGAACTACGGGATCGTGGGCTTACCAGGTACGCTGGCCGAGTCCTATCCCCTGTCGCTGCGGGCCGTCGACTTTTTGGTGGTAGGCGTTACCGTAATGCTGATCGGGCTAGTGGCCTCGCTATTACCGGCCAAGCGCGCCGGTCAGGTTACGGCCACCGTTGTAGCCCATTAGGTTAGGCCGCCATCCGTCGCCCTTCGTTGCGGTAGAATTCCCGGAAGGAGATCATCCGCTGCTTCTCCTCGTCCCAGAGTTTGTTGAACATGAGGGGTAGGCTCTGGAAGAAGGTCACTTTAGTCACGTGCCGTTGCAGAATGGGATTCTCCTTGGCGCACCGCCGCAGGTTGTAATTCGGGATACGGCTACTGAGGTGGTGGATGTGGTGGTAGCCGATGTTGCCGGTCAGGAAGTGCATGATGCGGGGCAGCTTGTAGAAGGTCGCTCCCTTGATGGCGGCGGTAAGGTAGTCCCAGTTCTTGGTCCACTGCATGTAAGTGTGGTCGTGCTGATGCTGCACGTAGAAGAACCAGAAGGCGATGATGCCGAAGAAGAAAA
>CAZKPE010000085.1:0-15314 GCA_964554545.1 uncultured Lewinella sp.
CCCGGTACTTCTCCAGGATGGGGACCAGCTCGCGGATCGCGTCCTGCTCCGTCCAACCGGTCTTTTTGGCTTCCTTCAGCGCCCGGGCTTTATGCTCAGGGGAGCGGTGGGCGGCCAGGCTCTTCGACTGAATGCCCTCGCCGTAGTACATGTCGTGCTCGGAGAGAAAGACGCTCTGCAGGGTACCGAAAAAGCGTTCGTTGAGCGCCTTGCCGGTCTTCGTGCTGGTAACGGTCATCTTCGTGCCCCGCTTCTCCAGACGCCTGGTGATGTGTTCCCACTCCTCCGTATTGTGGCCCGGAAAACGGTCGGTCACCAGCTCGTAGGGCAGATAGCCGGTATGGTTGACGGCCATATCGAGGGCTTCGACGTAGGTCCAGCGGTCCTCGCTCTCGGCCAGGGCGTAACCCACCAGGTCGCGGCTGTGTACGTCGTAGACCGTGGTGATGAAGAGGCACTTATCGCGGCCGTCCGGAGTCCGGTGCGCCTGGAAGTTGATCCGGGTACCGTCCATCTGCCAGCAGTCGCCGGCGTAGGCCGCTCCCTTGATCGGAACGTAGGTCTGGAACTGGTGGGCGTAGCGTCCGGAGCCGTAGCGGCCCGCCGTGAGGAACTTGGTGGCGTTCTCGGCCAGTTTCATGTCGATCCAGCTGTCCGAAGGGCACTTCTTATCGGCCAGCACCATCAGTCGCTTAAAGCGCCGGCGCACTGTTGCGCTCGTATCGTTGCGGGGGTCGTTGCGCATCATCAAGAGCATGGCCAGGGTGCTCGGATCGTCCCACTTTCGGGAGTTGGTGTTGCCCTTGCGGGGTAACTTGATGACATCGTAGGCCGGGCGCTCGTCTAGTGCCTTCTGCTTAATGATCCGGTGGTCACGCGGGAAGTAGCGGATGCCGCCACGTTCCTTCACCAGCCGTTCGGCGTCTTTGAACAGGGTCATGCTCCGCGAATCCACGCCGCGGCGCACCTGCTCCCGCCGCACCGCCACCAGAACGGCGGCGGCGCGGCTCAGCTCTCGGCACCTAGTGTCCGTCTCCTCCGCGTAGTGCACCAGATACGCTTTGAATTCAGCGTCGATAGCCTCCTGGAAGCTCTGGCGGAGTGGCTGAAGGCGATCCTGGGCCTGTGTCTCTCGGGCGGCCCGGACTAGATCGTCCTTTGAGGGGAGCAGGGCGCGGCGTTCGGCCGGGATCCTGTCGTAATCGTAGTAGAACTGCCCGTTCTTGCGGGCGTAGCGCCAGCTCTTGCCCGTGTCGGGGAGGAAGGCCTGGTTATGGTAGCGTGATTTAACTGAGGCACGGTACCTCGGTCTTGCATTTTTACGTAGAAAGGGTTCGTCCAATCCTGTTATGAACTCGATCAGCAGCTCTTCACTGATCCAGTTGCTAACGCGCTTGCTTCTCTCGCGGCGGGTAAAAAAGGATGATGGAGATATAGTCATTATAGGTATATGCTATATCAGTGAGCAGCCTGAAGTTGCCCAACCTTTGTAGCCAGCCGCCTTAACTGTCGCTTCTTCTCCTCATTACGGTCTGCCAGTACATCCACTGCAACATTGAGAATTTCAATGTTGCTACGCTTTCCTGACAGGACCATGTACACGTAATCTCTAGTGTACCCCCCTTCCTTAAGCTTGGAGGTCCTGTGTACCACCTCGGCGATCGAGCCTCGGTGATTTTTGAGCCCCTCGTAGACTCTCCTCCTGTCGTCTGAAAGCATCCGTTGGTAGATTTGTTAGCTTTATGTACTTGATCTGTACGCAAAGTTATAGTATAATATGATACCTACCAACTTTATCAATATAAAATCTTTGATGTGAGCAAAAAAAATAGGAGTATTTGGTTAAGAGCGGTGAGGGACGACCTCGGATTATCGCAAAATGAAATGGCGGCGAAGCTCGGAATCAGACAATCCACCTATTCAAATATGGAGAAGGGGGAGAAGTCAAATCTATCTATTGACCACATGAACACCCTCGTTGACTTGTGGAACATCAATCCGAAGTACCTTCTGAACGGAGATGAGCCGATGTACGATAGTAGAAAGGATTCCCGCCAACTCGACATCCTAGAGAACAGTAGTTTTTTAGTTCCTGTATCGGCTCAGGCGGGATACATAGATGCTTTCCAGGATGGCACTTCAACTAAATTGCCTCAGGTAATTATACCTGGGGTTGCTGGATCCAACACAAGAGTCTTCGAGATTTCAGGTGACTCTATGGTTCCAGTAGTTTTAGATGGGGACTTTGTCGCTTGCACTAAAGTCGAGGATGTAGAAGGGATCCGCGATGGCCTTCTATACATTATTGTAAGTACAGCTCAAGGCGTCTCTTTGAAGTACCTTCAGGTACGACGCCACTCAGTCAAATGCATGCCACATGATACCGTCAACTACCAGCCTTTTGAACTTGACTACAGCGAGATCAGTGAGG
This sequence comes from uncultured Lewinella sp., assembly GCA_964554545.1. Classification (GTDB taxonomy): domain Bacteria; phylum Bacteroidota; class Bacteroidia; order Chitinophagales; family Saprospiraceae; genus Neolewinella. Next base: position 2,432 of record CAZKPE010000085.1, read on the forward strand.
TCTGGGAGGTGAGAGTGCGTGTTACCAAGCACATACTCAACAACACCATCACCACGACGACTATTGGACGTCAGAGTGGGTCCTTAGCTATCGAGGAACTCGTTAAAAAGCTATCTGATCAACAGGGCTTATGAAGGGGTGACATTTGGGGTGACATTTTCCTAAAAATCCAAATATGCACTTTTTATGACGCTACTTCGTTTGTCTAGCGCTGGAAACTACCAGCTTACTGATACTTCCTTACGCGACACGATCCACTTCAAACCCGCTTAAACGCTACTTTTACGCCACTTTTACGCGGTTTTGCGCGGCGGCTCGTGGCGCTCTGACGGCTCTCCTCCCGGCTGAACTGCCCGGCCCCACTTGCTTTGATGGGTGCCGGGCAGCGTCACTTTTTGTGTATGCTTCGTTTTACCCCCCATAGGTGGCGGTACTGATTTCTAACCACGGATTGGGCATGGATTTTTGCACGGATTGTGTGGGGAAAGTAGCCTAGCGGACTGAATTACTCCGTCACTGTCAGATAAGTGGAGTGTGGTGCCCGATCGTTGCGGGTATGATAGCTGAGCAAATTACGTATGACATCAGAGGGGCAGCATTTAAAGTACACCGGAAGCTGGGACCGGGGCTGTTGGAGTCCGCTTACCAGGTTTGTCTTGTACACGAACTGCGGAAGAACGGCTACGATGTGCAGGAACAGGTGTTGGTGCCTATCGTGTACGACGATATTGTGATCGACAAGGGCTACCGAATGGACCTACTCGTGGCGAATGAAGTCGTCATCGAACTGAAAGCGGTGAAAGAAGTAAATCCGGTTTTCGTAGCTCAACTGCTGACCTATATGCGACTGGCCGAATTGCGGGTCGGCTTGTTGATCAACTTCCACGTCAAAAATCTCCAGCACGGCATTCAGCGATACGTCCTCTAATCCGTGAACTAATCCGTGCCCAATCCGTGGTTAAGTAAATCTGCGAAAATAATCCGTGTCAATCTGCGGTGAAGACTCCACTATGCCCCAACTCCACTACCTCTACGACGCCCTCTGCGGCTGGTGCTACGGCTTCAGCCCCGTCATTACCGAATTTCACGATCGGCACCCGCAGCTGCCCGTCCGCGTCATCTCCGGCGGAATGATCACCGGGGAGCGTATCGGCCCTATCGGGGAAGTAGCCGGCTACATCAAACAGGCGTATAAAGTGGTCGAAGACCGCTGTGGCGTCACCTTCGGCGAGGGCTTTCTACGGGGCATTCTGGACGAGGGGACGGCCGTTTTCACCTCCGTACCCGCCGCGGTGGCGATGGCCGTCTTTCGGGAACAACAGCCAGAGGACCAGCTTGCCTTCGCCGCCGACCTGCAGCGGGCGATCTACTTCGATGGCATCGAACCCCTGGACCATGCCGCCTACGCCAAACGCGCCACCTCCTTCGGCTTAGAGGAAGCGGATTTCCTCCAAAAGATGGACGACCCCGCCTACCGCGCACTAGCCGAAGACGATTTCCGCCTCTCCCAGCGCTTCGGGGTCACTGGCTTTCCCACCCTCATTTACGAGGACGGGGCGGGCAGGTTTTACGCCCTGGCCCGCGGCTACGTATCCCTGGATCAACTGGTACGGCAGTATCAGAGTGTTTTGGCCGCTAGCCTTAGCCCGCAGAGTTAAACGGAGTACGCGCAGAGTTCCGCAGAGCCTGCCTATAACGTCAGCTCCGTGCACCTCTGCGCCCCCTCTGCGCTCGGCCAAGGGCCGCTCTGTGGGCAAAACCTACAAAAAAATCTTAAACTACACTAATCTCCCCCGCCGCAAACATCTGCCCCATTTTATCATACGTCCCATCTTCCAATTTGGAGCGGACCGCCTTGAAGGCATCGATGGTCGTCTGAATATCCTCGGCGGTATGCTCCGCCGTCGGGATGAGGCGCAGGATCAGCTGCCCCTTCGGAATGACGGGCGGCAGCACCACGCTGCAGAAGATATTGTAGTTCTCCCGCATATCGTAGATCAGGGCGCCGGCCTCGTAGGGGCTCCCCTTCATGAACACGGGGGTCACGCAGGCGCCGGTATTGCCGATGTCGAAGCCGGCTTCCCGTAGCCCGCTCTGTAGGTGGCGCACGTTCTTCCACAGCTTTTCCCGTAGCTCAGGCTGTTCGCGCAGCAACTTCAGCCGTACCAGCGCGCCCTTCACCATTGGCATACAGAGGCTCTTGGCGAATACCTGGCTGCGCAGGTTATAGCGCATGAACTCGATGATCTCCTTATCGGCACTCACGAAGGCCCCGAAGCCCGACATGGCCTTGGCGAAGGTGGAGAAATAGATATCGATCTCATCCTGTACCCCCTGTTCTTCGCCGGCACCCGCGCCCGTCGCCCCCATCGTGCCGAAGCCGTGGGCGTCGTCGACCAGCAGGCGGAAGCCGTACTTCTCCTTGTGCTCGACGATCTCCTTCAGGATGCCCTGCTCGCCGCGCATCCCGAAGACCCCCTCGGTGACGACGAGGATGCCGGAATTACGCTTTTCGGCTTCGGCCTTGGCCTGTTCCATGCGGACCAGGAAGTGGTCGATGTCGTTGTGCTTGAAGGCGTACTTCGGCCCCTGGTGCATGCGGATACCGTCCATAATGCAGGCGTGGTCGTCGCGGTCATACACGACCACGTCGTGGCGGGTCAGGCAGGCGTCGACGATCGACATGATGCCTTGGTAGCCGAAGTTGAGCAGCAGGGCGGCCTCCTTCTGGGTGAATTCGGCCAGCTCTTTTTCCAGTTGGATGTGGGCGTCGGTTTCCCCGCTCATGATGCGGGCGCCCATGGGGTAGGCCATACCGTATTCGGCGGCGGCATCGGCATCGGCCTTGCGCACCTCGGGGTGATTGGTAATGCCCAGGTAGGAGTTGATACTCCAGATGATACACTCCTTACCGCGGAAGGTCATCCGGGGGCCCAGTTCGCCCTCCAACTTGGGGAAGGAGAAGTAGCCGTGGGCCACGTCCTGGTACTGCCCCAGGGGGCCCTTGAACTCGCGGATCTTATCGAAGAGGTCTTTCATAAGCTATGAATTTCGGCGGCAAAGGTACGGATTGTGGCAGAGCCGGGACGAAGATGTACACTGGTCGCACACCCAGCCGGTGATGGCCGCCGGAAAACCGAACGCCGTTCGCGAACGTGATGTCAACGCCTACCGGGTTCGATGCTGCCTTTACTTCACGGCCCGGGCCGAGGGGCGGGGCGAACAGTTGCACGTTCTGACCATCAATGACTGCAACCTGACCATCCGTGGTACGTACCGAATGAACCGCTCCAAATCAAACCGCCGGCGTATACCTTCTGCGGGTAGTGAACGAGCGGACGGGCGGCAGCGAGCAACGGCGGATCGTAGTGGGGGGACGGTAGGTAGGGCGGCGGTGCGCAGGTGCAGACGGAACCCGTCAACCTAATACCCTACCTTGACGGGGTATGAAGAAACTGGCGCTTGTACTCTCCGGGGGCGGATTCAAGGGGGCTTTCCAGGTAGGGGCCCTGCAATACCTGCGGGAGAACTGGCAGCGGATCGCCCCCGACCGACCTCCGCTAAGCTTCGACGTGGTAGCCGGGGTATCGGTGGGCTCCCTAAACGGACTGTTGGTAGCCCAGGATCGCTTCGGTGAGTTGGAGAAACTGTGGGCCGACGTAGCCCGCAACGGAGTCAGCGAGATCTATACCTCCGACTTCATCGATACTACCGCCGGCGCGGATACCCCGAACCCTAAATTGAAAATAAACCTGAGTTGGGAGGGGATCCGGGAGCGGTTCCCGGAGACGACGCGGAATATCCTGTTCCGGGCGCTCTTTAATCGGGGTAAAATCATCGAATCCTTCGAGCGGGAATTTCAGGCCTTCGACAGCTTCGCCGATAATACGCCCCTGTTCCAGAAGCTACTGCGGCTGGCCCGGAAGGATGAGATAGGAGATACGACCTACAAATGCGGATTCGTATCCCTGAGCGACGGGCGGTACTATTCGGTAAGCCAGCGGGACTTCAACAGCGACCGCGACTTCGCGAACGGCGTACTGGCCTCGACGGCCATGCCCATCGTATGGAGCCCGATCGACCGGATCGCGACCAGCCTGGGGACGCCCACTCAATTGATAGACGGCGGTATCCGCAACGTATCGCCATTGGGTGACGTAATCCGGGAAATCGTCAAGGCCGACGACCCGAAGGATTATACTATCCTTATTATCAACTGCAGTTCGGGAAAAGTGACCGAGGAGGACTTCGGGGATAAGAATATCGTACAGATCGCGCTGCGGGCGCTGGTCGATATCGCCATTGCTGAGATATTCAATAACGATATCCGGGAGTTTCTGGACAAGAACTACATCCTCAGTCAGATACGGGAAAAACTGCCCGATGAGGTGATCTACGATTACGATCCGGCAACGGGCGGGCGGGGTAATCCCCTGAAATTCTTTAATGCCCTGGTCATCCAGCCCGCCGCCAATGTGCTCGGCGATACGCTGACGGCCAGCCCCTCCCAGATCGACTACCGGCTGCGGCACGGGCGGGCGCGGGCAGAGATCGCGCTGACGCGGCACCTGAACGCGAGGGGCCGGAACCGGGTGACGGTGGTGTAACCGCGTCCACGAACGCGAAGTAAAATGCGTTCTATGAACGCGAAAGCAAGCCGCGACTTGCAGTCGCGCGCCTCTTTCACTAATCGATAGCTCAGTTTAATTTACACCATCCACAACCCCACCCCATGGCCAAAGATCACGGACCCAGCATCAAAAACGACGAGCAGTACGAAGCCCTGCGCGACGAGGGAATGAGCAAGCAAAAAGCCGCCCGCATCGCCAATACCCCCAATGCCGGGGAGAAGGGCGGCCACGCCAAGCCCTACGAAGAGCGTACGAAGGATGAACTGTACGAACAAGCCAAGCAGGTAGGCATCGAGGGCCGCTCGAAGATGAACAAAGCGGAACTCATCGAGGCGCTGCGGGACAACTGATGGGGCGGCCGGATTTCGCGACGATCACGACCGGTGCCGAATTCAATCGCTGGTACTGGCTCAAACAGGAAATGCAGGACATCCTGCGCGGGATGAAACTGCCCGCTACCGGACGAAAATTCGACCTGCGCGACCGGATCATGTACGCCCTCGACCACGATGGAGCATTGCTGCCCCGCCCGAAACGCCGCCGACCAACGAGTACCTTCGACTGGGCGAACGAGATCCTTAACCCGGCCACGGTAGTGACGGATAACATCACCTTCGGGCAAAATCTGCGGCGCTTCATGGAGGCCCACATCGACCGGAAATTCACCTTCACTTCGGACTTCATGGACTGGGTACGCGAACACACCGGAGCCACCCTCGCCGACTGCGTGGAAGCGTGGCACCGCCTCGACGACCGGAAGCGCGATCCTGCATTTCAGCGGGCCATCGCGGCGAATAACATGTACTGCCAGTTCGTACGCGACTACTACGCCAACCGGCCCGGGGCTAGCTTTGACGAGGTGCGGCGGGCGTGGCTGGTTGAGCGCGAAGAACCTACGGTGGATGGGTGGATTCGCTACCGGCCGTCCAGCTCGGAAGGGAAATCCTCGACCTGAATTTAATGTTGGCTTAATCGCCACGGCCCGCTCTTCGGCTACCTTCGCGGCAAATCCTCAACCCCATGCCCTCGCGCATCCTGCTCATCATTTACGTATTCGCCTGCACCTGCGCACGCGCCCAAAGCATCCGCCCGTATTTACAGACGGCCACCCCGACCTCCATCATCGTGAACTGGAAAACGGAGGAAGGAACGGCCCCCACCGTGGACTTCGGTACCGACCCCGAGCGGCTCGACCAGCGAACCACCGGCCACACCGAAGACCTGGAGCCGAAGGACAGCGACTACCACGACCCCTACCATTACCACGAGGTAAAGCTGACCGGGCTGACCCCCGAAACCGGCTATTCCTATCGGGCCAGAAGCGGACCGGCGGACAGCTCGGCCCTCCACTTCTTTCGCACGCCCCCCGAGCGCGGCCGCCACGACGGCGTTCTGCGCTTCATCGCCCTGGGCGACCACCAGGTGCTGGAATACGAGGGGAAGCCCTACGGCAAATACGACGAACTGGTAGCCGCCGCCAAGGCGAAAGCGGAAGAACTTTATGGTGTCCCCCTGGCCGATCACTTCCACCTAATCATGAATGATGGCGATCAGGTGGACCTGGGGAAGCTGGAGCACTACGAGAAGATCCACTTCCGCAAATCCTCCCCCCTGACCCACGAGCTGCCCCTCATCACCGCCGTCGGCAACCACGAACACTACGGCGACACCTACGCCGGTGGACCACTGCAGGCCTACTACGACCACTTCGTGCTGGACGAGGGGCTGACCTACCGCGGCATCGACTCGGGCAACGAACGCTACTACGCCTACCAACTAGCCAACGTGCTCTTCGTGGTGCTGGATACGGAGGACGAGGGGGCCGAGCAACTGGACTGGCTGGGTCGCATCATGACGGCAGTAGCGGAGGATGAGGAACTCGGCTGGGTGATCAGCATCGGCCACCGCCCCTACCAGGCCGAGCAGTACGCCGACGACTATTCGGCCTGGTACGGCGAGCGGGCGCTGCCCCTGCTGCGGACGAGCGACAAATTCGTACTGCACATGGCGGGCCACCACCACCTCTACGCCCGCGGGCAATTTACCGACCACGCTGGCTACCACATGATCAGCGGCGGGACGGCCTGGCCGCAGTACTGGGGCGACAGCGAGCTGGAAACCGATCTGGCCGAAACCCAGGGCAGCTGGTCCAACTTCGCCTACCAGTTGGTGGAGATCGACAACCAGACGAACGAGCTGTGGGTACGCAGCTACACCATCGGTAGCCTGGATAGTACTAAGGAGAACACCCTGCTCGATGAGTTCCGCTACCGCCGGGGCCTGCCCGTACCCATCACCCCCTCCCTGCGCTACGAGCGGGGCGCGCTGCGGGGAAGCGACTACCGCAGTCCGGCGGCCCTGCCCCTGAACTCCACCCAGTTCCAGATCGCCGCTGATGCGAACTTCACCGAGCCGGTTGTGGATACCCTGCGGCACCGGCAAAACTGGTTCGGCCCGGCCGGGCGGCGCGACGAAACCCGCAACGTTGGTGAGGGCTACGGCATCCTGCACCTCGATTACCCCGCGGCCACCGGCTACGTCCGCCTACGCTACCGCGACGACAACCTGGGGTGGAGCGAATGGTCGGCCCCGCTGAAGCTTCCGGTGGCAGAAACCGAGCCCGGTCGAAAAAGATAACCTCCAGCTAATCAAAGCTTAACGCAGCGGACAGACGCGGGCCCAATCCGTTTGCGACCTTTGCGAAACGCGAACGCACCACGAGAACCCCTGCGCTATGTACCTCTTTACCCGTCTGCTCACCCTACTACTCGTTTTTATCGCGAGTGGACTGCTGGCCCAGTCCGGCCTTTCCGTCAGCGGCACCGTTACCGACGCCACCGATGGCAGCACCCTTCCCGGCGTCACGGTTCGCGTGGTCGGTACCACGGTCGGCACCGTCACCGACTACGACGGCCGCTATGCGCTGACCGTACCGGGGCCGGAGGCCGAACTGCTGATCTCCTTCATCGGGATGGCCGAGCAGACCGTGGCGGTGAACGGCCGGCAGACGATCGACGTGGCCCTTTCCGCCTCCCAGAGTTTGCTGGAGGAAGTCGTGGTGGTCGGCTACGGCTCCCAGAAGCGGGTCAACCTGTCGGGGGCCGTCGACAACATTCAGACCGAAGCCCTGGAGAGCCGGCCGATCGCTAACCTGAGTCAGGGCCTGCAGGGGCTGGTGCCCAACTTCAACGTCAACTACGGCGGCGGGGAACCGGGGGCGGCGGCCCAGTTCAACATCCGGGGCATCACTTCCATTAACGGGGGCAGCCCCCTTTTCGTCGTGGACGGTATTCCTTTCGATGTCGACGAACTGAACTTCCTCAATCCGAACGACATCGCCTCCATCTCCATCCTGAAGGACGCGGCCTCGGCGGCGATCTACGGAGCGCGGGGGGCCTTCGGCGTGGTGCTCATCAACACCAAGAGCGGCAAGGAAGGCAAGATCACCTACAGCAACTTTGTCGCCTCAGCCCGTCCGACGGTGCTGCCCGACCCGATCACCGACCCCTACGTATACATGCGCCTGAGCGACGTCGCCACGGCCAACACCCCCTGGAACTACATCACCTACACCGACGACCAGTACCGCTGGGCCCGCGAGCGCTCCGACGACCCCAGCGTAGAGTCCGTGCGGCCCGACCCCGCCGACCCCGGCCGCTACGTCTACCTGGGCAATCAGAACTGGAACGACTACTTCTTCGACGACCGCGCCCTGAGCCAGTCGCACAATCTTTCGTTCAGCGGCGGGCAGGGGCAGGCGGTGGACTACTTCGTCAGCGGCAACTTTACCGAGGAGGGGGGGCTGAACCGGCTGGCGGAAGACAAATTCAGCCGCTACGCTCTGCGCAGCAAAGTCGGCTTTCAGCCCAAGCCCTGGCTGCGCTTCGAGAACAACTCCAACGTCTACCAGGCCGACCGGCGGCGACCCACCTACAACATCACCAATACGTTCAATCTGCGCCCCATCGACGTAGCCGAAAACCCCGACGGCAGCTGGGCTAACACCCCGGCCGGCCGGGCGGCCGCCAGCATCGTCGACGGGGGCCGCTACGAGGGGCAGGACCTGGGCTTCCAGACCATCAACCGGGCTACGGCCACCCTCTTCGACGGGCTGCTGAGCCTGACGGCCGACGCCACCTTCCGCCGCAACTTCAACACCATCCACACCGACGGGCGGCAGTTCATCATCGGCTATGGCCCCGAAGACCTGCGCACCGAGGGGCAGCAAACCTTCGCCCGCGAACAGCGGATCAACGAGCGCTACAACGCCTACAACTTCTTCGCCACTTTCACGGAAACCTTCGGCCTGCGCCACCAACTGACCGTGGTGGCCGGCTACAACCAGGAGAGCTACGCCTGGGACCTGGCCAGTGCCCGCCGCGACGGGCTGATCGTCAGCGGGCTCCCCTTCCTGGGCGTGGCCAGTGGCGAGCAGCAGGTGGGGGCCGACTTTACCGACTGGGCCGTGCGCGGCGTCTTCGGGCGCATCAACTACATCTTCGCCGATCGCTACATCCTGGAATTCAACGGCCGTTACGACGGTACCTCCCGCTTTCCGGCCGAAGACCGCTACGGCTTCTTCCCCTCGGTATCGGCCGCCTGGCTGGTGAGTGAGGAGCGGTGGATGCAGGGGCTGAGCGGTACGCTGTCCACCCTGAAGCTGCGGGCCTCCTACGGCTCCCTTGGTAACCAAGCCACCAGCAACTACGGCTACATCCTCAATTTGCCGAGCTTCACCACCCCCTACCTCATCGACGGTAACTACCAGCGGGCCATCGGCGCCCCCGGCCTCGACGTAGACCCCGGCAACTACACCTGGGAAACGGTGACGACGGCCAACTTCGGTCTGGAAGTGGGGCTACTCGACAACCGCCTCTTCGCCACCGCCGACTACTACGTCCGCAACACCACCGGCATGCTCGCCCCGGGGCAGGAACTACCCGGCGTACTGGGCACCGACGAGCCCCAGGGCAACGTCGCCGACCTGGAAACGAAGGGGTGGGAACTGAGCGTGGAGTGGCGCAACCGCTTCAACCTGGGGGGCTCCCCCCTGCGGCTCAACCTGGGCTTCAACGTAGGCGACAGCCGCTCCTTCATCACCCGCTACCCGAACGAGGGGGCGCTGTTCAGCGGCGCCTACTACGAGGGGCAGGAACTCGGCGAGATCTGGGGGCTGGAGAGCGACGGCTTCTTCGAAAACGAGGCGGCCATCGAAGCGCTCGACCAGACGAACATCATCCCCTGGGGGGCCATCTCGATCGTGCCGGGCTGGCCGCGCTTCGTGGACCAGGACGGCAACGGCGTCATCGAAAAGGGGATCGGGGCCGAGGACACCCGCGACTACGTCAAACTGGGCAACACCCAGCCCCGCTACCGCTACGGCATCAACCTGGACGCCAGCTGGAAGGGCTTCGACACCCGCCTGTTCTTCCAGGGGGTCGGGCAGCGCGACTACTACCCCGAGCACTACCTCTTCTGGGGACTGTACCAGCAACCCTACGCCAACACCTACCCCCAGCAGCTCGACTTCTACCGGGCCACGGGAGATAGCGAGGCGGCCCGAGCCAACCACTCCCGCTCCTACATCGAAATGGGACTGGCCGACGCCAACACCGAAAACGTCGCTTACCCCACCCTCCAGGCCTGGCTGGCCGACTACCGGGTGAGCAATGGGCTGGCCATCCCCCAGTCGCGCTACCTTCTCGACGGCAGCTACCTGCGGCTGAAGAACGTAACGGTAGGCTACACCCTGCCGGCGGCCCTGACCGACCGGGTGGGCGTCTCGCGGCTGCGCTTCTTCCTGAGTGGGGAGAACGTCTGGGAAGCTTCGGCGGTGAGCGACTTCGTCGACCCGGAAGCCATCGGCGCCAACCCCCTCGACGCCGGCCAGTTCGGCGGCTACGCCTACCCTTTCCAGCGGCGCTACTCCGCCGGTCTGAACCTAGAATTTTAATCCGATGCGCTACCTCCCCCTGCTCCTCCTCTTCTTCGCCTGTTCGGACGAACTGCTGGACCGCACGCCCCGCAACTCCATCTCGCCGGAAACCTTCTTCCGCACCGAGGCTGACCTGGAGTTGTACACCAACGGCCTCCTCGATATCCCCACGGGCCGCGAAATTTACCTCTCCGACCAGTCGTCAGACAATGCCGCCACTACCGGGGCCGTCGAGATCAAGACCATCATGACGGGCAGCCCCTCCTCCCAGACCCTGACCGGCGGCTGGGACTGGGAGCGGCTCCGGGAGATCAACTACTTCCTGGCCAACTACGAACGGGCCGCCGTGCCCGACGAGGTAGCCAACCACTACGCCGGCCTGGCCCGCCTCTACCGGGCGCAGTTCTACTACGACAAGGTCAAGCGATACTCCGACGTGCCCTACTACGATGAGGTGCTCAACGTCACCGACGAGGAACTGCTCTACAAGGCGCAAGACCCCCGGACCGAGGTCGTCGACCGCATCCTGGAAGACCTGGCCTTCGCCGCCGAGCACGTCCGGGAAGAGGTACCCGAGGGGACCCCCGACCGCTACGTCGCCCTGATGTGGCAGGCCCGCATCGCGCTGCACGAGGGCACCTTCCGCAAGTACCACCCCGAGCTGAATCTGGAAGGGACGGCTGCGGCATTTCTGGAACTGGCCGCCACCGCCGCACGGAAGGTGATGGAAAGCGGCCGCTTCGCCCTCTACAGTACGGGCAACCCGGAGCAGGACTACCTCGAGCTGTTCGTCAGCCCGAGCCTGGCCGGCAACCCCGAGATCATCCAGTACTACTGGAATGACTTCGGGCTGGGGGAGAACGCTACCTTCCGCTTCGAACTGCAGGACTATGAGCTCAGCCCGTCGCGCGATCTCGTGCAGGCCTACCTGACCGATGATGGCGAGCCATTTACGGGACAAGACGGCTACCGGACGGCCGGCTTCGTCGAAGAGTTCACCGGCCGCGACCCCCGTCTGTCGCAAACCCTGGCCTACCCCGGCTGGATTAACTTCGGGGAGGGGCAGACGACCCCCTACGTCCAGGAACTCAACAAGAACTTCACCGGCTACCACCTCATCAAGGGCTACGTCAACAGCCCGGACAACCCCACCATCCAGAGCGTGGACGTGCCCACTATTCGCTACGCCGAGGCCCTGCTGATGTTCGCCGAGGCCCGGGCCGAGCTGGGCGAACTGACGCAGGGCGACCTGGACCGCAGTATCAATCTGCTACGGGAGCGGGTAGGTATGCCGCCTATGCTCCTGACGGAGGTAAGCAATGACATCGACCCCATCCAGCAGGCACGCTATCCGGAAGTATCGGGCGCGGACGCAGGTGCAATATTGGCTGTGCGGCGCGAGCGCCGAATCGAACTCGCCTTCGAGGGTCACCGCTTCGACGACCTGATGCGCTGGCACGCCGGCAACCTTCTGGAGCACATACCTGAAGGCATCTACTTCCCCGGTCTGGGCCGCTACGACCTCACCGGCGACGGCGTCGACGACATCCAGCTGATCGGACTGAACGAAACCGTCCCCGAAGGCGATGCGCGGGAGAAAAACTCCCTCGGCGTACCCCTGATCTACTACCGGGTCGGCCCCTTCGGCAGCGAGGCCACCGTCTACCTGGAGAACGGGGAGCAGGGCGGCCCCACCGTCACCGATGACGCCGGGCGCCGGTTCGTGGAGCCACTGCATTACTACCGACCGATCCCCTTTAACGAGGTGATCCTGAATCCGAATCTGAGCCAGCCGTTTGGGTGGGAGTAGTACCGGACATAGCAGGATACTCCCACCCTCACTCCCCCCTACCTTGCGGGTCATGGCCCACCGACTGCTATATCCTGCCCTGCTCCTCTACACGCTATTCCTGCTGGGTTGCCCCGGCGAAAAGGAAAACCTTGCACCTGCGTCCGCGCCCAATGTCATCCTTATCGTGGCCGACGACCTGGGCTGGTTCGACTTGGCGAGCTACGGCAACGACTTCATTGAAACTCCTAACCTGGACCGATTGGCCGCCGGCGGTATCCGCTTCACGAATGGCTATGCCTCCGCCGCGATCTGTAGCCCGAGCCGGAGTACGCTGCTGACGGGCCTGCACCCCATCGAGACGAACATCACCGAGCATATCCACGGCAATCCGCCCCCGCGGCCCGGTCAGCAACTGCGCACCCCCCCGGTGAGCCAGCAACTCGACCTGAATTTCCGGACCAGTGGCGAACACTTCCAGGCCCAGGACTACGCCACCGCCTACATCGGCAAATGGCACCTGGGCGG
>CAZKPE010000086.1:0-15282 GCA_964554545.1 uncultured Lewinella sp.
GCGACCCGTCCGCTCATGATGCTGGGCCCGATATTGGTAAAGGGTAGTCCCCGCAGCGGAGAGTTTTCCTGCAACGCCTGCCGCTTAGCATAGCTATCCGCCCGCTCGCTAGCCGTCAGGACCTGTTGGGCGCGGACGCAGGTGCGGAGGAATTCGGGGGGGCAAAGCCCCGTCAGCAACAGGAGCATCAAAAGATAGCGCATCGGAAAATGGTATATGCGGCAATATACCAACTACCCAGGTCGAGGGGCTCGGCCCCGAGCTAACCCTAACGCAAACGGGCCAGCCACCCGAAGGTAACTGGCCCGCTCCCGTCAGAGGGATGTGGGAATACACTTAGTTATCCATCATACCCATCTCGCTGCGGTCCTTCGGCATCAGTACGCCGTCGATAGCGTGGATGACGCCATTGCTGGCCATCACGTCAGTCTGCACGACTTCTACGTCGGTACCCGAGGCACCTCCCGTCAGCATGACCTTGTCGCCGTCCATATAGGCGTACAGGCTTTCTCCGCTGATCGTCTGAATGCGGAAGTAGCCCTTGCCGCGGCGGTCTTCAAGCTGCTTGACCAGGTCACCGGCCGTTACCTTACCGGCGATCACGTGGTACTTCAGGATGTTCTGCAGCTTTTCCTTGTTCTCCGATTTGGTCAGGTCGGCTACGGTTCCTTCGGGCAGTTTGTCGAAGGCGGCGTTGGTGGGGGCGAAGACGGTGAACTCCGTGTTCGTTTTCAGCAACTTGGCCAGTTCGGCGGCCTGAATGGCGGTAACGAGGGTCGAAAAGTCATCGTTACCCATGGCTACGTCGACGACGGTGTTATCGGCCATGTTGCTGCTGCGGTTGCTGGCCGGGTAGCTGGTGCTGGTGGTCTGGCCCCTTTGCTTTTCGGTCATGGCCATGCCTTTGGCTTTCATCATAAGCTTGTCGAGGTCGACGTTCTCGGGCAGCAGCACGCGGTCGATCACGTGGACGACACCGTTTCTGGCCATGATGTCGGCCATGACGACGTTCGCGTTGCGTCCCTTCGCGTCTTCCAATACCACGCCATCGTTGAAGAGGCTGGCGGTGAAATCGCCATTGATGGTCGTACCGGTCATTTTCTTTTCGTTGCTACCGCGGATGGCGGCGTCGAGATCGCCGGCCATGACCTTCTCCTGAGCGACGTGGTAGGTCAGGATATTGGTGAGGAGTTGCTTGTTGCCCGGTTCCATGAGGGCATTGACGACCGCAGTGGGCAGTTCCGAAAAGGCTTCATTGGTGGGGGCAAAGACGGTCATCGGACCATCGCCCATCAGCGTTTCGGCCAGGCCGGCGGCTTTGACGGCGGCAACCAGGGTGCTCAGGTCCTCGGTCTCCATGGCGATCTCGGCGATCGTTTTGTCGCTGTTGTCCTGAGCGCTGGCTGCGGCGGGGCCGAAGACGGCGAAGGCCATGACGAACAGCAGGTTGAATAGTTGGATTTTCATAATAATGGTTGATTTACACAATAATTCGGGGTCGTACCACTCGGGTGCGTTCGTGGGTATAACGGAATGGAGGGAAAGGTGTTCGTGGGTCAGAAACCGGCCCCAGACGCGCACAATCCCCCGCCCCAGCGTATCTATGGCAGCAGATCAAATGACCCGCCCATGCTTACCAATCTGAACCCCACTACCACCCTCGCCTGGAAAGAACTCGAGCTCCACGCCCACGAGATGCAGCAGCGACACATGAAGGATCTCTTTGCCCAGGACCCCGACCGCTTTGCCCACTTCAGTCAGCGGGAAGGGGATCTGCTCGTCGACTACTCCAAGAATATCATCACCCAGGAAACGCTGGACCTGCTGTATAAGCTGGCGGAAAGCTGCGGCGTCAAGGAGGCCACCGAGAAGATGTTCGGGGGGGAAGCCATCAATGCCACGGAGGAACGCGCCGTACTACACGTAGCCCTACGCAACCGGTCGGATCAGCCCATACTGGTGGACGGCGAGGATGTGATGCCCGAAGTCCGCCAAGTGCTCGACCGCATGGAACGGTTTAGCCGGCGGATTCATAACGGTGACCACCTCGGCTACACCGGTAAGCCACTCACCCAGGTCGTCAATATCGGTATCGGGGGCTCCGACCTCGGCCCGGTCATGGTCACGGAAGCCCTCAAGCCCTACTGGATCGAGGGCCGGGAGGTGTACTTCGTCTCCAACATAGATGGTTCCGATTTGGCCGAAGTGTTGAAGAGGGTCGACCCCGAGACCACCCTCTTCCTCATCGCTTCCAAAACCTTCACCACCCAGGAAACGATGACCAACGCCCGCAGCGCCCGGCAGTGGTTCTACGACCGGGGGGGAAGCCAGGAAGACGTGGCCAAACACTTCGTAGCCCTGTCGACCAACGCCGAGGGGGTAAAGGACTTCGGGATCGCCGAAGAAAATATGTTCGGCTTCTGGGACTGGGTCGGCGGTCGCTACAGCCTGTCGAGCAGCATCGGTATGAGCATTGCGCTAACGATTGGCTACGACCACTTTGCCGAATTGCTCGACGGGCTACACGCCATGGACCAGCACTTTCGCTCAGCCCCCCTCGAAGATAACCTGCCGGCTAAGCTGGCCCTGATCGGCATCTGGTATACCAACTTCTGGGATGCCGAGACCGAGGTCATCCTGCCCTACGATCAGTATCTCCACCGCTTTCCGGCCTACTTCCAACAGGGGAACATGGAAAGCAACGGGAAGAGCGTGGACCGCGACGGGCAGCCCATCGAAGATTACGACACCGGCCCCGTTATCTGGGGAGAGCCGGGAACGAACGGGCAGCACGCCTTTTACCAGCTCATTCATCAAGGAACCCGCCTGATTCCCTGTGATTTCATCGCACCTGCGTCCTCGCACAACCCCATCGGCGACCACCACGCCATCCTGCTCAGTAATTTCTTCGCCCAGACCGAGGCCTTAATGAACGGTAAGACGCCACAGGAAGTGGAAGAGGAACTGCGGCAGTCCGGCAAATCGGAGGAGGAGATCGCCAGGCTGGTTCCCTTCAAGGTATTCGACGGTAACCAGCCCACCAACAGCCTGCTCGTGAAGAAGATCACCCCCTACACCCTCGGCCAGCTGATCGCCCTGTACGAGCACAAGATTTTCGTGCAGGGGATTATCTGGAACATCTACAGCTTCGACCAGTGGGGGGTGGAGCTGGGTAAGCAACTAGCGAAGGCCATCCTACCGGAATTGGGTGGCGAACAAGAAGTGAGCAGTCACGACAGTTCCACCAACGGCCTCATCAATACGTTCAAGAAGTGGCGCAAGTAGGGGGTGAGGGGCGGCTGGGCACGATCCTGTTCACCCTCTTCGAACTGGGAATTCTGGCGGCGGGAGTCTACCTCATTCAGTTCGCGCCGGAACTGCTCTACCGCCCCGACCGGCCGGAATTCTGGCGCGTTCTGCTGTACTTTGGTATGGTGGTGGCCACCCTGAACCTGATCACCCGCTTCATCAAGTGGCTGTACCGCCGCCGCAATTACGCCCGCCGGCGTGGCAGCAAGAACTTCGTTTACGGGGTCGAGAATATCCGGAAGCTGTTACTCGGCGCGGTGGTGATCTTCACCATTTTTTCCCTGCTGGGTATCGACTTCCGGACGCTGTTCACCTCGCTGAGCATCGTGGCGGCTGCCATCGCCATCGTTTCCAAAGACTTCGTGAACGACCTGATCGTGGGGATCTACTACAGCTTCACGGACGTGTTCGAAGTGGGCGACTACGTACGCTTCCACACCTTTCGCGGGCGGGTCACCGACATCGGTCTGCTGAAGGTGCGTATCATGAACGACAACGACGACGTGGTCATTCTACCGAACGGGAAGGTGTACGCAAACGAGATCATCAATTATACCCGCCGCGACGTCCGGCTCCTCAGCATCGATTTTGAGATGGCGATCCAGTCCATCGGCAGTATCGGAAAATTGGAAAACGAACTGAAGGTGGCCGTCGCCGACTACGCGGAGCACATCGAAGCCGACAGCTACATCCTCAAAACGGTAGAGGTGAAAAAGGACTATATGGAGCTGAAGTTCCAGTTCCGGCTCATCGACATGCCGCGCCCGCAACAACGCGAAATGAAGCGGCAGGTAGTCCGGGCGATCTACAGCTACGTGAGCCAGCGAAGCCGAATGGCAAACGGGCAACATAGTTCCATCGGCAATACGCCGGAAAACAGGTAGTTCTACTTACGAATAAGTTGACGCAGACCGCAGAGGAATGCCTATCTTAGCGCTACACTATTGAATGTCACAGCTTTAGCCCATTCAAGGAGCCTCTTGCGATATTATTATTGCAGGCGCTCCGTTCGTTTCCATATTCGAGGGTTGTGACGACCATGAGAACATAAACCCGCCTCCCATGGAGCGAATTATTACCCCTTATCTTATTGTGTGTTGTGCCATATTTGTTGCAACACAGTCTTTCGCCCAGAACCCCCTGCGCCAGCACTACCGCGGCCACGAGTCGGAGTTCAACCCGGCCTTTACCGGGCAGGTGGGCGCGACTCGCCTGGTGCTCGGTAGTCGTAGCCAGTGGAACACCCAGCAACCGACGTCGGGATCGGGCCGTGGCTACACCTCCCACGCCCTCAATTACGAGGAAGCCCTTCCCTGCCTGTTCTTCGATTACGGCCTGTTCGTCCGCAAACAGACCGAGGGGGACGGCCAGCTCACCACTAACGAGTTTGGTGGTCGAATAGCCGCTGCCCTGCCATTGATGAAGGGGCGTACCGACCGGGCATTGAACCTGCGATTCGGACTGGCGCTGGCCCGGGGGCAGCGTAGCGTCAACTACAACGGACTGATTTTCCTCGATCAGCTCAATCCCATTACGGGTTTGCTGGATGCAAACGGAAATCCCAACCTGTCCAGTGTTCAGCTCCGGGAAGGACGGAGCCCCTGGTACACCGCCTCCAGTCTGGGCATCGCGCTAAAGGGGGGAGCGGTCAACCGGCGGTACCGCCTGGACAACCGCCCGGTCACCTTCGATTTAGGCTTGGCCGTTCACAATTTCGCCGGGCTGGTGAGTCGCGACCAGCGACAGTCGGCCTCCCTGATCGGTCTGGATGCCACGCTACGGGAACGGTGGGTGGCCAGCGGGTCGGCCTCCGTGGTGTTCAATAAAGTGAAGGGCCATTACTGGAGCGTACATCCCCAGATCGTCGTTCAGCAGCAGGCCGGCATTGGCTACCTGGAAGTCGGGGCGGCGGTCAGCTACGATCGTTACCTGGAGCTCGGCTTCTACCAGCACCTGGCCAACAATGCGGGGGAGGGAGCTAACTGGTCCAGCTTGCGCCTTGCACTCGGTAGCCTCCTGGCGGGCGAATACTCACGGGTGGATGTCGTCTTTAGCTATGCCTTTCAATATGGTAGCCTGAAGAACTACGTGCAGGCTCCGCTGGAATTGACCGCAATCTACAGCTTTGGCAAGAGCGTGACTTGCCTGGCCACGGGACAGCAAAACGATTTTGCGCGTGGCAATGCCGGCCGGGTAGACTGCTTCAGTTTCGGTACCGCTCAAAACCGGATGTACGACAACATCTGGTACGACTAATGCGCATGGCCCCACGACTTCACCCTACGAATATGCTGCGATTCCTCTTTTTGTCGATTTGCGTATCCCTCGCCACCTGCGTCCGCGCCCAGGATATTGCCTGCGACGATCAGAACTGCGGGCAGAACCAGGTACGCTTCGAGTACCGGGGCGGAGATGGGGTTTGCGATAACGAAACCTTCCGGCTTATTAATCTGAGTGAAGCCAACCTGGATTATATCGCCGTGGATTGGGGAGATGGAACGGTAGACACCGTATCCAGTCAGGGCAACCCCCAGCACCGCTACCGAAACGTGGTTGGTCGCTGCTCCCCCGCACTGCAACGGGTGATCCGTTTTACGGGCGTCAAGACGTGCACCGCCGGCACGAGCTGCTCGGTGGACAGTCTCATCCTGCGGATCGATCCGAAGCCGGTGGCTGATTTTTCGGCCCGTACGGAAGTCTGCGTCGGTTCCGAAATACTCTTTGTGGAAGAGGCCTGTAACGAACTACCCGACAGTTACCGCTGGGACTTCGGTGACGGGACCACGAGTACGGAGAAAGAACCCACCCATACCTATGCGGTGGCAGGGGTGTATGACGTGCGGCTCACGGTAGCGGGAAGGGCGAACTGCAGGACCCGTACGGATGATGTGGTCCGGCAAATCGTCGTAGTGGACGAGCCCGAGCTCGATTTCCGCGTCAGCAATCCCTCGATTATCGCCTGCGCGGGCAACGTATACTCCTTCACGAATGCTTCCTCCGCGTTCACCGAGATCCGGTGGTCGATTTCCAATCCTTCCGGATGGGAGTTCACGAGCCGCGGAATGAGGGCGACGAGCGACAGCATTGCCGTCCGCTTCACCGAGGTCGGGGAATACGAGGTGCGGCTAACCGGGCAGAATGCCTGCGGCAGCGCGACGAAAAGCACTTTCATTCGCATCCGGAACGCGCCTACCCTGCGGCTGGGCAACGTACAACCCGGCTGTGACTCCCTGGTCGTGAGTGGCAACACGCTGGACTACGAGTTGGGCGGTGAATTTCAGGAAGTGTTCTGGGTCTTCTCACAGGGGGATACGCGTGACACCCTGGCCGGAGAGGACTTCGGCAGCTACACCTTTACCCGAAGCGGGCAACTGCAACTCGTGGTGAACAGTGTATGTGGCAACCTGACCCGGCAGACCGCTATCACCGTAGCGCAGCCGCAACCGATCACGCTGGTGTCCGACACGCAATTTTGCGACAGCAGCGATCCGGACACCCTGCGCGCTTCCGTGACCGGCGGCACTTGGTCCGGACCCGGAATTATCGATGACAGCGTTGGCGTTTTCGATCCCTCGCTGCTCACGCCGGGCCAGGCTACCGTTTTCTACGAGGGGGACGACGGTATCTGTGACTACCGCCTTCCCTTCGAACTGACCATCAACCGCAGCCAGCAGGTGACGGTACGGGATACCTCTTTCTGTGGGGATGACGAACCAAGGGTGCTCTTCGCCGAGCCCCAAGGTGGACGCTGGTCCGGGCCGGGAATCACCGATGCGGATCAGGGTATTTTTTCACCCGCTACGGTAGATTCCGGACTTTACCGCCTACAGTACGCCTACACCGACCCGAACGGCTGCCGCATCGTTAGAAGCCCCCGGGTCCGGGTAGCGGCGGTCCCCGAGGTAATCCGGCCGGATACGCTGGTCCTCTGCTTCAGCAATCAGTTCTTCGATCTGCGGACGGAGGGGCAGATCAGAACGATCCCTGCGGACGCAACGCTCACGTTTTACCGCAACGGGGCGGAAGTTCCGGGCGGGCGGATCAACCCGCTGAACGATCTCGGCGGGGTTGGCGACTATCCGATCACCTATACCCTGAGTGGGAACGGATGCGCATCAACTGGCAGCTTTATTATAAAAATTCCCGACGAGACGGATTTGCGCATCGCCGAGGTTCCCCTGCTCTGTGCCAGTGACCGCTTTTACGGCCTCACGACCAATTTATCGGGTGGGTTTTGGTCCGGCCCGGGCGTCAATCCGCTTACCGGCTTCATCGATCTGGAACTGGCCGGCGGCGGCACTTTCAACTACCGCTACACTGTTGGATTGGGGCAGGAATGCGAGCAATCGGCGCAGATTGCAGTCACCATTCAGGATCCGGGGAATGGACTGACGGCCGGGGAAGACGAACTACTGTGTGCGGCAGCGGGGGATACGGTCGCTCTCGGGGGCGCATTCCCGGCGGGCGGCAACTGGGTGGGCCCGGGTCTGACTACCGGCAATATCATCGATCTGGGCAGACTGATCGCCGACAGTACCTACCTGTATACCTATACCGTGACCACGCCCGAGGGATGCACCGATGAGGCCGAAAAACGGTTGGCATATGGCCGGGAACCCGACGCTTCCTTCATCGGCCCCGATACGGTTTGCGTCGACGAAGCGTTCACCCTGTCTCCCGTAGCCGAGGGGGTGACGTACCGCTATGACTTCGGTAATGGTGCGTCCTCCGCTGAAAGGGAGCCGACACTCAGTTACCCCACGGGCAATCAGGTCGTACGGCAGGAGCTGACCGTACGGACGGCCTTCGGCTGCACGGCGACCAGTAGCCGGGAGGTGAGCGTGCTGGGCCTACCCGAACCCGCCTTAGCCCTGGATAGTGTACTGGGTTGTGCGCCCTTCACCCTCCGGGTCAACGATCCCGGATTGGGTGAATCCCGCGCCTACTACCTCATCGGCGCGGATACGGTCAATATTGGTGAGGACCGCGCCATCATTCTGAATAGCTTCAGCCGCGATTCCACCGTCGACGTTACCCTGGTGGCCGAAAATGGTTGCGGAGAGGGGCGGCAGACCCAGGCCGTAACCGTTCGCCCCACCCCGGAGGCCAGTTTCGGGCTGTCCACCGACCAGGGGTGCAGTCCCTTCCAGCCCCGGATCCTCAATACAAGTTTTGGCAACCCGACCGCTTATTTGTGGGACTTCGGCAACGGGCTGACCAGTACCGAAGACCAGCCTGACATCCCGACCTTCCGCGTTAGGGACGACAGTACCACGATCTACGATGTCCGGCTCGTCGCGCGTAACGCGTGCGGGCGGGATACATTCACGGAACAACTTACGGTACAGCCACCCGACGTCACGGCCTTTATCCGCCTGGACTCTACCCTTGGCTGCGCCCCATTCACCTTTCGGCCCCGCAGTAGCTCCACCCGTGGTGCGGAAGTAAGCTGGGTCGTCCTAAACGCGGAGGGCCGCCAGGTCGCGGTCGCCGACACCACCGACCCAACCTTCACCCTACCGCTGGAAGGCGAGTATACCGTTCTGCTACGGGCCAGCCGCTGCGGAGAATCCACCGATTCCGTCCGGGTCACCGTATCCGGCGTTCCGGCCGCGCGCTTGGACCTTCCCCCGGAGGCTTGCGCGGGCATCCCCGTCGAACTTTCCTACTCCGGCTCCGGTCTGTCGCGCATCGGGTGGCAGTTCGGGCCCGGAAATGGCAGTAGCATGGCCGACCCGCGGGTCACTTTCACGGAAGTGGGTAGCCAGCCTATCCGGTTTTTCGCAACGGCCCTGCGGACGGGCTGTCGGCTGACCGTCGATACCACGCTGGCCGTCGTGCCACCCCCGGAGGCCGAGTTTATCCCGCCCCCTCCGGTGGTGTGCCAACCCTACCGGCTACAGCTTTCCGCTGTGGAGACGGAGGCCAGTCGTTACCGCTGGTACCTGAACGGAGAGCCCGTGACCGGGGCCGGCCGCAACCTGGATACCTTGCTTGAGGAAACGGGCCTGTATGATTTATCACTAGTGGCCATCAATGGGAGAGTTTGTCGCGACTCCATTTCCCGGATTGATGCCTTTCAGGTGGAGACGGCCCCCCGCGCCGCCTTCACGACCACTGTCGACGCGGACCCCAGCCGCATCGGGGATGTCATCTTCCGGAACCGGTCGGAGGATGCGGATACCTATCGCTGGGATTACGGGGATTCGACGGTCAGCAGCCAGTTTTCCCCGGTGCATTACTACAGTAGTAGTGGCCCTTTCCTGGTGGAACTGATAGCCAGCAGCACTTACGCCGGCGGGTTCACCTGTTCCGATACCGCGCGGCAAACCATTCAGCCGGAGAGTCTGACGCGCTTTTATGTTCCCACCGCCCTCTCCCCGGAGTCCGGTACCGCTGAGGTTCGCCTCTGGGGTGCGAAGGGTAACGAGGTCGCAGCTTACAGGCTGGAGGTCTTCAGTCCCTTCGGCCAGCGTGTTTTTTTCACCGACGAGGTAATCGGCGGCCAGCCCGTCGGCCGGTGGAATGGCACTATGCCTGACGGCGAAACCCCCGCCATTCAGGGGGCCTATACCTGGAGGGCCCGGGTCACCTACCTGAACGGGCAGACGGAAAACCAACTGGGTACGGTAACCCTCATCCGTTAAGGATTGGCCGGCGAACGACCCAGGTAGCGGAAGCTGTCGAAAAAGCGATCCGTCGATTCACCCAGCCCGCTGTTCGTCAGGGCAAAGGTCTTCAGCTCGTAGTACCGCCGGTCGACCAGGAAGGCCAGGGTGCGGGCGGTGGCCTCCCCGTCGCGGTAGTTGATGCGCCAGAGCCGGCCGGGGAAGCCGAGCGTCTGCCGGTCGGTAGCGTAGACGATCTCCCCGCGGAGGGTCTCGGCGGCCGATTCCTCGGTGGCCGTGAAGAAGGAGGCGATCAGTTCCGTGCTGTCGGCCGGGAACGTCCCCTCGGGATAGTCCACGTAGCTCAGTACGTAGATCAGGTTTTCGGCCCGCTCCCCCTTCGGCACCTGGTAGAAGTAGGTATGGTAAAGCTGTTCGCCCACGGCGGTGGTGAGGGTGTCGATCCGGTGATCGAAGGGGCCGGGGATGGTAATGCTAAAGCGCCCCTCGATGTCGTCCGTAGTTTGCCAGCGAATGCCTTCCTCGTAAAAGCCGTCGGGGGAGGCGGTAGTCGGTGCCTCCTGCCCGATCAAAGGAAGGGAAAATAAGAAGAGCCAAAAAACGTGCCACATGCTACAAAGACATCCGGAACCTCACGGAGGTTGTCTTGCTCAAACCAGCCGACGGATCCCTGAGCCGGGGCCAAGGCGGTGATCTTCCGGGCCCCCTCCCTCCAACCCGGACAGCGCCAGCAGACCGGGCGACTTGCCCACCTCGAGGCTGCCTAGTTCGCCGTCCATCTGCAGGGCTTCGGCGCCGTTTAGGGTGGCCCACCGCAGGAGGTCGGCAAAGGGAATGAAGCTCTGGTAGCGGGCGATGGTTTTCATCTCCTCCAGCACGTCAAGCTGCCAGTTGGAGGTCAGGCTGTCGGTACCGATGCAGACCTTCGCATTCGTACGTAAAAAGCGTTCGTAACGGGGCAGTCGGTTTTCGATGTACAGGTTAGCGTTCGGGCAGGTAGCCCAGTAGATTCCGTTCTTCCCCCAGTCTTCAGCCGCCCGGATGGCCGCCTCCGTGGTCAGGGTATTGTGCACGAAGAGGGTTCGCTTACGGGGGTCCATGCGTTCCAGGGCGTGGTAGATCGAGGGCGTGCCGGGGGCGGAAAAGTGGTCGAGTGTAGCCCCAAAACCCGCAAAGAAAGCCGGAAAGTCGCCCTTCCCGGTCAGGAATAGTTCATCTTCGGCCCCGGTTTCCTGGTTGTGGATGCTGACGGTTTCATTCCCGGTGTTCAGTCGGTTGATTCGCTCGTACAGTGGGTCGCTGACGGTATAGGGCGCATGGGGAACGGCACTTTTCGGCCCCGGCTGCCCCGCATACACCGGCGCGTAGCGCTCGAAAGTTTCGGCCGCCCGCTCCGGCTGGAGGAAGTCGAACATCTCCACGAAGCTGTAGTAGCGGATCGGGCTCCGGCGCTTCACCGCCGCGGTGTCCAGGGTATTGCAGATGTCACCGACGGCCTGAACGCCACGTTCCCACATGCCCCGGTCCTGCTTCTCGATGGCGGCCCGGATTTCTTCCGGGGGCACGTCCCGCATCGTCACCACGTCGACCAGGAAGGGTAGCAGGGTTTTTCCCGTTGCACTTTTGCCCCGCAGGTGGCTGAGTTCGAGGTGGCAGTGGGCATTGATCAGACCGGGAATCAGAATGCCGTCCACACGTTCGGGCGCGGACGCAGGTGCGGGGGTTTCCGGTAAACTTGGATCAAGCACCGCCAAAACTTCACCGGCATCATCCACTTCCACGATTCCATCGCGGATTGGCGGGGATGAGATGGGGTATACGTATTCGGCGGTAAAGGCGGGCACGGGTCGCTGGATTAGCCGGCGAAGGTAATGGTGATCTCCGGCTGCGCGCCGAAGTAGTGGGCCGGCACGTCGAGCTGCAATCGCTTCAGCTTCGGAACCTGGATATCGTAGGGGAGCGGCGGCGGGTCGAGCTGAAACACCGAAAAGCGTATTCCCGTGGGTTGACTGATGCGCAATTCGAGCCGCTTGCCGTCTTCGTGTAGTACCGCGCCCGTCTCCGTCAGCCTAACGTCGGCCGTGGTCAGCATTCGCCAGCTGACCGTTTGCGTGACACTATCCAGGAAGCTGATCCGGTCGGTAACCTGGAACGATCGCGGTCCGAGCTTGCGGAAGGTCCGTTCGGCGGATGCGAGCAGACCGGCGAAAACCGGCGTCAAATCTACCCGGAAGCTTGTATCCGTTATACGTTCCAGGGTAGCGAAACCATCTACCCGGTGCAAACTGTCGTTCACGGTCAGGGTATTATGGTTGTAGCTGTTCTTGGAGATCAGCTTCCAGCGGTCGGCCTGCTGATCCTTCCCCCATAGCTGGAAACCGATCTTCTCCAACTCGTTGTAGGATTGAGTTCCCAGATCATGGGCCCAGCGAACCCCATCCAGGTCGAAGACGAAGCTGCCCGCGTCCAGATTACCGTGGTTGATGCTTCCGCGCCCGCCCTTGCCGGCCAGAAAAAAGGACGTATCCTTTGCGTCGCGTAAGGTAAACACGGGATTCGGCCCACCGCCTAACCAGCTCACAGGCAACTCATCTGCGGCATTCCCGGTGTAGCCCGCCAGCCAGATCAGGGCGGTGGGCGCCAGCCGGGAGGGCTTACCATTCCCCCGGTATACCTCGCTCAATTGATCGGGACGGTACAGGGCCGGATGGCGATCGTTGATGGCAAACCAGGCTAAGAGCTCCGCGGCCCCAACACCGGCATTCGCCCGGTTGTCACCGTAATTAAAGTATCGCCCACTTGGTGACTGCATGAGCCGGCTAAACAGTCCGCTTCCCACAAATCCGGGATAGGCGGCTATACCAAAGTCTCGCCCCAGCGCTGATTGTAGCATCTCTGTTGTCACTACGCTATAGGCCGTTCCGTAGGCCCAGTAGCCCGGACCTTCCGGGTAGGCACCATCAGGGGCGTATGCCCTGAGCGCTGATGGTATGTGTTGAAGGGCTCGGTGAATGGCCCGCCCGGCCATTTCCGGATGACGTTCGGCCAGGGTAAGGGCGGCGGCCACCATGCCCCCGTGGCAGACCTGGTTCCAGTTGTGCTCACTGTCGATCCACCAGTAGTCGGCGGCAAAGGAAGTTTTCAACCCCAACTCATAAAGTGCCGAGTAAGCCCGCTCCCGGGTAGTGTTTGGTAGCTCATCACCACACCAGTCCAGCGCCAGAGCCACGGCGAGAGACATTTCGGCGACGTCCAGGAAGTGGTTGGGGTTCCAGTCTCGAAAGGCACTCACGGCCCGCAACTCCTGATCCAACCGGGCGAGGTAGCGGTCGTCTTTTTCGATTAGGTAGACCAGGGCCAACGTGGTGGTGCGCCGCAGCGCCTCCCGACTGACGCTCAGCAGACGGCGGCCGGTGAGTTCCCTTTCCAAAGGGGCGGTTGCCAGTAATTGCTCGGCCAGTTGCCGTACCCCCCCGTAGTAAGCGGCAAAGGCCGACTCGCTCGCGATGCGCTGACGCAGGGTACGCAGACGATCGGGGGTGAGGACTAATCGCGGGTGGTCGGGACGCAGCGCGGACGTCCAGTTCAGGGTATCGAAGTCGGCCAGCGGAAGCGGATCGGCAAATCCGGGCTGGCCAGAGACCACGGCCGGGAGCCAGCTAAGCATGAAGAGGAGGTAGCGCATCCGAAAATATACGTTCTTTAACCGTGCCAATACCCCGCTCGAATGCCTGTATACCGATTTAGCTTCCTGCTGTTTTTGCTGCTTTTCATTTCCTGCAGAGATTCCGCACCTGCGTCCGCGCCCGACGGAGAGGTAGTGAACGTACAGCCGGACAGCCTGGTCGCCGAACGGCTACTGGCCCCGGACGAGCTCTTCGGCGAGCTCTTCCGCCGCGTACAAATGGAGCGGATCTTTGCCGATGGGAAGACCTTCGTGGACATGATCCCGCGGCAACGGGCCGGTGCCATCATGGCCGAATACCGTGCCGAAAAAAATACGGCCGGCTTCGACCTCAAGTCCTTCGTGGAAGAACACTTCGACCCGCCGGCCAGCCCGCAAACCGGCTTCACGGCTAGTGGCGATCGGAGCATTGTCGACCATATTAATGCGCTCTGGCCGGTACTGACGCGGGAGGCCGGGAGCGATGAGGGGAGCGCGGGTAGTCTGCTCGTATTACCGGAAGATTACGTGGTGCCGGGGGGGCGTTTTCGCGAGGTGTACTACTGGGATAGCTACTTCACCCTGCTCGGCCTGGCCGCGGCCGGTGAGGAGGAACTGGTCCGCTCCATGGTCGAGAACTTTGCCTACCTGATCGAGACCGTCGGCTTTATCCCCAACGGCAACCGGACCTACTACCTCACCCGTTCTCAGCCGCCCTTTTTCAGTCTGATGGTGGAGGTACTTGCCGGGGTCGAAGGCGAAGGGGTGTACGCCGAGTTTTTGCCCGAGCTGAAGGCGGAATATGATTTTTGGATGAATGGCGCCGACCGGACCTCGGCAGGCAACCGGGCCGTCAACCACGTCGTGTGGATGAGCGACAGCACCTTCCTGAACCGCTACTACGACGCCGGCGACCGCCCACGTGCCGAAAGCTACCGGGAGGACGTACTCACGATCCGGGAAAGCGGCCGCGACAGCCAGACGGTGGCCCGTCACCTCCGCAGCGGGGCCGAATCGGGGTGGGACTACTCCGCCCGCTGGTTCGCCGACGGGGAGAATATTAGCTCGATCGTCACGACGGACATCGTCCCCCCCGATCTGAACAGCCTGCTCTACAAGCTGGAGCGCACGTTGGCCGAGCACACCCAACTCATCCCCCAGCGCGAAGCCTTCGCGGCCCGGGCCGAGCGCCGCCGCGATGCTATCGATCGCTACCTTTGGAACCCGGAGAGCAAGTGGTACGAAGACCTGAACTGGGCCACCGGCGAGCACACCGGCTACCTGACCCTCGCCGGCATCTATCCGCTTTTCGTCGGCGCGGCACCGGAGGAACGGGCGGACCCGATCGCGGAGGTGGTCCGAGAAGAATTTCTAGCCCCGGGCGGACTGCGCACCAGCCTGACTACCACCGGCCAGCAGTGGGACGAGCCCAACGGATGGCCCCCCCTGCAGTGGATGGCCTACGCCGGACTGAAGGACTACGGACAGAAAGAGCTGGCCGGCGAAATCCGGGAGCGGTGGATGGAGAATAATGAGCGGGTCTATGCCAACGTCCGAAAGATGGTAGAGAAATATAATGTAGAGGATATTACGCTCGAGGCCGGGGGCGGGGAATACCCGGTGCAGGATGGGTTCGGGTGGAGTAACGGGGTGTATCTGCGGATGGCGCGGGAGTAGCCC
>CAZKPE010000087.1:0-10989 GCA_964554545.1 uncultured Lewinella sp.
GGATCGCTTCAGCCCCACCCCGCCGCCGGAAGCCGAAAAGATCGACTACGTGGTCAAAAATCCGGAACTGAGCCTGCGGGAGGCGATGCGGCAGCTCAGCTACGGTCCCGTTGGCGACTACTTTGCCTACCGCTGGTGCTCTCCGACGTTCACGGGCGGCCTGCACCTGCTGGAGCGTACCCCCCACCACCTGCCGGTGATCGAGATCGCCTGCGGGATTGGGCATTTTCTGCGGGCTTTGGAGGCGGCCGGGCGGGAGGTGGTGGGCATCGACATCGTGTGGTCCAAGCTCTGGCTGGCGCGGCGTTATCTGGGCGTACGGGGGCCGTTGATCTGCGGCGACATCGAACGGAGCCCGGTAGTGCAAACGCAGGTCGACCATACCGTCTTCTGCCACGATGCTTTCTACTTTTTCGAGCACAAGCGGGCGGCGCTCGGGCATATGCGGAAACTGAGCATCGGGGGGAGTGTTGCCCTCGGGCACGTGCATACGCGGACGAGTAAGCACGAGGCCGGCTTTGCATTGTCTAAAGATGACTACGCCAGTCTGACGGACGCCTTCGTACGCAATGACGCCGACTACATATTAGGCTGGTACGGAGAAGAACTTCCGCCCGGCCCCCACGAGGCCATCGCCGTCGGCTGGGTGGAGAATGAGACGGAGCACCGGGCTATCGACTGGATCGGGCAAGACGTACCACTCACCGCCAACCCCCTGCTTGGGGAAGACCAAATTCACTGGCCCAGTAATGGTTGGCAGAAGGAATACGAGGAAGACAGTACCCATACGGGTCAATTTCAGCTTTCCAATTTACTCACCCGGCCTGCACCTGCGTCCCCCGCCCAAGGGTTTCGCGACCGCCGACTGCTCAACCTGCCCGAGCGATGGTAGCTACTCCGATCCGTTTCGGCATCATCGGACTGGGCTGGGTGGCCCGCGACTATATGCTGCCCGCCATCGAAGCGGCCGGTGGCCGGGTAAAATTGGCGGCCGTGGTAAGCCTGAGCGAAGCAGATTTTGCGGGACTGGCCGACGATGTCCAGCGATTCCGTGGCTTGGACAAGCTACTGACGGCCGAAGTGGTAGACGCCGTTTACATCGCCACCCCCAATCACCTGCACCGGGAGCAGGCCATCGCCTGTCTGGACCGTGGCATTCACGTACTCTGCGAAAAGCCCCTGGCGCTAACCGCCGCGGACGTAGCGGATATGCGGGAAGCGGCCGTCCGGAACCGGCGACTGCTCGTGACCGCCTACGACCAGCGCCACCACCCCGCCCACCGGGCCATGCGGGAGGCGATTCGGGCGGGCAAACTCGGCACCCCCACCCAGGCCCGCATCGACTACGCCTGCTGGCTACCGAAGGAGTGGAGCGGCGACAACTGGCGCATCGATCCCATCCGGGCCGGCGGCGGTGCCGTCATCGACCTGGCCCCCCACGGGCTCGACCTGCTGGAGTGGCTACTGGAGGATGAGATCACCGACGTACACGCCTTCCTGCAGTCGGCCGTACAGGACTACACCGTGGACGACGGCGGCGTACTGAGCGTCCGCTTCCGTAGCGGCACCCTGGCCACCCTGACCGTAAGCTACAACCGTCCCGAAACGCTGCCCCGCCGACGCCTGGAACTGATGGGGACCGGCGGCATCCTGCTGGCCGAGAACACCATGGGGCAGGACGAAGGAGGCCAACTGACCTACATCGACGCCAAGACGGGCCACTCGGAACAGCTTGATTTCGATCCGAACGAAGGCCCCTTCAACTACCAACTGCTCCACTTCCTGAACCGCATCGCCACCAAAGCCGATGATAATAGTGAACTGGAGGTGACGCTACGGCAGGTACGCTTGCTGGAGAATGCTTTGCGATGAGTGTGGGAGTTCACCGCAGAGGGCTTCGCCCGCCGAGGTTTGCGCAGAGGGTGCCGCAGAGACCCGCCATCCCCGCCCGCCCCTCCGCGCAACCCTCCGCGCATACCTCAACTACCTCCGCGGTGAACCTGACGATGAGCGCAGCGAAGAGCAGAGCCGCAAAATTCTCAATCCTCAATTTTCAATTTTCAATTCTCAATTCCCATGCTAACCCACTACGCCTGCACCCACTGCGGCGGCTGGATCCTCTGGTTCGACAGCCGGGAGCCCGTCTTCTGCCCCAACTGCATGGACGTGCGCAATGCCCTGCCGAACGAGGACTTCACCTACCTGCACATCGACGCGGCGGAGGGGAAGTACCATACCCACTGGCGGGAGGTGTTGCCGGGGTTATGGGAGTTCTGGACGACTCCTCAATTGGGTTTGGGTAGCCACGGCTGGCTAATCATTCGGGAGGAGGGGAATATCGCCTTCGAGGCGGCGCCGTACTATGACGAAGCCAGTAAAGCAAAGATCGAGGAACTCGGTGGCATCAAGATCCTGGCGGCCAGCCACCCCCACGGCTACGGGGCGCTATGGCAGTTGCAGGAACAGCACGAGCCCGAAGAGCTGATCATTCACCGGGACGATCTGGTCCATACCAAGGCCTTCAAGGTCAACCGCCCCATCGACGACCACCACATTCTGGACGGGTGCCGGGAATTTCAGCGGCTTGGAGGGCACTACGAGGGGCAGACCGCGCTCTACGACGGGCAGTACAAAATCCTCTTCCTCGGCGATGCGCTGAAGATCGACTTTGGTGAGGATGGGGAGACGCCCGTCGCCCTGAGTTGCCACAAAGGGTACCACTACAGCATCCCCCTGACCCGGGAAGAGCTACTTCACTACAAAGAGGTATTTGGCCGCTTCGACTTCGACCACGTCTGCACCCCCTTCGAATTCGGGCGGGGCGTCGGGCGGCGGGAAGCCATCGCCCTGGTCGATTATCTGCTGGATACCGGCATCCACACCCGGGCCGTCCCACTCGAAACCCTGATGAACCATGCCTGATAACTACGACTACTCCACCCCGACCGAAATGTACCGCCGCAGCCTGCCGGAAGGGCGGCTGGAGGAATTTAGGATCGACCCCGTCGACTACCTCGGCATCCCCATCTTCAACGTCGAGTTCTACGCCGAAGATGGCATCAACGCCAACGGGATCGGCTACGGCCGTACCCCCGAAGCCGCCCGCCTGGGGGCCTACGGGGAACTGGCCGAGGAACGCCACACCCTGGCCGGCTTTGCGCGACTGGACCAACGGGAGGGTAGCTACCGGGGGCTGGTGCGGGAGTTCGGTGCCGACCAGGTGATTGACCCCCTGACGCTGGTGTTGGAGGCCGGTAGTAACTACAACGAAGACTACCCCCTGCGCTGGTCGCCGGTAGACCGGCTGGAGGACGGGGCGAAGTGCTGGGTGCCTTCCGAATTCGTCGCCTGCTCCAACAGTCAGGTCGACTACCCGAACCGCCTGGTGACCGCCATCCGCAACGGCAGCGGGGCCGGGGACACCGAGGTACGCGCCCTGCTACACGGTACGCTGGAACTACTACAACGGGACGGGAACGCCGACTGCTTCCGCGCCCTTGACCGGGGACTGGTCATCGACCCGGAGACGCTACCGCGGGAGAGCAAGGAGTTGATCGGGGAACTAGCCGAACGGGGCTTGCATGTCACCTGCAAGCTGGCCCGGGTTACCTGCGGCTGCGTGAGCGTCTACGCCGTGGGCGACGACCGGACCGAGGACGACTTCCCCCTGGGCGTGACCGCCACCGGCGAGGGGGCCGCTACCGACTACCATACCGCCCTGCTGAAGGCCATCACCGAATGCGCCAGCAGCCACACCCGGAAGCGCTTCGATAACATCTCTTGGGAGCGGAAGGGGCAGGTAGCTCCAGTCGGCTTCAAAGAGCGGCAGTTAGATAAGATCAGCCTGCCCGACGAAGAGCAGCGGGCCCTCCGCGCCATGGTCGACTGGCTGGAGGGCGGACGGGTTGCCCTGCGGGAGCAACTGCAGGGGAATGTCTTCCTGCAACGGGAGACCATCGACTGCCGCGTGCTACCGGACCGCAGCTTCGATAGTTTGGACGAGCAGTGGACCTACGTACTCCGCCAGCTGAAGAAAGAGGGCCTGACCCCCTACGTCTTCCGCGCCCCGACTACTGGCGGGCGCTGCCACGTGACCAAAGTGATCGTACCGGGGATCGAGCAGGAGCTGGGCAGCTATCACCGTATTGGGGAGCGGGGTGTACGGCGCCTGCTCGAACGGCCCGACATTCAGCTGATCGCCCGGGAGACCGGGGCGGGGCGGAAACGGGTCCTGCTGACCGAGGAAGCGGAGGAACGACTGGGCGGCCCCGTCTGGCTCGAAGCCGACCGTCTGGACGCCCTCATCGACCCCGTCTACGCCCTCTACCGCGAACCCACGGCCCACGCGGCCCGCTACGCCATCGACACCGGCTACTTCGCCCAATCCGCCGCCGAATGAGTGAACTCCGCTACGCCTACAACACCAACGGCTGCGCCCATCACCGCCTGCCCGACGCCCTGCGACTGATCGCGGAGGCCGGCTACGACGGGGTGGCCCTGACGCTGGATTGGCAACACCTCGACCCCCTCGCATCCGATTGGCGCAAACGGACTGAGAATGTGAAAAAACAACTGGACGAGCTAGGCCTGGCTTCCGTCATCGAGACCGGCGCCCGCTACCTGCTCGATTACCGGCAGAAGCACGAGCCCACCCTGGTTTCAGCCACCGCGGAGGCCCGTGCCCGCCGGGTAGGATTCCTGCAGCGAGCGATCGACATTGGAAAGATGCTGGGCAGTGAGACGGCCTCGTTCTGGGCCGGCATTCCCGCCGCTACGCTTGCACCTGCGACCGCGCAGAAAAACCTCGCCGACGGCCTGAATCAGGTGATTGCCTACGCGAGGGAAGTCGGACAGGACATCAGCTTCGAGCCCGAACCCGGTATGCTCATCGAAACAAACGCTGACTACGAGAACCTGCTGAAAGAACTGGATGATCCTGACGGTCTGAAGCTCGCCCTCGATCTCGGCCACGTCTGGGTAACCGGAGAGGGGGAACCCGCCGACGCCATCCGGAAATACGCCGGCCGGATCGGCACGATCAGCATCGAGGGGATGGACCGCGGCGTACACCTGCACCTGCCGCTGCATCACGGGGATATGGAGATACCGCCTTTGCTCGCTGCCCTAAAAGAAATTGACTACCGCCGCCTGGTGTGCGTAGAGTTGAGCCGCGAAAGCCCCCGCGCCCACCTGGCCATCCCCGAATCCATCGACTTTCTCAAACGCACCGAAATTGGTCTATCCTAGCTAACCAACCTCTGACTCCCTACTTCCGACTTCATACTTCATACTTCATACCTCCGACTTCATACTTCCGACTCCCGACTTCCGACTTCATACCTCCGACTTCATACTTCCTACTTCCTACTTCATACTTCCTACTTCCTACTTCATACTTCCTACTTCCTACTTCCTACTTCCTACTCCCGACTTCCTACTCCCTCCTGCCCATGCGCATCTGCTTCATCTCCCGCCGCTACTTCCCCGCCGTTTCCGGCATGAGCGTTTACGCCCGTAACCTGACCAAGGCGCTGGCGGAGCGCGGCCACGAAGTGGTGATGATCAGTCAGTACCGGGAGGACCCGACCGGAGTGGAGATCTACGGAGGCGGCCCGCCCCCCGACGAACCCTGGATGGAAGTACACGGACTGCGCAGCGAGGGGGAAGAACTGGGAGCGGAGGATCCACCGGCGGATTTCGAGGCCGACCTGCGCACAATGGTCGATCTGGCCGTCAAGCTACACGGGGAAAAGCCCTTCGACGTGGTCCACGCCCAGTACGCCTACCCCACGGGGCTGGCCGCGCTGGAGGTGAGTCGGCGTTTAGGGATACCCAACGTCGTGAGTATTCAGGGGGGTGACGGCCACTGGGTAGGCGGCTGCTGCACCACCCACCAGCGGGCCATGGATGCCGTGCTGGACCACAGCATGGGGCTGGCGATCGGCTGCGACAGCTTCCGGGCCGAGGTGGTCGAGAACCACGGGACCGACCCCGAACGCTTCACCATCGTACCGGGAGCGACGAATGTGGATCAGTTCACGCCCCGCAAGGAGGCCCACCCGAACCTGATCGACAGCGTCATTCAGCTCGGGGTACTGCGCAAGCCGGCGCGTCTGCTCTACCACGGCCGCGTCGATAAGCGGAAGGGTAGCCTGGACTTCATCTACTGCGGCGCTAGGCTAGTGGAAGAAGGCTACGACCTGACGCTGATCGTGAGCGGGATCGGTCCGGACTTCGAAGAGACGAAGCAGTTGGCGCTGAAGCTGGGTCTAGGCAACCGCTGCCGCTTCCCCGGGGAGGCCGACTACGCCGACGCGCCGGCCCGCTACCACGAGGGGGACATCTTCCTGAGCCCGACCTACGCCGAGGGCTTTTCCAATACCATACTGGAGGCGATGGCCAGCGGGCTACCGATCGTGAGCACGAAAACCGTCGGCGTAGTCGACTGCCTGCGCGACGGGGAGAACGCCCTACTCGTCGAGCCGGGTGACCTGGACGCGCTGACGGCCGCTACCCGCCGCCTGCTGGATGATGAGCAACTGCGCTTCGATTTGGCCCGCGTGGCCTACGGGGAAGTCCGCGAGAAATACAGCTGGCCCGTAGTCGCCGAGCAGATCGAGGGGCTATACGAGCAATTACGGGACGAGCCGATCGATACGAACTGGACCAGCATCATTACCGCCGACGAACAAGTGGAAAATGCCGATTTGAGCTGCCGCTTCCGCACCCAACCGCATTTGCTGTGATCCTGGCCTTGAGCCCGCATTTGGATGATGTGGTGTTTAGTTGCGGGGGGTGGCTAACAACCAAGGTCGAGGGGCTCCGCCCCGAGGTAGCCAAAGTACACTGCTTGACCATCTTCACCGCCACCGTATCCCCCCTCAGCGACTTCGCCAAGGCCTGCCGCTACGATAAGGGCCTGGACGACAAGATCGACTACATGGCCCTCCGCCGCGCTGAGGATCGCGAAGCCTGCCGCATCCTCGGGATCGAGCCGGTGCACTGGGACTTTGCCGAAGCGCCCCACCGGGGGTATACTTCCGCAGCGGATTTATTTGGGGGTATTCACGGGGATGATCCGTTGGAGATTGAACTATTGAAGGGGAGAATTGGGGAATACGTCTCCGGGCATTACATTACGGAGGTGGTTTATCCCTTCGGGGCGGGGAACCACGTCGATCATCTGCAACTCATTCGGGCGGTGGAGGGGGTCAAGGGAGAATTTCCGGATATTACCTTTCGGCAGTACTACGATATGCCGTATGCGGTGAAGTTTCGGGAGCGGTATCCGGAGTTGGGAACGTCGGTGAAGGGGTACCCGCTTTCAGAAGAAGCTCTGGTGCGAAAACTGCGGGCGTGTGCAGCGTACGCGAGTCAGGTTGGCTTTCAGTTCGGGGATGCGGAGCGGATGGGGGAGGTGCTGGGGAGGGAGGAGTTTATGGTGGTACGCTGGTAGAGATCCGCTCAAAGCCGGCTTCCTCCCCCACCGCGCCGTTTGGGGTAGGGGACCTAAATGGATAGCTCCGGGGGGCAAAAGCGAGGATATGACTAAAGGGGAAAATGTCTAATAGTACGGGATGCCCGCCAAAATTCCGGTATATTTGAAAACACCTAACCCCCCGAATATGAAACTCACCACCCTCATCCTATTTTTTGTCTTCCTGACCTTTACCCTCACCGCTCAGGACCGCCGGGGCAGCTGGCTGATCGACGGAGGCTCGAACATGAGCTTTTCGGATACCCGGATTGAGGAATTGATGCTCGCTGGCGGCGGGGGGATACCCGTTCCCCGTCCTACCTCCGATCATCAGTTGCTCTCGGCTAGCTCCCACCATACGGGGTATTTCCTCACCGATCGCTTTTTGGTCGGAAGCCGCATTTTCTACAGCAAATTCACCATCGAATCCGACAATTTTCTTAGCGATGAGGAGGGAAGACTGACGCTCAGGCCCTTTCTGCGGTACTACCTGCTCCAGCCGGCGAGCGGGAAGTTCCGGGCCTTCGGCGAACTGGGTTTCGGTACCATCGGGGCGGGCCGGGGAGAGAATTGGGAGACCGATTTTCACCTGGGCATCGGGGCCGAGCGCGTCCTGGCTCCCGACGTACTGGCCTCGGCCAACCTGAACTACGAGGCCATGGCCTCCGGAATGAACTTCACCACCCTGACCCTGGGCCTCCATACGCTGACCGGCCAACTGACCGCGGCCCGCAACGCTAATCCCATGCGGGCGGGCTCGTTCGCTACCGACGCGCAGTGGCTGAACGCCAGCTACGGCCGTATGAAACGGGGCGAGGACGTGCAGTCCGACCTGACCTTCAATCTCACGCCCAGCCTAGGGTATTTCATCACCCGCGGACTGATGGCGGAGGTAGGACTGAACATGGCCTATGCGAGGAGGAGGGACGATTCTCCCTTCCTTCCTAATTTCACTACGATCTCGAACTCCACCTTTGCAGCCGTCCGGGCCGGTGGTCGCTACTACCCCCTGCGGGTCGGGCGGCTAGCTCCCTTCGTGATGGGTCAGGTGCAAACCCGATGGTTCCAACAGTCCGTTACTTCCCAATCCAGTTCGTCCAGTGAAAGTGGGGAGACCTCCTTCGGCTGGCTGGCCGGGGCCGGGGCCAACTACTTCTTATCCGACCGAATCGCGCTCGACCTCACGGTCACCTACGGGCGGGAACGGTCGGAACTGGAACTCGACTTCGTTGACTTCGAACTCGAGCCCACCAGAGAACGTCAGGTCCGGGCCACCCTGGGGATGCGCTTCTTTCTTCCCGCTGATTAAACTCCGCACCTGCGCGCCGCCGCCCACTTCCGTATATTCAGGGATGCGCTGCCCATTGCTCTCCCTCCTATTGCTATTTGCCGTCGGCCTGTCGGGCCAGTACACGCTGAGTGGCTACGTGATTGACGATGCTACCGGCAAGCCCGTCCCCTTCGCCAGTATTTTTCTGGAAGAGCAGCAGTCGTACGGGGTATTGACCAACGAGCGGGGGGAATACAAAATCAGGCTGGACAGTACCCAGCGGCAGGATATGACACTAATGGTGACCGCCCTTTCGTACAAGCCTTTCCGGGCGCGGGCGCGGGTGCTGTCCTTTTCGAAAACTGGAAAGGGGACCAAGAATGTCCGGCTGGAAACCGAATTCGTCTCCCTGCCGCAGGTAGTCGTGCTTTCGGATATCGGGCTGCGGGGACTGATGCAGCGGGTGATCGACCGGATACCCGACAATTACGGGTCGGAGAAGTATCTGCTGAAGGCCTACCACCGCTCCTACTTCGCTAGTGACGTGGACTTTGCGCGGCTGAACGAGGCGTATTTGACCATCGAGGACGGGCGGTATACCGAGGATTTCGGGCGCAAGTCGCGGGTGTGGGTAGAGCAGTACCGCAGTCCGGAAACCCCGGCCGACGTGCCGCCCCACATCGGGAAGTTTTTCGGGGATCAATATACCTTCGTAGCCCCCTACTACTGGCAGAGTAACCCGCTGCGAATGCACAGCGTGTGGAGATACGGGACGCGGGATGTACTGCCCCGGTTGACCTTCCGGCAGACCGGAGAATTTCTGAGCGGTACGGATACCTTACTACGTATTCAGTATACCATTGACGCCGATAGCGACTACGATCCAAATAAGGGATGGATTGGGGAGGCAGGCTACGATTTCGCCGAGGTTTTGATCAACAAGACCGATCTGGCCATTCTGCAGTTTCGGCAGTGGAATAAGGGGGAGTCCATTCACCAAAGCGCGACCTACCAAAAAATCGACGGGAAATACTACTTCCGGCGCGGCAACTTCAGCTGGGCGATCGATTCCGACTTTTACGTCTTCCCCAGACTGTTCAACAACTTCCTCTACGTCACCGAGGTCATCACCGATCCGGACGAGATGAAGCGGACCAAAAAGGGCAAACGCCTGCGCGGCGGACCTATGGAGGAGCTGCGGCTGAAGTACGACCCCGACTACTGGCGGGGCGAGGAGCGGCTGCTGCAACTGCCGGCGGAGGAAACGGTGCGGCTGCAACTAAGCGAGATCATGGGCATTGACGTACCCCGGGATTCGATCTCGCGGGACAGTAGCAAGTAAAGGTCGAGGGCTTCCAGCCCGAGTAATATCTTGACCGATCATGAACCCAACCGTACTCCTCACCGCCCTCTTCTGCCTACCGGGGCTCATCCTCCCCGCCCAGGACCAGCTCACCACCCTCTTCACCGACTGGCGCACTTTCGAAGAGCCGCTCCTGCGCAACGGCGCCCCCGACTACACCGCCGCCACCTTTGCCGACCGCCGGCCCGCTTTCCTCGGTCTGCGGAAGCGACTGCTGGCCATCGACACCACCGGCTGGTCGGTGCCCGAGCGGGTAGACT
Source organism: uncultured Lewinella sp. (assembly GCA_964554545.1). Lineage (GTDB taxonomy): Bacteria > Bacteroidota > Bacteroidia > Chitinophagales > Saprospiraceae > Neolewinella. The sequence goes on from CAZKPE010000087.1 coordinate 10,371, forward strand.
GGCACCTCGTCCAGGCCGAGATGAACGGCTACGACTTCAACGACCGCATCCTCCGGCCCTGGGCGCGCGACCCGGCCTTCTACAAGTCCGTCTGGACCGCCCGCAGCGACGTACCCGCCCACGAGGGGCCGACCCATCACGCCACCACCGAGCTCTGGACCTACACCTTCCCCCTCACCACCCCGGAGCGGCAACGCCTGCTCGCCGACCTGAGCGTCATCCCACCCCTGAACGCACAGGCCCGACAGAACCTGACCGGCAACGCCCGCGACCTCTGGATTGCCGGCATCCGGGACATCCGCACACAGAGTGAAGACCTGAAGACCATCCTGGAGCGGGAGGGCGTAGCCGGGGATACGGAAGTCGCGGCCGCGGTGAAGACCGCCATCCGCTCAACCGACGAGCTGGCCGACTGGCTGGAGGCGGAGGGCAGAAAAAAGACCGGCCCCTCCGGCATCGGCAAGGAGAACTACAGCTGGTACCTGCAGAACGTCCACTTGGTACCCCATAGTTGGGAGGAAGAAGTGATGATCCTGAAGCGCGAACTCGCCCGCGCCTGGGCCGGCCTGAAACTGGAGGAGCACCGGAACCGCGACCTGCCCCCACTAGAGGCCGCCGA
>CAZKPE010000087.1:11089-15228 GCA_964554545.1 uncultured Lewinella sp.
GCCTGAAACTGGAGGAGCACCGGAACCGCGACCTGCCCCCACTAGAGGCCGCCGACTCCCCCCAGGCCTACGCCGAGCTGGCCGAGCGGGCCGCCACGAGTTTGATGGAGTTCCTGGAGGAGCACGACATCGTCACCGTAGCCGACTACTTCGACCCCGCCCTGCGGGAGCACCTCGGGGCTTTCGTGCCCGCCGATCGCCGTAACTTTTTCTGGATCACGGCCCACTACGATCCGCGGCCACTGTACTCCCACTTTTACCACTGGTTCGAGCTGGCGCGGATGGACACCGAGCCCCATGCCCGGCCGGTGCGCCGCGGCCCCCTGCTGTACAACATCTTCGACTCCCGCAACGAGGGCATGGCCACGGCCGTGGAGGAGCTGTTCATGCAGGCCGGACTGTACGACGACGCACCGCGGGTGCGGGAGATCGTCTACATCATGATCGCCCAGCGGGCGGCGCGGGGGCTGGGTAGTCTCTACGCCCACGCCAACCTGATGACGATGGAGGAGGCCGGCGGTATTCACTCCGACTACACCCCCCGCGGCTGGATGAAGACCGAGAAGGAACTGCTCCTGTTCGAGCAACACCTTTACCTACGGCAGCCTGGCTACGGGACGAGCTACATCACCGGCAAACACCTGGTGGAGAATGCCCTGGCCGAATACGCCCGGGTGACGGAAGCGCGGGGGGAGGACTTCGAGCTGAAGACCTTTTTCGACCGGCTCAATCGCATCGGCAATATCCCGATCAGCCTGGGTGCCTGGGAACTGACGGGGGTGGAAACGGGGCGGTAGCAACGGGTGGCCCACCGGTGGAAGAGCAAACGTTAAGGTCGAATATCGGGGTGTAACCTTATCGCTACCGGGGGAGTATTCCCTACTTTATCTTCCTGAATGACCGGGGCCAAATCATTACCGCCAAGGCCGAGCGTCCGAGCGATCCCCGGCTGAGGGAGCGGCTGCACTCCCTGAACGCGAAATAAGTCACTATGCCATACCGAACCAGCCCACACCTGCAGTCGATCCTGCTATATATGTCCCTGGCCTGCCTCAGTCTCCCCCTCCTGCGGGCGCAGGCCCGGCCCGATGCATCCGACTACCTGGGACAGTCTCCCCCGGGACTGCAGCCGCAGGTGTTCGCCCCCGGATTGATCTCGACCACCGACCAGTATGAGTTCGGCTCGGTATTCAATAAGTCGGGCATCGCCTTCTACTATGCGGTAGAAACCGGTGGGCCCGCGGAAATCAGGTATACGGAGCGGGTAAATGGCGAGTGGACGCCTCCGAAAACGATCCTCTCCCATCCGGATTACGGGATGAATGATCCCTTCCTCTCACCCGATGAGAAGCGGCTCTACTTTATCTCCCAAAAAAATACGGAGGGTTCCGGCGCGAAGCGGGACTACGACATCTGGTACGTGGAACGGGAAGAAGGGGGCTGGTCGGAGCCCATCAACGCCGGACCCAGCATCAACTCCGATCGGGACGAATATTACATCTCCTTCACCCGGGACGGGGCCATGTACTTCGCCTCGAATCGAATGGACGACACCGCCGGGCCGGAGAGTTTCGATATCTTCTCCTCCACCTACCTGGACGGTACCTTGCAGCAAGCCAGGCGGCTGGGGCAGGCGATCAATACTCCCCACTACGAGGCCGACGTATTCATCGCACCCGACGAGTCCTACGTTATCTTTTGTGCTATCCGTCCTGAAGGCAGCGGTCGCGGAGACCTCTACGTGAGTTTCCGGGGGGAGGATGGCGATTGGACCCCTTCCGTCAGTCTGGGGAATACTATCAATACCCCGGGCCACGAATTGTGCCCCTTCGTCTCCCACGATGGGAAGTACCTCTTTTATACCAGCAATGAGGATATCTACTGGGTGAGTACGGAGATTTTGGAAAAAGTAAAGGAGAAGTAACCCAACGCGGGAGGACGGATCAACCGTTTAGTCAGGTGCCACGGTGCATTAGTTTCCGTAGGTTAGCCTTCCATGCAGCACGGCCCGGACGCACCCGTCACTTCCCTACCGCCTTCCCGCCTGAGCGTACGGCTCGGTATCGGGCTGGCCGTACTGGTCTGCCTGCCCCGCTTTTATCTGGTGTTACTCGCTAATCGCACGGGCAGCTACTTCTTCATCGGGCTCATTATGCTGGTCTCGGGGTTGCTGCCCTTCGTCATCCTGAGCCGCCACGACCGCCGACGAATTGGCATCCGTCGCAGCCGGAAATACGATCGTTTACTGCTTGCCTTCGGAACGGGCGTACTCATGAGCTGGGTCATCTACGCCACCGGCTACGGGCTGTATGGGGAGACGCTTCGCAACTGGTACGTCTACATCGCCCGGTCGTACGCTATCCCTCCCGACCTCAGCGCCACCGACCGCAATTTGTTATTTATCGGAATGGCGGCGGCGGGCATGACCTTCAGTCCGATCGGCGAGGAGTTCTTCTTTCGGGGGCTGATCCATAGCTGCTTTGCCGGGCGGTGGGGCGGCTTCTACGCTACGGTGATCGATAGCGGGCTGTTCGCGCTAGTGCACCTGTCCCACTTCGGTATCGTATACGTGAACGGGGGCTGGGACTTCTACTTCATTCCGGCGCTGCTGTGGTTGCTGTTCATGTTCCTTAGTGGCGTGGTCTTTTACGTTTGCCGCCGGGCGACCCGCTCGATTTGGGGGGCCGTGCTCTGCCATTCCGGCTTCAACTTCGGGATGATCTACGCGATCTTTTACTGGTTGGGTACTTAGCCCTCCATTACCGGCTCCACGGGTTCGACGCGGCTGGCGGCGAGGATTTTCTCGTAGTAGTTTTCGTACTTCGGGATCATGACCTCGATGTCGAAGCGGGCGGCTTGCTCCAGGGCGGCTTCCCGGAATTTCTGCAGGGTTTTCTCGCTTTTGAAGATACGCATTACGTCCTCGGCCATCTTATCGACCATGCCGACGCCGGAGGTGAAACCGGTCACCCCGTCCAGATTGACTTCGGGTATACCGCCCACGTCGCTCGAGATAACGGGCACCTCGCAGGCCATCGCTTCCAGGGCGGCCAGTCCGAAGCTCTCGCTGGCGGAGGGGAGGAGGAAAACGTCGGCTACGGCCAGCAGTTCCTCCACGGCGTCCTGCTTACCGAGGAAGCGGATGTCCTTGGTCAGGCCCAGGCGGCGGCTCAGGTCTTCACACCTAGAGCGCTCAGGGCCGTCGCCGATCAGCAGCAGCTTACTCGGCGTCTGATCATTGACGATCTTAAAGATGTAGATCACGTCGTCGACCCGCTTGACCGGCCGGAAGTTGGAGACGTGGATCAGGATGCGCTCCCCGTGGGGGGCAATGGCCCGCTTGAAATGATCTTTGTTGTCGCGGCGGAAGCGTTTGAAGTCGATGAAGTTATAGATCACCTCGATGGGCCGGCTGACCTGAAAGTTATCCAGCGTGGCCTCCCGCAGTGAATCGGACACCGCCGTCACCCCGTCCGATTTGTTGATGGCGAAGGTGATGGTGGGCGCGAAGGCCGGGTTGGAGCCGACCAGCGTAATGTCCGTACCGTGCAGAGTAGTGATGAAGGGGACATAACGCCCGCGGCTAATTAAGATCTTCCGCGCCATATAGGCTACCGCGGCGTGGGGCACGGCGTAGTGGACGTGCAGCAGATCCAGCCCGTAATTTTCGACCACGTCGACCAACTTCGAGGCCAGGGCCGTCTCGTAGGGCGCGAACTCGAACAGGGGGTAGTCGGCGCCGCTATCGACCTCGTGGTAAAAGACGTTCTCGTGGAAGAAACCCAGCCGCGCCGGCCGCCGGTAAGTGATGAAGTGGATCTCGTGGCCCCGACGCGCCAGCCCCAGGCCGAGCTCGGTGGCCAGCACGCCGCTTCCTCCGTAGGTGGGGTAACAGACTACGCCTATCTTCATGGTTTGAGAATGTTGGGGGGTGGGGATTTGTTGTATTTAGGTCACCGCGGAGGTAGCAGAGGGCTTCGCAGAGGTTTCGCGGAGGAGTACACTCTGCGGTTCCTCCGCGAGTACCTCCGCGTGGACGTAGTCCTCTGCGGTGCATCTTACCTTTGCCCGATGTCCACGAACCTAACCCTGCTGCCCCCCACCGGCCCCGACGACTACACCGACACCATCCCCCCCGA
>CAZKPE010000088.1:0-1339 GCA_964554545.1 uncultured Lewinella sp.
TGGGGACGGGGGAGTCGGTAGTCAGCCTGGAGGAAGGCGCCCAGGTGAGTGAGAACCTGGGGGAAAACCTCAGCCTACTCTTCGAAAACACCCTGAACTTCCGGCGCATCATCGGCAACCACAATATCGATTTGCTGGGTGGCTATACCGTTCAGAACACCGAGGTGAGCGGCATCAACGTGCGCACCGTGGGGCAGAATATCTCACCCCAGCTACCGGTGCTCAGCGGATCGGCCATTCTGCCCAGTCCGCCGGGCGGTTTTTCCGAGCAGGTCCGCACCGTGAGCTACATCGGCCGCTTCATGTACGACTACGACGACCGCTACCTAGCGACCTTCAACTTCCGGCGGGACGGCTCGTCTATCTTCACCGAAGACAATTACTTCGACAACTTCTATTCCGGGAGCATAGGCTGGGTCCTGAGCAACGAGGCGTTTTTGGCCGACGGCCCCTTCCCCACCCTGAAGCTGCGGGCCAGCTATGGCTTTCTCGGTAACGACCAGATCAATACCGGGGCCACCCTGGCCCTGCTCAACTCCGATGCGCGCTACATCCTGGGGGCTGATCAGGGTATCGCTCCCAGTCTGGCTCCGGGCGGACTGGTGGCCAACCCCAACCTGGTCTGGGAGAAACAGGAGCAGCTCAACCTGGGGCTTGACGTGGGCTTGCTGGACGACCGGCTGGCGTTCAGCTTCGACTACTTCGTTAAAACCTCCGACGACCTGCTGCTGAGCTTTCCGCTGCCCAGCGCTACCGGCTTTAACAACATCTTCCTGAATGCCGCCGAGGTCGAAAACCGCGGCCTCGAAATAACGGGAAGCTACCGCAACCGGATCGGTGAACTGGGGTATAGCGTCAACGCTAACCTGACCCTACTGGATAATGAGGTGCTGTCCCTGACGGAGGGGCTGGAAAGCATCGACCGTAACGCGACCAATAACTTCACGGCCCGCAACCGCATCGAGGTCGGGCAGTCGCTCTTCGCCTTCTACGGCTACCAGACGGATGGTATCTACCAGTCCGAGGCCGAGATTGACGAAGGCCCCACCCCCCTGGGGGGCACCATGCCGGGCGATCTACGCTTCGTGGACGTAAATGGGGACGGGGCGATAACCGAAGACGACCGGACCTTCATCGGGGATGCGAACCAGGACGTACAGTACGGCTTCGGGCTGCAGCTGACTTACTCCGGCATCGACTTTTCTCTGCAGTTTCAGGGGGTAAGTGGGAATGAGATCTGGAACGATACCAAGTACCTCACCCAGTCCTACTTCCGGGTCAGCAACCTGAGTACCGACGTACTGGATGCCTGGACGCCGACCAACCCCAGTACCACCCA
>CAZKPE010000088.1:1439-15160 GCA_964554545.1 uncultured Lewinella sp.
ACCTGAGTACCGACGTACTGGATGCCTGGACGCCGACCAACCCCAGTACCACCCAACCGCGGGCCGTATCGCCCAATATAGCTAACAACGACATCGGCTCGGACTTCTTCGTCGAGGACGGTACCTATCTGCGCCTCAAGAACCTGCAACTGGGCTATACGCTGAGTAGCGGTACGCTCGATCGGCTGAGTGCGCTTAGTAGTGCGCGTATCTACGTGGCCGCCCAGAACCTGCTGACCTTTACCAACTATTCCGGATACGACCCCGAGGTGGGCAGCGGTGGGGGCTTTGGTTTTGACAACGTGGGCTATCCCCAGTCGCGCCGCATCACGGTCGGCCTTACGCTAGGTTTTTAATCCACCCTCCAACTTATATCTACGCCATGCGCTACCTATCCTATCCCCTAATCGCAGTCGTGATACTGCTATTCGCCCAGGGTTGCGGCAGTGAGTACCTCAGCGACGCCGAAGTGTTCCGCGACCTGGAATCGAGTACCTTCTACCAGACCCAGGACGATGCTATCCTGGCCATCAACGCCGCCTATACGCCCCTGCAGTATCAGGGGGGCTTTCGCCGCTACCCCTATTTATTGGACTACATGAGTGGTGACCTCAATATCACCAGCGGGGGCCGCCAGCTTACGGCCTATCCGGGTTTTCAGTTCAATGCCAGCTCGCAGCACCTGGTGCCCGCCAAATGGGAATCGATGTTTACCGGCATCAGCCGCGCGAACGTAGTCCTGGAGCGCGTCCCCGACATCCTTTTTCAGGACGCGGAGCTGAAGGACCGCATTCTGGGGGAGGCCTACTTCCTGCGCGGATTTTACTACAGCGAGCTCGTCGATCACTACGGCGGGGTACCGCTTTACGACCGCTCGTTTGACGGCGACCTCGGAGGGGAATTATTCCGGCCCGCCCGGGCAAGTCGCGCCGAGGTCTACGCCCAGATCGAAGCCGACCTCGCCCTGGCCGCCGATCTGCTGCCTAATTCCTACGGCGATGCGGACCTGGGGCGGGCGACCGCCGGAGCGGCACAGTCTTACCTAGGCCGTGCCCTGCTATTCCAGGAAAAGTACGCCGAGGCCGCCGCCGCTCTGAAGCGGGTCATCGACGGGGAATTCGGAGACTACGAACTCGTGGCCTTCGAGGAAAACTTCGATGCGGATAATGAGAACAACGCCGAATCCGTCTTCGAGGTACAGTACGCTACCGGCATAGGAGCGGGATTCAGTGACGGTGATACTCCTCGTACGGCCGAAAGCAACTGGATAGCGACGGCCCTCAACCCCGGGCGGGTGCGGGCGTTCGCCAACGGGCTTCCTAGCGTAGAGGTCGATAATTTCTTCCGGCAGTACCCCGAAGAGGACAGTATAAGGCGACTGTACACCATTGCCCGTCCAGGCGACAGTTGGGGTAGCTGGGACCCGATCGCCGAAGACCCCATCGCCGCCAACCAGTGGCGGGACCGGACGGGCGACGTAGCCGGTGCCCCCTTCCTGGGTGTCCGTAAGGGTACCGAAGGACCTAACGTCATCGGCTTCGTTCAATCGCCCATCAACCTACGCGTGATGCGCTTCGCCGAAGTGCTACTACTCTACGCCGAGGCGGAAAACGAAGCCAACGGACCCACCGCCGCCGCCTACGAGGCCGTGAACCGGGTGCGGGAACGGGCCGGCGTGGACCCTTACCCCGAGGGCTTGACCAAAGACGAATTCTTCGCCCGCATCGCCGCCGAACGCCGCCTGGAGCTGACCTTCGAGTTCAAGCGCTTCTTCGACATCATTCGGTGGACGCGGCGCAACGGACCGGTACCCGCCTTCGCGCAACCCAGTGCCATGCCCGGTTTCACCGCCAATAAGAACGAAGTGCTACCCATCCCGGAAAATGAATTGGTCGCTAATCCAAACCTGGTACAGAACACGAACTATTAGTCACCCGTCCCCCGCCGGATCACCAGTGCGAAAGCCTCCCCCTTGGTCATCGGGGAGGCTTTTGCTATTTTACGGACGATCATGTAAACCGGGCTTAGGCCCAACACCTACCTTATGACCGTTGCCCTCTTCTTCTGGGCGTTCATCCAGAACTTCATTCTCGGGGCGGCCATCACCCTGCTAAAGCGGGATGGGCCGAACTACCTGCTGGCCAGCGTATTTGCGCTGACGGGGCTTAACGTGCTGACGCAGTACCTCTTCCACTTCACCGACCTGAAGTACACCTTTTCGGAGATCATCTGGCTGCCCGACATCATCGACTTCGTAGTGCCGAGCCTATTGTTTCTCTACCTGTGCCGGGTGTTGAATGCCGGCTGGCCCGGGCGGGTATACCTGTACTTCCTGCCGGCCGTGGTCACTTTTATCGGCCTCGCCGCCTTCGTGACCTTCACCCCCGAATTTACTTTCTTCGACTACATCCGTACCGATGTGCACCGGGCGGTACTGCTGGGGCTTATCGGCTGGAAGGCCTTTATATTCTGGAGTAGCTACCGGCTGCTGCGATCGCACCGAGTGGCACTGCTTAAAAAAAGCCGGGCCCGATTCTGGTGGCCGGCCTTACTGTGTATCTTCATCGGGGCTTCCCTGCTGCTGGCCCTGATCAACTTCGGGAACATGAGCTGGCTGGCACCCTACCACGATCCGGTCAGCCTGGACCCCATCCGCACCCTCATCCAGCTGATCTTCGTCAGCCTTAACAGTATGATCGTGCTCGGCGTGATCTACTACCTCGTCCAGCATCCCAAAATTTTGTCCGGCAAACCGATGCTCCGCCCCGGGGCGCCACCGCCGGTTCGGGAGGAGCGCGACGAAAATCGCGAGCGTCTCCTACGCGCGATGACCGAGGAGCGGCTCTACCTTGACAATGACCTCAATGAAAAGAGACTGGCCGATCACCTCGAGCTTCCCAGCTACGTACTCTCCCGCCTACTCAACGAGGAACTCGGAAAGTCTTTCAGTACGTTCATCAATGAGTACCGGGTGGCGGAGGCCCAGCGGATCCTAAAGGCTGACATCGACAAGGCAAAGACCAACTATGCCATTGCCCTGGAAAGCGGTTTTCGTTCCGAATCGGTCTTCTACGTGAACTTCAAGAAGATCGCGGGGACTACGCCTAGTAAGTACCGGAAGGAGGGTAAGGAAGCCCACAGAGTGCTCACTACGTGAGCTGCACGGAGGGATGCACGGAGTAGCGCAGAGACGTGCGGAGCCTCCGTTAAACTCTGTGCCAAACTCTGTGCTCCGCCAAAGGCGGCTCTGTGGGCTAAATCTTCGGTATCGGTAAGCGCGCCCCCACCTCATCCCGCCATTCCACAAGTGCGGTACGTAGCTCATCAACCATTTCCGGCCGCTGGTTTGCCAGATCAGTAGTTTCACCCGGGTCCGTCGCCAGGTCGAAGAGCTGCACGCTACCGTCTTCCAGGGACTCGATCAGCTTCAGGTCACCCCGACGGATAGCCGACCGGGGCCGCCCCCCCTGGTTGCTGAAGTGGGGGTAGTGCCAGAAGAGGTCGCGGTCTGCGGCAGTCCGTTCGGGATCATCGAAGGCGGCCAGAACGCTACGGCCATCAAGGGTTTGCCCGCCGGTAGAGGTCTCGCCGATACTAGCCAGCAGGGTAGGAAAGAGATCGACGGTATTAATGACGGAAGCGCTGAGACCTCCCCCCGTCCACCGCTCCGGCCAGTAGGCGATCAGGGGTACGCGTATGCCACCCTCGTACATCGTGCCCTTGCCCGACCGCAGGGGGTCGTTCACGGTGGGCTTGTCGCCAGCTTCCCCGATGGCCAAGCCTCCGTTGTCGCTGACGAACACGATCAGGGTGTTATCAGTCAGACCCTCCCGCTCCAGCTGCCGCCGGATGCGCCCCACTGAGGCATCCATCTGCTCGATCATGGCGGCGTAGACCGGGTGGTAATCGTCGGGCCGGGGATTGGGTTTTCCGGTATACTTGGCCACCAGCGCCCTGTCGCCCTGCAGCGGTAAATGCACCGCATAGTGTGCTACCATCAGGAAGAAATTCGTGTCCCGGTGTACGGTGATAAACTCCTCAGCCCCTGCGGTGATCTCCTCGGTGAGTTGAGGCAATTTATAGGGCGTGGTACTGTCGCCGGTATGGAACCACTCGTAGCCACGGTTCGTGTAGAGCAGACCGTAGTCCCAGCTCTCGGTCACGTCGAAGCCCTGGAGGTCGGGGTCGCTTTCGCCCAGGGAGGTATTTTCGCCCAGGTGCCACTTGCCGATAAGCCCGGTGCGGTAACCGGCTTCCTTCAGGCGCTCGGCGATCGTAATCTCCTCCAGCGGCAGCCGGTCGGCGAAGGGGGCGGGCAGTACGGGGGAATCTTCCACCGTCTTGGTGCCGTAGAGGTAGTTCGTCAGTCCCACGCGAGCCGGATAGCGACCCGTCAGGATACTGGCCCGCGTGGGAGAACAGACGTGGCCGGCGGCGTAGGCCTGAGTGAAGCGTATGCCATCGGTGGCGAGCCGGTCGAGATGCGGACTTTCGAAGAAGGGGTTCCCGTACACCCCCAGATCGGCCCAACCCAGGTCATCGGCTACGATGAGTACGATATTCGGGCGGCGGGGCGCGGGTGCCGAGTTAACCGGGGAGGACGAGGGTTGACAGGCTGTAAGTAGAAATAGGGATAAGGAGGTGAGTAGTCGCAACATATGGGGTCGGCTTAGGCTGCATTATGCCCCTATTCGTCCACAATACCCTTCCAGTTTACAAAACAACAGGAAAGAATCGGGAAATTTGCCCACTTTACGATCATGTCTTCTCCCCCCCCCACCCTCACCGAGCAACTCGCCGACATCAACGAGTACGAGCGGGAGCCCGTCCCCCCCGGGGCGGTCAAGCGCTTCCGCAGCTTCGTCGGGCTGGTGGCCGGCGAGCATATCGCGGGCACGGAGTTCGTCATCGGGCCGCTATTCGTGCTGCACGGGGCCTCGGCGTCCGACGTGATTTGGGGGCTGCTGATCGGCAACCTGCTGGCGACCCTGAGCTGGACGCTGGTCTGTGCACCGGCCGCCGTCCGCACCCGGCTAACCATCTTTTACCAGCTCGAAAAAATCAGCGGCATCGGGCTGGTCACGATCTACAATCTGGTCAACGGCATTCTCTTTTGCGTGACGGCGGCGGCCATGATCGGGGTATCGGCCTCGGCGGTGGGCCTGCTGCTCGGCATCGAGGGGCCGGGACTCACCGACCTCTACCCCACCAGCTTCGCCTGGATCCTGGTCATCTTCCTGATCGGTAGCGTGATCGCCGTGGTGGCCACCTTTGGATTCGATCGGGTATCGCAGTTCGCCAACATCTTCGCCCCCTGGATGCCGCTGGTCTTTCTGGCTTCGGGGATCGCGGTACTACCGAGCCTGGGCGTGACCTCAGTCGGCGATTTCTGGGAGGCGGCCGAGACGCGCATCTGGACCGGCGTTCCCGTTCCGGGGCAGAGCAAGTACGGCTTCTGGCACATCCTGATCTTCGCCTGGTTGTGCAACAGTTCCATGCACCTGGGCCTAGCAGACATGACGATCTACCGCTACGCTAGGCGGCCGAGCTACGGACTGGCGTCGGCCTTCGGGATGTACATCGGTCACTTCATGGCCTGGATCGCCTCGGGCATCCTGTGCGCCGTGGCCTTGGAGGCGGGGAATGACAGTCCGAGTCCGGGCGAGATCGCCTACCTCGGGGCCGGACTGGCCGGGGCCATCTGCGTCGTCGTGGCCGGCTGGACCACCGCCAACCCGACCCTCTACCGTTCGGGGCTGGCCGTGCAGGGCATCTTTCCGCGCATGAAGCGCTGGAAGATCACCCTGGGTGTGGGGGCCTTCGCGACCCTGCTGGCCTGCTCGCCGGCCATCGTGAGTAAGCTCGACCAGTTTCTGGGGCTGTACGCCCTGCTCGCCACGCCGGTGGGAGCCGTGGTGCTGGTCGACATCTTCCTCTTCCCCCGGCTGGGCCTGCGGCAGAATCTGGCGGAGCTACGGCGGCTGCGTTTCAATTGGAGCGTGCTGGCCTGCTGGGTGGTGTCGGTGGCGATCTGCTACGCGCTCTACGTCTGGTTCGAGGCCGATTTTTACTTCTTCATGGCGCTGCCCGGCTTTTTCCTGGGGGGGCTGACGTACGTGCTTTTCGCCTACCTGCAACAGCGTAAGCTCCCGCAATCCGACATCGTATGACGATCAAACTGACCCTACTGAAAGTGCTCTCGTTCCTGGGTTTGGCGGGGACGCTGGTGCCGAGTTTCCTGGTATTTCCCGGCTGGATCACGCTGGAAACGTACAAGTCGGTCATGCTGGGGGGGACGGTGCTGTACCTGGCTACGGCGCCGTGGTGGATCAATAAGGTCGAGGAGCTCCGCTCCGAGTAAGGTCGAGGAGCTCCGCTCCGAGGGGGACAGACCAGAGGTTCTTTTCCGACTAGCTCGGAGCAGAGCTCCTCGACCTTTGTATCTTTAAGGGATGCGTGGTTTCCTTCTTGTCGCTCTTCTCGCCCTGGTCAAGGCCTGCGCCACCGAAGACCCCGTCAGCTTCGCCACCGACGTGCGCCCCATCTTCAACGCCAAGTGCGTCGGCTGCCACGGCGGGGTGAAGCAGGCCGGCGGACTGGGGTTGGTCTTCCGCGAGAACGCCATGAGCAGTATCGTTCCCGGTAGCCCCGGCAGGAGCGAACTCATCCGTCGCGTCCGCCACGACGATCCGGAGCTACGGATGCCCTTCGAGGGTGCGCCACTGGAGGAAGATGAGATCGACATTTTGGAACGCTGGATCGAGCAGGGAGCCGAGTGGGAAGCCCACTGGGCCTATCAGCCCCCCGCGGTCAGCCCTCCGACCGAAGCCATTCCGCCGGGAGGAAACGAGATCGATGCCTACGTGCTTTCCGCGCTGAGAACGGCGGCGGACTCCCCCTTCGCTCCCGAGCGAAAGCTTGCACCTGCGTCCCCGCCCCACCGCTTGCTCCGCAGGCTTGCACTGGACATAACGGGCTTGCCCCCCTCTCCCGAAGAAATGGAGGAGTGGCTGGCCGACCCCAGCGAAGAGGCGTATGGTGCCTTCGTCGACCGCTACCTGGCCAGCCCCCGCTACGGCGAACACCGGGCCGCCATCTGGCTTGACCTGGCCCGCTACGCCGACTCCCGGGGCTACGAGCGCGACCGGCCCCGCACCATCTGGCCCTACCGCGACTGGGTTATCCGGGCGTACAATGAGGATATGCCCTTCGACCAGTTCACCATCGAGCAATTGGCCGGAGATTTACTTCCGGACCCGACGCGCGAACAGTTGATTGCCACCGCTTTCCACCGCAACACCCCGAGTAATGGGGAAGGGGGGACGGACAACGAAGAGTACCGCGTCGTCAGCGTACTGGACCGGGTGAATACCACCTGGGAAGTTTGGCAGGGCACCACGATGGCCTGCGTGCAGTGCCATAGCCACCCCTACGACCCGATCCGGCACGAGGAGTTCTACGCCTCCTACGCCTACTTCAACAATACGGCCGACCACGACCACGTCTGGGAACGGCCCCTGGTATCCATTCCGCGACAGGACCTGCAAGCAAAGGTGGATAGCCTGCGCACCTGGGTCAGTGAGCACGGCAGCCCCCGGGAAGTCGCCCACTGGCGCCGATTCCTCGATACGCGGGAGCCCATGATCCGCCCCTACCACTTCCAGGAGATCGTGGGGGGCGTCTTCACCGACCGGGCCGACGAAGACTTTCTGGTACTGCGGGACGGCAATTCCTTCGCGCTGCCGGAGCGTGACCTCGGCGAGATCCGGGCCCTCCACCTGCGGACGAACACTCACCGCCCCGCGACCGTCGAATGGCGACTGGATGCAGCGGACGGCCCCCTGCTGGCCAGTACCGAACTGGAGCGCGGCTGGGACCAGGTGACCGTAGTGCCGCTACCGGAAATCGAGGGGATGCACCGCATCTTTTTGCGGGTGAGCGGGGAGGGAGACGATAAATTGATCAGCGTCTACAGCATCTACCCCGAGCGGGCATTACCCGGTGCCGGCCGTCCGGAGCACGCGCGATTGGTCGCCTACGTCGAGCAACTGGCCCGGGAGCGGGATAGCCTGAACGTACCCGTGCTCTCCGAAAACCCACCCGAGTTGTCCCGGACCACCCGCGTATTTGAGCGGGGCAATTGGCTGGTGCACGGGCAAGAGGTGAGCGGTAACGTCCCCGCCGTTCTGCCCCCCATCGATAGCACCGGCGACCGGCTCGCCTTCGCCCGCTGGCTGGCTTCGGGGGAGAACCCGCTGACCGCCCGGGTGACCGTCAATCGAATATGGGCCGGATTTTTCGGTCGGGGGCTGGTGACGACGCTGGGCGACTTTGGCAGCCAGTGTGCGCTGCCCACCAATTTTGAGCTATTGGACTATCTGGCCGTGCACTTTTCCGACGAGCTCGAGTGGAGTGTAAAGGAACTCATTCGCACCATCGTACGGAGTCGGACGTACCGGCAATCCGCCACCGCCAGCCCCGAAGACCGCGAACGGGACCCCTACAACGATTGGCTCGCCCGCGGGCCCGCCGGCCGCCTCACCGCCGAGCAACTCCGCGATCAGATGCTGGCTGTATCTGGCCTACTGAGCGATAAAATGTACGGCCCCGGCGTGATGCCCCCCCAGCCCGCCGGCCTCTGGGACCACATTCCCTACAGCGACCTGGAGTGGGAGACCAGCCAGGGCGAGGACCGCTACCGCCGTGCCGTGTACACCTACCTGCGCCGCTCCGTCCTCTACCCCGGCATGACCACCTTCGACGGCTCTTCGCGGGAGGTCTGTCTCTCCCAGCGCATTCCTACCAACACCCCCCTGCAGGCGCTGGCGACCCTAAATGACCCGGCCTTCGTGGAGGGTATGCGTCGGGTGTCGGAAGAGCTGGAAGCCCGCTACGACGATCCCCGCCGGGCCATCGATGCCCTTTATCCTCGTCTGCTTTTCCGGCCGGCCTCGGAGGCGGAACTAGACGATCTGCGGGCGCTCTACGAGGAATCCCTGGTTACCTACGGCGGCGACCGGCGGGAGGCCATGTTCGTACTGGTGAACGTGCTTTTCAACGTGGACGAATTTCTGACCAAGTCATGAGCCGAATGCACGACGAGGCACGGGTACGCCAGGCCATCTTCAACAGCCGTCGCCAATTTCTCCGAGTCGGGAGCCTCGGCCTCGGCGGATTGGCCCTCGGCAACCTCCTGGGCTGCGTTCCTCCAACGCCCGCCACCCCGCACCCCGAAACCCCGCACCCCGAAACCCCACACCCCGAAACCCCACACACCCCCACCCGCGCCAAACGGGTCATCTACCTCCACATGGCCGG
This sequence comes from uncultured Lewinella sp., assembly GCA_964554545.1. Classification (GTDB taxonomy): domain Bacteria; phylum Bacteroidota; class Bacteroidia; order Chitinophagales; family Saprospiraceae; genus Neolewinella. The sequence continues at coordinate 10,758 of CAZKPE010000088.1, forward strand.
TGCGCCCAGTCAACTGGAGTTGTTCGACTACAAGCCCGACCTGCAAAAACTCCACGGTCAGGACTGCCCGCCCTCCCTCCTCGACGGCAAGCGCTTCGCCTTCATTCAGGGCACGCCGCAGATGCTCGGTCCTCAGGCTTCTTTCGCCCGGTACGGGGAAAGCCGCGCCTGGGTCAGTGACCTGCTGCCGCACTTTAGCCGTGTCGTGGATGAGGTGGCCTTCCTGCGCGCCGTGCACACCGAGGAGTTCAACCACGCCCCGGCCCAACTCTTCATGCACACCGGCAGTCCACGGCTCGGCCGCCCCGCCATGGGCAGCTGGGTGACCTACGGACTAGGCTCCGAAAACGAGAACCTGCCCGGCTTCATCGTCCTGAGCAGCGGCGGCCGCGAGCCCAGCGCCGGCAAGAAGTTGTGGAGCAGCGGCTTCCTGCCCAGCATCGAACAGGGAGTCCACTGCCGCACCTCCGGCGACCCCATCCTCTACCTCAGCGACCCCGACGGTATGCCCCGCGACCTCCGCCGCCGCAGCATCGAGGCGATCAACCGACTCAATCAGCGGCAGTACGAGGAAGTGGCCGACCCCGAGACCCTCACCCGCATCCGGCAGTACGAGATGGCCTTTCGGATGCAGGCCTCGGTGCCGGAGGTAATGGACATCAGCCGCGAGCCCGAACACATCCACCAACTTTACGGGACCGAGCCGGGCCAAGCCTCCTTTGCCAACAACTGCCTGCTGGCCCGCCGCCTGGTGGAGTCGGGCGTCCGCTTCGTACAGCTCTACGACTGGGGCTGGGATATGCACGGCACCAGCGAAGCGGGCGGACTGGGAGCCGGCCTCCGCGAAAAATGCCGCCAGATCGACCGCCCGATCGCCGCCCTACTCACCGACCTTAAACAGCGGGGTTTGCTGGAAGATACCCTCGTCGTATGGGGCGGTGAGTTCGGCCGTACTCCCATGCAGGAGAACCGTGGCGGCACCGTCAACCCCTTCCTGGGTCGCGACCACCACGGCGAGGCTTTCACGATGTGGATGGCCGGCGGGGGCGTCCGCGGCGGGGCCAGCTACGGGGTCACCGACGCGATCGGCTACGCGGGCTTGGAGGAGCGAGTGCACGTCCACGACATCCAGGCGACCATCCTACACCTGCTGGGGCTAAACCACGAGAAGCTGACCTACTCTTTCCAGGGGCGGGATTTTCGGTTGACGGATGTGCATGGGGAGGTTATTGAGAATATTATTGGGTAATTCACCGCGGAGGTAGGGGTAGCTCACCGCAGAGGTAATGAAGGTATTCGCAGAGGTATCGCTGAGTTATACCCTCTGCGCCCCCTCCGCGCATACCTCGGCGCCCTCCGCGGTGAACTCCTTACCCCCTACCCCAACTTACCCACCCCCAAGCGCGCAAACGCCCGCGCCGCCCTCCCGAACTTCTCCATCCGCTCGTCCCGGGTGCCGCCATCCACGTAGCGGCGGTAGAGCTGCTGGGCGATAGTGGCCGTCTTGTAGCAGGCGAAGGCCTCGTACCAGTCCATGCGCGAAAGGTCCAGGCCGGTGTAGTCGGCATAGCGCGCTTTGAGGTAATCCTTATCGGGCCAGTCGCCGGAAAGTAGTTGCAGGGGCATGTCATCGACATCCAAATCGGGGTCGGGCCAGAAGCTCAGGGTACCTGCCAGATCGATCAGTGGATCGCCGAGGGTGGCCATGTCCCAGTCGAACACGGAGGTGACCCGGTCGGGCTCGCCGGGCTGGAACTGGCAGTTGTCGAACTTCAAATCGCCATGGACTATGCTAACCCGCTGGGGGGCGGGGATTTCCCGGGTCAGTCGCCTGGCTAGCTCCTCCATATCGGCGTTCGCTTCGGTTTGGGCCAGTCCCCAACGCTTCGTCCATCCACGCAATTGACGGGGTACAAATCCCTCGTGCTTACCGAGTTCGCTCAACCCGGCAGTGGCAACGTCTACGGTATGCAGATCAGCACTTCCTTTCATCAGGGCGTCGGTCAGTCGCTTTTCTACTCGATCCAATCCAACGAATGCGTCCGGCAGTTCGTAGCGAATGACCGTGCCGTGGCGGCGTTCCATAATCACGAAATCGGCTCCGAGTACGTTGTGGTCCGTACACAGCAGGAGGGCGCGGGGCGCGGGTGCAAAGTGATCTGGTAAACGGGAAAGAACGCGATATTCCCGCTGCATGTCGTGGGCCCCGGGGGCAATCTTCCCAAAGGGGGGTCGGCGGAGTACGAACTCCCGCTCGCCAAAGGTCAGTTGGTAGGTCAGATTTGCGTGCCCCCCACGGAATTGAGTCACGGTGAGGGGGCGATCCAGTTCGGGCAGCTGTTCGCGTAGGTAAGGTTCGAGGCGGTCGGTTGGCAATTCTTCGCCAGGGCGGGGGGGAGCGGGCATGGGGTGAAGGTAAGTATGTCGCCACGGGAGTTACTTTCGTGCTATGGAGCTATCCGAGCAATTGGCCCGTCACTGGAAAGCCGTCTTCACCGGCGGCAACTGGACTTCCGTCAATCTTCGCGACACGCTATCAGATGTCGATTTGAAGAGGGCGCGGACGCAGGTGCGGGGGGTGAACGCCATCGCCGCACTCACCTACCACCTGAACTACTACACGGAAGGGGTGCTGGACGTCTTCGCGGGTAAGCCGCTGGTGATTCGGGATAAGTACGCCTGGGACCTGCCCGAACTGAAGGAAGAAGACAACTGGAACCGGCTCCGACAAAGACTACTCGCTAGCGGCGATAAGCTGGCCGACGCGATCGCCGCCTTCCCCAACGACCGCTGGGAATACGACTTTACCGACGCCAAGTACGGCAGCTACCTCAGTAACATCATGGGACTGACCGAGCACGCCCACTACCATTTAGGGCAGATGGTTATCATCAAGAAATTGCTCCGCGCGTAGTAGCTTGTGGGTATGCGCAACCTCCTGTCCCTTCTACCGCTCCTACTGGCCCTTCACCTGACCGCCCAGCCCAACTACGCCGGAGAGGACCGCTACCCACCCGGGCCCGTCCCCGACCGCATCATCCTGAGTTTGACCGAGTCGCCCGCCACCGCGATGGCGGTCAACTGGCGCACTTCTCTCGCGGCGGTCCACAGTTACGCCCAGGTCACCCTCGCCGACCCGGCCCCCTACCTGGCCGATAGTGCCCGCACGGTCCGGGGAACGAACGAAACCCTGCTCACCGACCTGAATGGGGCCCGCTTCCACTCCGCTCGCCTGGAAGGGCTTCAGCCGGGAACTCAGTACGCCTACCGCGTAGGTGACAGCACGAACTGGAGCGAATGGAATCACTTCACCACGGCCGAAGCCGGCGAACGCCCCCTCTCCTTCCTCTACTTCGGGGATGCGCAGAACGACATCAAGAGCCTCTGGTCGCGGGCCGTTCGGGGGGCCTACAGCAAAATGCCCGAGGCCGACTTCATGCTGCATGCCGGCGACCTGGTGAACCGCTCGCTGCGGGACCATGAGTGGGGGGAGTGGTTCTACGCTGGCGGCTGGATCTACGGCATGATGCCCAGTCTGGCCACCCCCGGTAACCACGAATACGAGCCGGTACCGGGTGTGGGCCGTCGGCTCTCCGCCCAGTGGCGGCCCACCTTCACCCTACCGGAGAACGGCCCGGAAGGTTACGAGGAGACCGCCTACTACGTCGATTATCAGGGCACCCGCATCATCTCCCTCGACTCCCCGGCCTTCATTTACGACTCGACGCGGATGGCTCCGCAAGCAGACTGGTTGCGGAAGGTACTGACCGACAACCCCAATACCTGGACCGTCGTGACCATGCACCACCCCGTCTACAGCAGCCGCTATGGCCGCGACAATCGCTTCCTGCGGGAGCAACTGCAGCCGATTTTCGAGGAGTTCGGCGTCGACCTGGTCCTGCAAGGCCACGATCACGCCTACGGCCGCGGCACCAATCTACCCATCGGGGCGGGCGCCCGACCGACCATTGACGGACCGATCTACGTCGTCAGCGTCAGCGGGCCGAAAATGTACTATCTCAGTCTGGAACCCTGGATGCAGCGGGGAGCCTCCAATACCCAGCTCTACCAACTCATTCAGATCGACGGCGACAGCCTCGACTTCACCGCCTACACCGTGACGGGGCAGGAGTACGATGCGTTCACCCTGGTCAAGCAGGCGGAGGGGCAGCCGAATGTCTTTCTGGACCGCGCCCCCGCGGAGGTGCCCGAGCGCACCGCTATCCCCGAAGCCTACCGCAGCCGGATGTCGGAAGAGGAGCTGGAGGTCTATTACAATAGGTTCGAGGCGTATGAGGCGCGGAAGCGGGAGCGGCAGGACCGGTAGGACCGGTAGGAGGCTACTGTTCCACCGCTATTCCCCGAATGACCGCCACCGCCCGCTCCAGTACTGGGTCACGGCC
>CAZKPE010000089.1:0-15149 GCA_964554545.1 uncultured Lewinella sp.
TTCCGACTTTCCGACTTCCGACTTCCGACTTCCGACTTCCGACTTCCGACTTCCGACTTCCGACTTCCGACTTCCGACTTCCGACTTCCGAACGATCAGACTACCCAATCTTCGCAGCCAAAAAGCCCCTCCGCTCCAACTTTCTTTGAATATTCGCTGGCACTTCCCGCTTCCACCGACGGTGGGTCCAGAGCCAGTAGGCGGGGGCGTATTGAATTTCGCGTTCCAGCTGGCGGGCGAAGGCTTCGGTGATGGTGCCGGGGGCCGTCTGTTGGGGGGTATCCGTAATGTGGATGAGCTTGCCTTCGTAGTGGCCGCGTTTGACCCGGCGCAGGCGCATGTAGTAGACCGGAAGGTTGTAGCGATGGGCGTAGCGTTCCGGTCCGGCGAGGAAGGCGGTTGGTTGGTGCAGGAAGGTGGTCCAGTGGAGGAGTTCGTGGACGGCGTTGCTGGGTGACTGATCGGCGATGAAGAAGTCGACTGATCGGGTATCTCCCTCTGTTTCGTAGTACTCGGTAACGGAGCGGCGACTGACCAGGAAGGTACCCGTGCGGCCGCGGTTGTCGGTGAAGAGGCGGTTCAGGGTCTTGTTTTTCAGGGGGGAGTAGATGCCCATCACGCGGAAGCCGGGGAACTGAGAAGGAAAGGAGAGTGCCGCCATCTCCCAGTTGCCGTAGTGGCCCCCGACGGCAATGAAGGACTGGCCAGACTGTCGGAGGTGATCCACGATCTCCGCGTTGACCACTTTGCACCTGCGCACCGCCGCCCCCTCCCCCAGACTGAACTGCTTGATGCTATCGGCGATGGTGTCGAAGAAAAAGGTGAAGAACTCGCGGGCCGTGGCGTGTACTTCCTCCTCGGTGTAAGTGGGAAAAGACCGTCGAATGTTGTCCAGCACCAACTGCTTGCGGTAGCCGATCAGGTGCCAGTTCAGCCACCGGAGAACGGAGGTAAGTGCGTAGAGAACGCGCTGGGGCAGGTAACTGAGGGGAAGCAGAACGAGGTAGTAGAGCAGGTAGGCCAAGTGCGGTAAGCTACTGCGGCGAATCGGGATTGGGGTCGTAGTCGGCCGGCAGGTAAGGGTGTTCGGCGAGGGCGGTGAGGACTTCCGGGGGGGGATCGCGCTTCCAGCGGCGGTGAGTCCAGAGGTAGGGGACGGGGTCGCGCAAGATTTCCCGCTCCAGATGCTCGACGAAACACTGGGTGATATAGCCGGGCTTTTCCCGGCGCGGGTGCTCGGTAACGAGGTAGAGCTTGCTACTGTAATAGCCGCGTGCGTTGCGGCGCAGGTTGATGTAGTAGACCGGTCGGTCATAGCGAACGGCGAAGCGCTCGGGGCCGGCCACGAAGGCGGTAGGGCGGCCTAGGAAGGTGGTCCAGTGCAGCTTTTCCCAGCGGTCGTTGCTGGGCGACTGGTCGGCGACGAAGATGTCAACGGTGGGCCGGTCGCGGTGCGTGGCGAAATAATCGTAGATACCACGGCGGGATTGCATGTGAACCCCGGTACGCTCCCGGTTGTGGCGGGTGAGGCGGTCCATGACCTCATTCTTCAGCGGGGAATAGACCGCCATGACGCCCGCCGGCGCGAACTGGCTGGGGAAGCTGAGCCCGCCGATCTCCCAGTTGCCGTAGTGGGCACCGTAGAGGATGCAACTGCGGCCGGCCGCGATGTGGGCTTGCACCAGTTCGGGGTTTACCACGGGCAGGCGGCGGATCGCCTCGGCCTCGCTCATGGAAAAATCCTTGACCGACTCCACAATGGTGTCGAAGAGGTAGCGGTAGAAGGCTTCGGCGCAGGCACGAGTCTCCTGCTCCCTCCATTCCGGAAAACTGCGGCGCAGATTATCAAAGACCACTTCCCGGCGGTAGCCCAGCCAGCGGTAGCCGACCAGATAAAGCAGATCGGACAGACGGTACAGCCAGCTCAGCGGCAGGTAGCTGAGGGGCAGTAGGACCAGGTAGTAGAGCAAGTACGCCAAGGGCTAGAATTCCCCGTGCAGGCTTTCGAGGCGGCGGCGGACTTCGGTGAGGCGATCGATGATCTCCTGCTTGTCAGTCTGTGGTTGTTGGCGATTGGCGATCTCGCGGCGGGCGCCTTCCAGGGTGAACCCGCGTTCCCGAACGAGGTGGTAGACCTCCCGGAGCTGTCGGATGTTATCCTTGGTGAAGCGGCGGTCGCCCCGGCTGTTCTTGTTGGGTTTGATGTGGCTGAACTCGTTCTCCCAGAAGCGGATCAGGGAGGTATTCACTTCGAGTTTTTTGGCCACTTCGCCGATGGAATAATAGCGTTTTAAGTCGTCGTCCGATTTGTCGTTAGCCATAGTGTTTTCTCAGTAGTGGTATGGTGGGTTGTCGCAAAATACAGCAAGCCGGCCAATCCGGGCTGCGGGACTATCTTGTGGCCCACCCCACTGAAGGGCGGCAAAACGACGAGGGAATACCAGATGCAGGGACTTTGGAGAAGATTAACGACGGCCGTCATTTTCGTAATCATCATGGTGGCCGGGATGTATACGGGGCCCCACACCTTCAACCTGCTGTTTCTGGTGATCACGGGGGGCTGCCTGTACGAATTTTTGACGATGGTGCTGGACCGGAACTCCCGGCGGGACCGGGTGCGCAAGGCGTTGGGCGTAGCGGTGGGCTTGTTGCCTTTTTTCTTGATCAGTCTGCTCTCCCTCGGCTACGTCAGTAATCCGGAAACCTTTATTCAGGTAGCCAGTCTGCTGTTTGCTCCCTTCATCTTCACTATATTCATATATGAGCTGTACAGCAATAGCAGTCAGCCCTTCGAGAACATCGCCTACATCATCCTGGGCTTGTTCTACATCGGCATTCCCTTCGCATTGGTGGACTTCATTGCCTTCGACGGGGAGGTCTTTTATTACCGGGTGGTATTCGGGCTGCTGCTCCTGACCTGGGTCAACGATACCGGGGCGTATCTGGTGGGCAGTCAGTTCGGCAAGACACCGCTATTTCCCCGTATCTCCCCGAACAAGACCTGGGAGGGTAGTATTGGGGGGGCGGTGACCTGCATTCTCTTCGGGTACATACTACACTTGGTCTTTGACGAGATCGGGCTGGTGCAGTGGGTGGTGCTGGCGGCAATTGTGGGGGTGTTCGGCGGGCTCGGCGATCTGGTCGAGAGTATGCTGAAGCGGAGTGTGGGGGTGAAGGATAGTGGGGATCTGCTGCCGGGGCATGGGGGGCTGCTGGACCGGTTTGATGCGTTCATCTTCGTGATCCCTTTTGCGGCGGCTTATATACTTTACCTGCGGTAGGGGGGACGGACTTCGCCCGGGGATGGAGGCCGCTGCGCGGGTGGATGCTGCCGCTTGTCGGGGTGCTCGCTTCGCTCGTTTTTTTCACCGCGGATATGCGCGGATTTTGGGCGCGGATTATTTACGGTGGCCCTCGCTCTGTTTAACTCCGTGCCCTCCTCTGCGGTGCCGCCCTAGCGGCCTCTATGGGCTTTGTATTTAAATCGTTTGCCACCTCCTACTGAATACCAGAAACAGCCCTCCACACAGCAGCCAGGCCGGTAGGGTGACGAAGGAGAGGAATACGTCGAACTGTAAGGAGATGAAGTAGAATAGCCCGAAGCTGATCGCCCACGCCCAGAAGACCGCCGGATTGAAGGAAATGCCCGCCCGTTCCGCGTAATCTTTTTGAATGCCAGCCCGCCGCGCGAAGAAATGCTCGAAGACGATCACCGCACCGAAGGGGGCCAGGATGAAGCCGTACAGCGCAACGAACCCAAGCAGCTTCATGGCGAAGGCGGGGAAGAGGCCGGCGATGGTGGCCAGCGTACCCGCCAGAATGGTGACCCAGAAAGTCGAAAGCTTCGGCAGAATGGCCTGGAAGGCCAGCCCGGCCCGGTAGATGGTGGGATTAGCGGTCGTCCAGCCGGCCAGCACTACGGCGATTATGCCGAAGACCCCGATGGCATTGTTCGCCAGCGGACCGGGGGCCACCGGCGGGGCCGTCCCGTCGCTTAGGAACGCCTGGGCCTCCGGGGAGCGGAGATATAGCGCGTACAACAGGGCGGCGGCAATCCAGGCCATATAGTGACCGACGTACATGCCGGCCGCGGTAGTCCAGCCCGAGCTAGCCTTTTTGGCAAAGCGGAATACGGAGAGATCCGACATCCCGATGTGCATAGCCGCGTTGGCGAACCACGACCAGATCACCACGTGCCAGAAGGTGTACTTGATCTGCCCCGGAAAGGGCTCGGAACCCTCCCCCCAGATATTCCAAAAATCCTGGAAGGAGTGCACGTCCAGCCGCACGAGCGCCACGATCCCGCAGGCCAGGAAAGCCAGCACGATCAGCGGCGACATGAAATTGGCCGCCCTTGAAACGGTATCGTAGCCCCGGGCCGCGATGATGCTGATGACCGCCCCGACCACCAGCACGATAGCCACGAAGGTGAGTCCGTTCGGTAGCGTATCCGTCAACTGCGGCATCTCCATATCCAGCGGCACCCCCACCGCCGTCGCCGATACCGTGATCATCGAGCCCGCCAGGAAGCAGAAGAGGATGCCGTTGGCCAGGTTATAGCCCGTGACGAGCTTACGGCCGCAGATCTTTTCCAGCTGGTAGTACAGCGTTAGCCGCCGCTCCACGGCAATCGTGGCGGTCAAGAAGCGCCAGCTCAGTACGGCCAGGAAGTTGCCGATCAGCAAGCCGATGATCAGATCGAAGGCACTCACCCCCGCCGTAAGGAAGAGGGGGCCGATCATAAATTCGGTGCCCGCCGCGTGCTCCCCCGCGTACATACCCAGAAAACTCCCCCACCCCTTCCGGTTGCCGGGGGGCACAGGGGTGCGCTCGAATTCACCGCCGCCGATCTCCTCGATGATCTCTTCCTGGGTTTCCTTCTGTAGCATGGGGGGGAGGGTGCGTCTAATCGACGATGATGAAGGGCTGATGCTTGCGCACGCCGTAATTTTTCTTGAGGAACTTGGAGTTCAGCCCCTTATCCGAAATGCAGATCGCGGCGCCCAGGGCGGACCCGAGGCTGCTATCGGTGGTGCGCAGGGAGAGGTCACGAAAGCGGTGCCCTAGTAAATGGATGAACACCTCGTTGTCGCTGAAGCCGCCGTCCAGGAACAGGGTATCGATCCCGGTTCGCCCCCGGGCGATCTCGATGCTTTCGGCCTGTAGCTCGACCAGTTCGGCGAGTAGGCGGTGGTAGGCTTCCTTGTAGGTCACTCCGTCGGGGATTTTCGTTTGATCGGGGTTTTTGGGCCGGTCGATCGCTAGAAGTCGGAACCAGGGTCTTGCCCCATCAGCCACTTTGCAGTAGCTTGTGTAGTCGAAGGCCATGTCGCGGTGCCGCTCACGCGCTACGCCGAAGTGCTCAGCCAGCCGATCGATCTGCAGCTTGTATTCCTCGCCCAGAAATAGTCGCGATGCCTTGACGGCCTTCCCGTCGATCCGCATGTAGTTCAGGCAGTTGCGGGCTACGTCCTGTTGGCTCAGTTTGCCGCCGCCGAAGGGATTTAGCGTTACGCTCCAGGTACCAGTAGAGATGAGCAAAAACGGCTTCCGGCGACTCCGGATGTAGGGCAGCAGCGCCGCCGAGCTATCGTGGATACCCACCCCGATCTTCATCCGCCGCCCGTTGTAGTTCATGTTGATGCTCGTTTCCGTCGAGACGATCGGGGGTAGAATCCGGTGAATTTCCTCGGCGTAGACCCAGTCATGATAGTCTTGTTTTCCGTAGTCCCACAGGCCGGTGTGGCAGCCGATGCTGGTGTACTCGCTGATCGGGACCCCGGTGAACACGTAGCTCAGAAACTGCGGTAGGTGCAGGCTGTACCTTATCCGGGAGAAACCCTCCGACCGTCGGTACTTGAGCCAGTACAGCTGCATCCCCGAATTCAGCATCCCCGAAGGGGGCGAACCCGTGTGGGCGGTAAACGCAGGTGCGGGGCCGTACCGGGAATAGAAGCGCTCGCTTAGTTCTTCGTCTAGCGGTTTGGTGTAGTTATAGAGAGGAGCGATGACCCGACCGTTTTCATCCAGGTGCACGAAGCTCGCTCCGTAGGAGGAAAAGTTAATAGCCTGGACATCGTAGGTGCGCGCCTCCAGGATGCGGTGAAATACCTCCCGCAGCCAATTGGTGAGCGCGTCCAGATCTTCGGCCGGGTAGCCATCCTCATCCACGATTTCCGGTAGCCGGACGTATTCCCGGTGCACTTCCCGGTAATCGTCGTCGAAGAGGAAGAATTTCTTATTGGTCCTCCCGACATCGAAGACGGCCGTCACCCGCTGCCGCCCCATCCTACAGGCCGGTAGCTACGGTGTGCTTCCCCCGCTCGCGCACCAGTTCGTCCCGCACGCCGAGTTCCCGGTAGGCCCGCAGCGGATGTAGAGCGCCGCCGCGATTCAGCCGCGCCCGGGCGACCAGGGGGCGTACATCGGTACGGTAGGCGTCCTGTAGAATTTCCTGGCAGCGTGCGACGTCGTGCGATCGCTGGGCGGCGGCAAGGGCATCCTGATCTACGAGCAATGCCTTTGCATAGGCACCCTGTATGGCCTCCAGCGACTGCAAGAGGTCTTCCAAAGGGTCCTTGATGTTGTGGCTGGCGTCGATCATCCAGGCCAGGTTGGGGTTCTGGGGGTTGTTGCGCATCCCGTACACCAGTTCGTTGAAGATCAGGAAGAGGGCGTAGGGTTTAATGCTGCCGACCGTCAGATCATCGTCACCGTACTTGCTGTCGTTAAAGTGAAAGCCACCGAGCTTGCCCCTCAGCATGAGGGTGGAGACAATCTGCTCGATGTTGCTGTTCGGTAAGTGGTGGCCGAGATCGACCAGGGTGTAAGCCCGCTCCCCGCAGGCGTTGGCAAGCATGAGGGAAGTGCCCCAATCCTGGATGACGGTGCTGTAGAAGTTCGGCTCGTAGGGTTTGTACTCGATGAAGAGTCGCCAGTCGTCGGGCATGCCGCCGTAGATTTCCTTCAGGCTCGCTTCGGTATTTATCAGGTTATGCTGAAAGTTGCGCTGCCCGGGGAAGTTGGTCCCGTCCGCCAGCCAGACGGTGAGACTCTTCGAACCCAGCTTCTTCCCGATCTCGATGACTTCCAGGTTGTGTTCCACCGCCCGCACCCGCGTTCCCGCCTCCATTGCGCTCAGGGAACCGTGGCGGTAGCTATGCCCGGCCCCGGGCTGATCCTGAAAAGTGTTGGAATTCATGGCATCGAAGACCAGTCCGTTGACCTCGGCCAGTTCGCGGACGGCGGCATAGTCGGTCGGCGTATCCCAGGGAATATGTAGGGAGATGGCCCCGGCCGTCTGGGTCAAGGCGTGCAGTACGCCTACGTCGGCGATCTTTTGCTCCAGGCTGCCCGGCTCCCCGTGAAAGGAGAAGCGGCCGAAGCGGGTGCCCCCCGCCCCCAGGGCCCAGCTGGGGATGGCGACCTGGAAGTCGGCGAGCTCGCCGACGAGCGCGTCGACGTCGGTGCCGGCGCTGGTGAGGCGGTCGGCGAGGTAATTGTAGTCGATATCGTGGCGCTGCAGGCCCGGGCGATTGACGGAAGCGAGGTGATCGGAGGTGAGGTGCATGATTTTATTTTCTACGGACTGCGTCCGAAGGCGAATCCGGGGAACCGCTTCGCGGTTTGGGGGGGCTAGCGGACGAAGGCGGTGGGCATGCCGCCGTCTACGTTAAGGATGTTGCCGGTTGACTTGGTCAGTACGGCGGCGAAGGCGAACACGCCCTCGGCAATGTCTTCCGGCCTGATGATCTGGTTGAGGAGGTTCCGCTTGGCGTAGTGGGCCGGCAGCTCCGCGACGGTGATACCGTAGGCTTTGGCGCGGCCCTCGGCCCAGTCCCCCTCCCAGATCTTGGAGCCAATGATGACACCGTCGGGGTTGACGGTATTCACCCGAATGTCATCCTTGCCCAACTCAGCGGCCAGCAGGCGGGCCATGTGCTGCTGGGCGGCCTTGGCGGTGCCGTAGGCGACATTATTCGGTCCGGAAACCAATCCGTTCTTGCTGGCGATGGGGATGATGTCGCCGCCCAGCCCCTGTCCGCGCATCACGGACACGGCGGCCTGCGCCAGTTCGAATTGCCCTTTGACAAGCACGTTCTGCAGAATGTCCCAATCCCGGGCGGTGTGCTCCTCCAGGGGTTTGGAGATGGCCAGACCGGCGCTATGTACGACGATATCCACCCCCCCGAAGTCGAGACAAGCCTGGTCGAAGGCAGCGTCCACAGAGGCCCGTTCGGTCACGTCGGCCACGGCGTAGGTGGCCGTATCCTTCGGGTAGGTCGCGTGTGCTTCTTTCAGCCGTTCCTCGCTGATGTCGGAGAGCACAACTACGGCGCCTTCCGCGACCAGTTTATCGGCGATGGCCTTACCGATGCCGCCTCCCGCTCCGGTAATGAAGGCCACCTTCCGGCTCAGTGGCTTTTCCCTGGGTTGCCGCTGCAGCTTGGCTTCTTCCAGTAACCAGTATTCGATGTCGAAGGCCTCCTGTCGGGGCAGGCTCGTGTAGGCAGTGATAGCCTCCGCCCCCCGCATCACGTTGATGGCGTTGACGTAGAACTCGCTGGCCACCCGGGCCGTCTGTTTGTTCTTCGCGAAGGTGAACATGCCCACGCCGGGGTAGATGATGACCACCGGGTTCGGGTCGCGCATGGCGGGGCTGTTCGGCCGCTTGTGCTGCTCGTAGTAGTCGGCGTAGGCGGACCGGTAATCAGCGAAGGCGGGGCGCAGCAATTCCAGCACCGCCTCCGGATCGCTCATATCCTGCTGGGTCTGCAGGTCGAGCACCAGCGGCTGGATCTTGGTGCGCAGGAAGTGGTCGGGGCAGGAGGTCCCCATCGGGGCCAGCCGCTCCAGGTCGTAGCTGTTGATGAACCGCAGTACGGTATCGCTGTCGGTGAAGTGGCCGATCATACGATTCTCGCTACTGACCAGTCCGCGCAGCTGGGGCATCAGTTTGGCGGCCTTCCGCCGGCGCTCGGCGGCGGGCAGGGCCTTGACCTTCTCCCCGCCGAAGACATGGCCCTGCTCCTTGACCTTCTTTTCGATGAAGTCCGAGGCCATTTCAATGACCTCCAGGCTGTTCATGTAGCAGTCGTAGCTGGTATCCCCCCAGGTAAATAGCCCGTGGCTTCCTAAAATGATGCCCCGGATACCGGGGTTTTCGGCCAGCGTGCGCTCCAGCTGCAGCCCCAGGTCGAAGCCGGGCCGCTGCCAGGGCACCCAGCCCATGGTGTCCCCCCAGATTTCCCGCGTGATCTCCTCGCTGTTTTCAGCAGCAGCCACGGCAATCACCGCGTCGGGGTGGAGGTGATCGATGTGCTTAAAGGGCAGCAGTCCGTGCAGCGGGGTATCGATGGAGGGCGCCTTGCTATCGAGGTCGTAGATGGCGTGATTGAACAGGCCCACCATACGGTCTTCGTCCTCGAGCCCGCCGTATACCTGCTTCAGGTCGCGGAGGCGGCCGGTGTAGAGCCCGGCAATGCCGGAGCGGGTCAGCGTGCCGATGTCGCCACCCGATCCCTTTACCCACATCACCTCCACCTCCTGGTTCGTCAGGGGGTCGCGTTCCATCGTTTTGCAGCTGGTGTTGCCGCCCCCGTAGTTGGTGATGCGCAGGTCGGCCCCCAGGATATTGGAACGGTAGAGAAACAGGGCGACCTGGTCGTCTCCCAAACGGGCGGCGGCCTCCTCGTCCCAGAGGTAATCGACGTACTTGAATCGGGTGGTGGTGTCGGTCATGTTCGGGTGTTTTCGGTTAACCATCACAATTTAGCCATTCCGACCAGCTACGGTATCCTGTACTGTCCGGCTACTTCATTCTAGGTTTTACCTTGCACCTGTCCCGGTAGCTATCGGGACCGCCCGCTCGACTCGTCTTACCATGCGCTCATGAACGGTTTTGAATACATTCGCATCCGGGAGAACAGCCGCATCCCCAAATACCGGCAGGTGGTGGACGCCATCGTCGACAATATCGCCGCCGGCCACCTGGCGATCGACGATAAGATCCCGTCTATCAATGCCTTCAGCGAACGGTTCGGACTGAGCCGCGACACGGTGGAGAAGGCCTATAACATTCTGAAAGAGCGCAAAATCATCACTTCGGTGAAGGGGAAGGGCTTCTACATCACCCGCACCCAACTCATCGCGAAGGTCAATATCCTGTTCCTGGTCAATAAGCTGAGCTCGTACAAGATGCGGATCTACAACAGCTTCGTGGCCCGGGTCGGAGCCACCGCCCACGTAGACCTGCACATCTACCACTGCGACGAGTCGCTCTTCCTGAACCTGATGAAGAAACACGGCGGAGGCTACGACCATTACGTTATCATGCCCCACTTCAAAACGGCCCGGTTGGCCCACGTGAGTCAGACCGAGCGGGTGATGGACATTCTGGCCGGCATCCCCCCCGGCCAGCTCCTCATCCTGGACAATAACCAACTCGAATTACGGGGCGAGCACGCGGAGGTATATCAGGATTTTGAAGACGATATATACCAAGCCCTCAAGAGTGGCCTGGAACAGATCAGGAAGTACCACCGGCTCATCATGGTCTTCCCCGCCAGCAGCGTTTACCCCTATCCCCGACGTATCCTGCGGGGCTTTCGCCGCTTCTGCGTCGAATTTGGCTTCGAATTCGAGGTCATCGACGAAATTTACGAGGACACCATTCTGCGGCGCGGGGATCTCTTCATTACCATCGTCGAGTCGGACCTGGTCAATCTCGTCAAGCAGGCACGGGACCGGCACTTCCAACTCGGCCGCGACCTGGGCATCATCTCCTACAACGACACCCCCCTGAAGGACCTGCTCGGCATCACCGTGGTCAGTACCGACTTCAACCGGATGGGGGTGGCGGCGGCCGACCTGATCCTGGAACGGCGCACCGAGCAGATCCGGAACCCCTTTCGGTGGATCGAGCGGGAGAGCGTGTAGGGCGCGGACGCAGGTGCAAGCGGATACGATAACGGAAAAAATTTACTGCGTCATTTGTACGCAGTAAAATAAAGTCGTATCTCTGTTCAGACTTAGCAACTGATTTTACACTTACTCATCGATCATGTATAAGCCTATCCTTTTCCCGGCAAGGGAGAAACGGTACCCCGTACTCTTCCTTCTCCTGTTGCTTCTTTCCGCAACTTCCCTACGGGCCGCGCCCGGGCTGCTGGCCGTCAGCGGGGTGGTGACGGATGAGGCCAACGAACCTCTCATTGGCGTTACGGTGCTCGTGAAGGGCACGGCCACCGGCACCGTCAGCGACGTGGATGGCACCTACTCCCTCAATACGCCCGGGCCGAACGATACCCTGGTCTTTTCCTACACTGGCTTCGCAACCGTGGAGGTTCCCGTTCAGAACCGCAGCCAGATTGACGTGATGTTGGTGCAGGACGCCGAGACGCTGAGCGAGGTCGTGGTTGTCGGCTACGGCACCGTCAAAAAGAGCGACCTCACCGGTTCGGTCTCCAGCGTGAAGGCGGCCGAGCTGACGGCCTTTCCCGTCGGCGGCGCCGAGCAGGCCCTGCAGGGTCGGGCGGCCGGGGTGCAGATCACGACGAACAACGGGGCACCGGGGGCGGGCTCCCGCATTCGTATCCGGGGGGGCACCTCCATCAACGCCAGCAGCGACCCGATCTTCGTGGTGGACGGCTTCGTGGGGGGAATCCTGCCGCCTCCGGAAGACATTGCCTCCATCGAGGTGCTAAAGGATGCCTCGGCCACGGCCATCTACGGCTCACGGGGCGCAAACGGGGTCGTGATGGTGACCACCAAGCGCGGGCAGGAGGGGCAGACGCGCATCGAGCTCAACGCCAGCCACACCTTCCAGAACGAGATCAACCGACTCGATCTATTGGATGCCGACCAGTTCGCCGACTACCAGCGGGAGGTCAACTCCAGTTTTGAGCAACAAGGGGGGAATACGAACTGGCAGGAGGAACTCTTCCGCCCCGGCAACGTGCAGAACTACCAGCTCGGCCTCTCGGGGGGATCAGCCCAGACACGCTACTACATCTCGGGCACCTACTTCCAGCAGGAGGGTATCATCATCGGCTCGGACTACGAGCGCATGTCGGTGACCAGCAACCTGGACATTCAGGCCAGCGACCGGCTCAAAGTAGGCCTGAACCTGCTGGCCCGCCGCGACAATCAGAACAGCGTACCGACCGAATCAACGAACAGCGTCATCAGCACGGCCTTCCGTTTCGAGCCCGACGTGGGCATTCGGGACGCGGACGGCAACTACACCATCGCCCGCATCAACGACCGGATCGACAACCCGATCGCCATTGCCAACGAGATCACCGACGTGGACAACGACGACCGCTTCCAGGGAGGCGTATACGGCGAGTTCGAAATTCTGCCGGGCCTGAACCTGCGGTCGACCTTCAATGCCTCCACCGTCAACCGCCGGGCGGCCAACTACACGCCGCGGACGCTGGTGACCGGCTTCGGAGTAAATGGCCGGGCGCAGGTGGTCAATCGCCGCAACGTGAACCTGCTGACCGAGTCTTACCTGACCTACGACCGGCAGGTGGGCGGGGGTGAACTTACCCTGCTGACCGGCTACTCCTTCCAGCGGGAGATCTTCGAGCAGTTCGGTACCACGAACCAAAACTTCATCACCGATGCCGGCATCTTCTACAACCTCGGTGGCGGCTCGGAACCGGGTATCCCGTTCTCCGGGCGTAGCGAATCGGAAATTTCGAGCTACATCGGCCGCATCAACTATAGTCTCAACGACCGCTACCTGTTCACCTTCACGGGCCGCTACGACGGCACCTCGGTCTTTAGCCCCGGCAACAAGTGGGCCTTCTTCCCTTCCGGCGCGGTGGGTTGGAACATGGCCCGAGAGGCTTTCCTGGCCGACAGTGAGCTCTTCAACACCTTCAAGTGGCGGGCCAGCTACGGCCTGACCGGCAACCGCGCCATCGGCCCCTACAGCACCCTGGCCCGCTTCGGCAACGTCTTCACGGTCCAGAACGGGACGATCGTGAATGCGGTGGCCCCCACTGCCGTAGCAAATAACGACCTGAGTTGGGAGACCACGGCCCAGCTCAATATCGGGCTTGACGTAGGCATCCTGGATGGGCGGGTCAACCTGACCGCGGATTACTACACCATGGAGACCTACGATCTGCTCTTCGCCCTGCCACTGCCCGAGTATAGCGGGTATCGCACGCTGCTCTCCAACATCGGGCGGGTACGAAACCGGGGCGTGGAACTATCGGTGGACACCCGTAACCTGGTGGGTGAGTTCCGCTGGAACACCAACTTCAACATCTCCACCAATCGCAATGAGGTCCTCGAATTGCCGGACGGGAACGACATCTTCTACAACTCGGGGCCCGGCCACATCGTCGGTATCGGCAATACCCAGGTCCTGCGGGAGGGGGAGCCGGTGGGCGTCTTCTTCGGCTTCCAGTACGAGGGGGTTTACCAGGAGGGGGATGAGATCATTCCGGGCGGCAGCTTCGATACCGAAGTGGGAGGGGAACGCTTCCTCGACGTCGACGGCAACGGTACACTCAATGCTCTCGACCGGGTGGTGATCGGGAATCCCCAGCCCGACTTCATCTTTGGCATTACGAACGACTTCATTTACCGCAACTTCGACCTCAGTATCTTCTTCCAGGGCAGTCAGGGGAACGACCTGTACAGCTATACCCTGCTGGAGCTCGACCTGCTGGCCGGACTGAACAACGCCACTACCCGGGCACTGGACCGGTGGACGCCGACCAACACGAACACCGACGTGCCGGCGGCACAGAGCGGCCGAAGCCGGAGGTCGTCCAGCCGCTTCGTCTACGACGGCAGCTACGTGCGGCTGAAGAACCTCGCCCTGGGGTACACGCTGCCGGCGGATCTGCTGCAGCGCTTCAGTCTGTCGCGGCTGCGCATCTACATCAGCGGACAGAACCTGCTGACCTTCACCGGTTACGAGGGGTACGACCCGGAGGTGAACTACCGGGGTGGTGGCGGCTCGTCGGGCAACCAGAACGTCGGGCTGGATTACGCGAGTTATCCTAATGTCCGTGGCTATACCGTCGGGCTCAATGTGGGCTTCTAATTTACAACCGTCACAAAGATCATCACATGAAATACCTACTTCATTCCCTCCTTTTTCTGCTGACGGTAGCATCCTTCAGCCGCTGTTCCGATCTTGAGGAAGAGCCGATCGGGCTCCTGGCTCCCGAATCCTTTTTCGTTACGCCCGCCGACGTGGAGACCGCCGCCCTCGGTGTCTACGCCCACCTCGCGAACGAACAGATGTACGGCCGGAAATTAACCCTGACCCTGCAACTGAGGAGCGATATGTGCGACATCGGCGACCGCAACACCCCCGGCCGTCGGCAAAACGTCAACGACTTCGACATGGGCCCCGACAATGGCATGGTCTCCGCCTTCTGGCCGCGTACCTACCAGATGATCGGGGCGGCCAACGCCGTGGTCGACGGGGCCGAGAACGTCAGTGAAGGGGGAGCGGAGCTCGATGCCTACGTCGGTGAGGCCCGCTTCCTGCGTGCGTACGCCTACTACCACCTGGTCCGCCTGTTCGGCGACATTCCCTACATCGACTTCTTCATCACTGACCCGGCCTCGGTGGGCGATATCTCCAAAACCCCGGAGGCCGACGTCTACGCAGCCATCATCGCCGACCTGGAAGCCGCTAAAGCTACCCTGCCCGACCGGCGGGAAGCCGACATCCGGACCCGGCCGACCCGAGGGACAGCCGCTGCCTACCTCGCCTCGGTCCACCTAACGCGCGGCAACTACCAGGCCGCCTACGAGGAGGCTAAATTCGTGATCGATAACCGGGACGCCTTCGGGTATGGGCTGGTTGCTGACTTTGCTGACCTCTGGAAAGCCGAACTGGCTGACGGTCTCGTGGAACACGTCTTCGCGGTCGACTTCCTAGGCAACCTCAACGGGGGAGACAACCAAAACACAGATTGGATGGGACCCATCACCGGTATCCGCTCGGTATCAACGGACGTCGCCCCCAATGGCGGCTGGAGCGTCAGCGTCCCATCCTTCCGGGTCTTTGAGACCTGGGACGATCGCGACTACCGCAAGGAGGTCAGTTTCATTGACAGCGGGTTCGTGGATGGGGTGTACTCCGGCTACGAGGCCTTCGCGCCCAACCACGG
>CAZKPE010000090.1:0-15092 GCA_964554545.1 uncultured Lewinella sp.
CCGTGAATCAGGCCTCCATCAATACCAGCCAGATCAACAACGATGCCGGCTTCGTTACCGCAGTCGATCAGGCGGATGTAGTTGGTGGTACGGGCATCGATGTGCAGCAGAACGGTACAGAGTTCACGGTGAGTAACACCGCCCCCGACCAGACCATCACCATTCAGGACGGCGGTAACGGCAATGTAAGCGTTGGCGGCACCTACCCCAACTTCACCATCAATACTCCCAACAACCTGGACAATAGCCCCACCAACGAAGCACAAACGTTACAGGGCACCAGCTCAGGCGGCTCTGCAGCTATTCAGGTCAGCTCGGTTAGCGGGCAGGGGGGCGGCACGGTACGGGTGAAGGGCACCGGCGGGATTGCCACCAGCCTCGATGTGGACAACAACGTCGTCATCGACGGCTCGGGCATTCAGGGGACGGGCGACGGCAACAACCTGGATGAGCGCGAAGAACTCAGCCTGACCGAGCCGGCCGGCGGGCAAGTACAATTCAATCTGACCACGAACGGCGGTACGGTCGGCAACCGGGGTACGGCCATCGTCACGGTCGGTACTTCTAATCTCGGTATTGAACTGGTCGGCAATACCATCACCATCACCGACCTGAAGTATACCGGCATTGTAGCCAGGAACCCTACCGACGCGGCCAATAAGGGGGTGCCGATCGGCAAGGAGTTCATCACCGCCGACCCCAACGACATGGGCCAGCCGGCCGGCGTATCGATTGAGCGTACCCAGTAGACTATGAAGTACCTAGTATCCTTCCTGCTCTTTTTTCTTTCCCTCACGCTTTCGGCGCAAGGGGAGGACCCCACCGTGCACGAGTCCGGGGCGGGTATGCACATCGTGTCGGGTAACCCCAACGAGCTGCCCAGTCTGCGCTACCCGAACGTGCGCTTTGATGCCCACTTCGCCTATGACGCCCGCAGCAAGATTTCCTACGAGTGGGTGGGAATTGACTCTCTGCGACCGTGGGAGCCGAACCATCGAGTAGTGTATGAGGATGGAAAATTATTTATCGGCGGTACTCAAATCAACATTGTTCAGGACAGTACTTCATTTAAGAACGAAATAGCCCAGTTGCGATTCGATGTAGACGTTTTGTTGAGCCTTTTCGGCCCGCAAAAAATAGTGTTTTTCGGCTTCGGGCAGTCCAACGCAGACGGCAGAGCTTCGGTGGACTGGACAGTTCACCCCCGAATTTTCGACCTAACGGAAACGGGTGATACTATCCCGTCCGATCCCAACAATGCGACGCCAGTTCACGAGGCCGCGCTAGCGCACGTCAAAAAGTACCCAAACGATACGGTATATGTTCTAAAAATAGCCGAGGGTGGAACGTCAATTGATAAATGGGATCCAAATGCCAGCTTGAGGAATCGGGCAGAAGCGGCTATCGCCGCGCACCCAGGGTTAGCCCCAAACGCTGTATTCTGGTCGCAGGGCGAGCGGGACCGGCCGGGCAGTGGGATCAATGGAGGCCAATCGGGAAATGCTGCGGACATCAGGTATTACGAGCGAATGCGCGACGTAGTGTATCCTTGGATTGCTGGGTTGTTCGGATCAAATCGCGTCATCGTATCCATCAATGAAGTGTACGAAGGGCCAGGAGCTACATATAGCGAAAACATCAATGGAGCATTCTACTTACTGGCGGATGATCCGAATCTGAATATAGATACCGTAACCTCCGGGCAATACCCGACTTTTGACGGCCTCCATTTCACGGCAGAGTCGACGGCGCGTATTGGAGCGGGCTTTCATTACGACTATGAAAACGCAAGGGGTGCGGTCGTCGCCCCACCAGAGACGGCTCCACCAATTAAGTATAATTTTCAAGACTCCGAAACAATTGAATTTGACGTCAACGAAAGTACCGTGTCGGCCAGATATATCGGACCGACTACTGGGGGAGGAAGCGGTGGTGGCGGTGGTCAGGGAGGTGGCGGGCCACAACTGCCTACTATATTTTCCTTCGAAGCCTTCGGCGCACCTACGTCCGCTATGGTGACAAGTGGAGACAGCGTAGTACGATGGACCAGCGGCGATCTCATCTTGACGGCCTTGCGTACACCCCCAACTATCGACAGCAATTTTCTGCAGTTCCAAGATGGGCGATTAGCACGACCGGGCGCAAATACTTTTCTACGGCTTGATCAGGATTTTACGAGTGTGGTCGTATTCTCTACTGGAGCGAACACTTCGGGTGAAACGATACTGTATTCACGCACCCAAATGGGACGATACACGGTTAGCTTGCGTGATGGAGAACTAGCAGCAGGATTCTATAGTGATGTTGATGGGCAGTGGCAGACGAAATCTAGTCCAGTTTCAGCCTTAACCGACTACATACTCGTATTGAGCCATAGTTCGGCTAATGTGACCACGGCATACCTGAACGACGTAGAAATGACTGGTTCGGGCGTCGGGTACACCACCGAGGGCAGTCGGTTCGTGATCGGCAGTACAGCGGAAGATGGAGCGGGTCGTTCCTTCACCGGCAGGCTGGGAGCGGTCGTTGCCTACGAAGAAATGTCAGACGCGCAAGGCTCTACAGATATATACACCTATTTTCACCGCAGGTATTTCGGCGATGGTGGGGATGCCGACCCGCCCCCCGGTCAAGCCGACAGCGATAATCCAACTGCTGAAGAAGTGTTCACCACACAGGGCCCGAGCGTCCAGGAGAAACTGGATAGCCTCACGGGAGCAGTAGACTTTTTCGCCAGTCCGCTACGTTCCCCTCTGCTGATCGATTGGGCGATGGAAGACTTCACGGTAGCGGATGCCTACACGAACTGGCCTACCGCCGCCACGGGCAGCCAGCTACTGGTGAGAGATGGTTTCTGCCTAGTCTCCCAGTATACTCTTTATAAGGGGGTCTGGCGACTAATCGGACCAATCTATCCGACATACATTCAGCAATCTGCGACACTTGCAGGAGGAGCTGAAGAGTATGTATTCACTATACGTTATCACGCCAACTACCAACCGACACCAGTCGTCGTAAGCCGCAGCGACTCAAACTATCAACTTAGCTTTTCTCAGACCAACATCTCCAGTAGTGGTCAGGATAATTATGTGGAATTGATCGTCACCGCCTTGTATTCCGACAATGCGGGTGGTGCGGTACAACCACCTCTGGATTTCGATGCGACCGTTCGTCTGGACTTCTGCGGCGGTCAAACGGCCACCTTGAGCCTGTTCGCTACACAGGCACCAACGCAAGGTCAGAGCAATTTCAGCGTCAGCACTTCAATACCTCAATAATTCATAATGATCCAGGAACTCCTCCATACCGCTATCGCCGCGCTACCGGCCGCCCTCATCCTCATCGTGGGCTACTTCATTTTCCGCAGCCGCTACCGCGACACCACCACGCCGGTCTGGGCGTCGCTGACGCTGTTTCTACTGGCCGCCGCCGCGCTGCTGTTGGCGCCCACAATCATCGAGCTGCTGTGATGGTGCGCTACCTGATCGTACTGGCTCTGTTGGGGCTGGCTCACGCCACGAAAGGAGCCTGCGACACCCTCGCATTCAAGTTCGACCAGTCGTGGTTTGATGAACTGGGAGCCGACGACTACTGGGACCCCAACCGGAGTTGGGTGCGGAAGTACGCCCGCGATGCAGATGGGGAACTACTTCGACCACTTCGGCCCGCCTTCCCCCTCAGCTCCACCGCGCTGGTGAGCCTGACCGATGGCTGGCATCTGCTGCAGGAGGTACAACACGGTCTAACACGGCTGGCCTTTCTACTGCTACGCTGGCCGCTGCTGCCCCACCGGTTTCGCAGGTGGTGGATGGGTGCGCTGCTCTTCGCGGGGCTCTGGCTCTTCCAGGCACTGGCCTTTCACCTCACGTATACTTTGCTACTGTAGAGATGTCAAACCGTTCTATTTAAAACGGTAGACGGACTAATGCCCCCCCCGTGTTCTACCTGCGCTTACTTGATGGAACTATTCTTGACCTAGCCCCCGGCGCTAGCCTGAATCTCAATTTGGAGTGCCCCGTATTCGATCCGCAGCGCATTGAGCGTAATTGGTCATTTCCTATCTCACTATCCCAATCGGCGAAAAACCAGATAGCCCTGGGTATGGCCGGGCGGGTGGATGCGCTTGATGTTGGGCGATCGCTACCTGCCATTCTATACATTCAGGGGTCACCGTTCGATGCAGGGGTCGTTCGGGTAGCGAAGGTCGATGTCAGCGTCATTACGGTTCATTTCCAGAATCAGTCCATCGACTTTGCCCGGTTAGCTGCCAGCACAAACCTGCGCGACTTGGACCTCCCGGTAGAAATAGCCACGCCGTTTGTTCCCCAGCTTACCTTCGAGGTGCTGCGGCCGGTTGGCATACTTGCCTCCGAAATCCTGCTGGCCATCAACGGCAAGAACTACTTCCACTTCTTCCAGGAACCGGAGATTTGGGCCGAAAAGGTGAACGCTGACTATCCCGGATTGGTCACACTAATCAGTACGGCCTCAAACATCATCGTGCTCACCATCAATGCAATCGAGGGTGTCGAGACGCTCGCCCTCGATCTCAACCCGGCCTACGATCCGGACCCGACGCTGAATTTTCGCGGGGCCACGCTTGATCTAATCGATGAAAATTACGGTCAGGAGCATGAGCGCATGCTGCAGGCCTACCGCGACTTTGACACGGAGGCCGACAGCTGCAGTTTTCGCCTACCGACCATGGCCACGCCGAGCCTCTACGATAATGTGAACCCGCCTTTTAAGGGGGTCGCTAACGAAGTGAACGCAGATACTGGCGAGTACCGAATGGGCGAAGGTGATAGGGAGGGGTGGCCCTCTACACTGCTACCACAGCCCAGGGTGATCCCATTACTGGAGCGCGCGTTAGCTACCCTGGGCTACCGCCTAACCGGTCAGGCCACGGTAGACGACGAGCTGCGTAATCTGCTCCTGGTCAATTCGCACGACCTCAACATCTACCTGCGCGATCTGGGCCCCAGCTACGCCGGTCAGATTGGCAGCATCTTCTTCGAGGACCTAGACTGGGTCGTCCCCCGCCCGCGTTGGAACCTGGCCGACTACTGTCCCGACCTGACCGTACTGGAAACGCTGGAGTTATTCGCCGAGACCTTTGCGCACATCATCAGCGTGCGGCCCGCCGAGGTGGAGCTTGTCGCCATCCGTGACCTGCTGGCCGGGGCTCCCGAAGACTGGACGGACAAGCTGGAAGCGGAGCACACGGTCGACTACGGGGAGCGTCACCGCGCTCAGCTTAACTACAACCGCCAGGGAGATAAGGCCATCTTCCCGGGTCAACTGGAAGGGACTAGCCGCGGCCGCGACGGCGATCCGCCGAGGGACTACACCGTACCGGTATTCTCCCTCTTCGAGCGGGAGCAGGACGTGTCCGGCCGCCGGCTACGTCTTCCCCTGCTGGACGAGGTCGGCCGTAACCAAACCTTTGATACCGGCGGGGAGGTGCGGCTGCGCTTTCTCTTCCACCGTGGGCGGCAGCCGGCAGCCGGCGGGCAGGGTACCTACCCCCAGGCCAGTCACAGCCGGCAGGGCTACGGAGGAGAGCCGGTCGGCCGCTATTCCCTGGAATGGGAGGGAGAGGGCGGGCTGCTCGATGCGTGGTGGGGCGGCCTGCTGCGTCTGCTGCGGCACGACCGTACGGACCGGCGGCGGGTTCACCTCTCCCTGGCCGACCTGCTGGAGATACGCCGCTGGCGCAGCATTCGGCGTAGCTATGTCACCCCCGAGGGCACCGCCGTTGGCATCGTGCGCTCGGTGCGCGTACGCATCACCACTCAGGCGATCGAACCGGCCACGGTTACCCTACAGCTCGAACCAGCCTAACTTCATGCGCAAATCCCTCCCCCATGATCATCCCCAAGGGGGCCCAACTGATCCGGATCGGACCCTTAAGCGGCTTCATTCCCCGCTCCTGGAACGAGCTACCCACATCCCGGCTCTTAAGCGTCTACGCTACGCTACTCACGGCGGGCTACGAGCCCGGCATTACCCGCACCGAACTACTGCTTTACCAGCGCGTATGCATTCTGTCCAATCTGCTGGAAACCGACGTAGATACCCTACTCGGCGTACTGGGGCAGGACGCGCAGCCCGGCCGGCAGATCACGGACGATCTGGCCAGTCAACTCGTGCACGTACTGGACCAGATCGCCTTCTGCTTTGAGCGGGTGGAGGAGGAAGAAGACCAAGATGAGGCCGACGAGGGCAGCCACCACTACCGCCTGCGGCTGGACCTTACGCGCTGCCCCTACCGCCGACTGGAAGACGGCGAGGTCACCCTCTACGCCCCCGCCGACGGCCTGCGCAACCTGACGATCTTCGAGCTCGGTCACCTCTTTACCGCCCTGGATGCCTACGCCCGCGACCGTCAGGCGCGGGATCTGCACCGTGCCCTCGCGATCGTCTACCGCCCCGGCAAGCCGGCCTCCGCCGCCGGGCCCGGCAGAGACTACGGGGGCGATCGCCGCCAGCCCCTCTACGGAGCCGAGCACCTGATTGATGCCCGCGCCCGCCGCTGGCGCCGCGTCCCCCATCTGGTGCAGCAGGTGCTCTGGTTCTGGCTCGTCAGTTGCCAGCAGCAGATCGTACACCACCCGGCCCTGTCGGTCCTCTTCGCCCCCGACACCAGCGGCGGCGACCGCAGCGACCCCTTCGGCTGGGCCGGCACCCTGTTGCACCTGGCCGGGGAGAACCTGGCGCACCTGCCCGGGGTAGCCACGCAGTCCTACCAGATCGCGCTGCTGCAGCTGGCGCGCGAAAAGCAGCAGGCCCTGGAACTCGAGGCCCGCCGTCGCGAGGTCCGTACCGGGTAGTCCCTTCCCCCGGGGCGCTGTCCTTTCCCCCGGCCCCGCGCGGTCGCACTTTGAGGACCAATGGAGCAGACCACCCAGCAGATCACGGAGCAGATCACGGAACGCGAGATGCTACGCGTCATGGAGGACGGCAAGCCCTTCGCGCTGCGCTACGTCACCTACGATGCCGGCCGCCGCAAGGGGGGCGCGGTCCGTGAGATCGCCGAGGCCGTCCTCTGTAATGGGGCGCAGGACCGGGAAGACGGCGCGGGCGAGTCAGCCGGTAGCAGCGTGCGCCCCCTGACTGATGCCGAACTCGCCGCGCTACAGTCGGGCGGCGGAGCGCAGGTGCAAGCCGGAGCGGGAAGCGGACCCGGCGCACCCCGCAACCCCCGCCACAGCCACTGGTACACCCGCAACGTCCGCGTCCTGCAGGCCGGCGTTCCCACGAGTCTGGTGCGCAAGATTCACCCCCCCCTGGTCCTGACCTTCAACGATAAGCGCGTACTGCCATGAGCGTCGTTCCTACCCACTATACCTTTCAGGCCTTTCAGGATCAGCGCACCGGGGCTTTCCAGGTCGTGAATCCGCTCACCGGGGCCGACTACACCCACCCCCCTCTCGACGGTGGCCAGGAGCCGACCACCTTCCGCGTACCCACCGCCGAGCACGCCGGCTGGCGCTGGGCCCCCTGGGGTAAGGAGGACCGCCTGCCCTCCACCATCCGCCGCAAGGTCGACCGGGTGCCGATGGCCGGTCAGACGCTCTACCGGCTCATGGGCATGATGTATGGCAATGGCCTTGCCTACTACCGCAACGAGGACCTGCGCGACGGCCCCCGCGTACAGCGCGCCTACGAGCCGGTTATCGAGCAGTGGCTGCGCCGCTGCCGGCTGCCCCATCAGTGGGTACTGCCGCAGTTCCTCGGCTACCGCTACCACTTCAATGCCTACTCCCAGCTGATTTTCAACCGGCGGCGCGACCAGGTCACCGGCATCTACCATCTCGACGGGGAGTTTAGCCGCAAGTCGGTACAGGACGAGCAGACGCTGCGCAGCGAGTACCTCTACTACTCGGCCGAGTTTTCGAGCGAGTATTCGCAGGACCTGTCCAAGGGCTTTGCCATCCCCTTCCTGGACTGGCACAACGCCGAGGAGTGGGTGGCCGGCATGCAGGGCTACAAGGCGGCCTGGCACTCCCACCTGCGCACCCCCGGCACCATCTACTACGCCACTCCCCCCTGGGTGGGGCTCTTCCGCGATCAGGGCTGGCTCGACAATGCCGCCGCCGTACCCGAGATCGTCCACGCCATGCAGCGCAACCAGATCATGCTCAAGTACCAGATCATGATCCCGATGAGCTACTTCCAGGCCCGCTACCGCGACTGGAACAGCTACGATGCCAAGAAGCAGGAACGGCTGATGGACGAGCTGACGACCTATATCGAGACCGAGCTGACCGATACGAAGAATGCCTATAAGAGCATCACCACCTTCTTCGGCGCCGACAGCTCGGGCCGCGAGATCGGCAAGATCACCATCGAGGCGATCGACGATAAGATCAAGCGCGACAGCTGGGTGCCGACCTCCAATACGGCCGACGCCCAGATCGTGCAGGGCCTGGGTATGCACCCCAGCCAGCTGGGCCTGGCGCCCGAGGGCGGCAAGATGGGGGCCGGCTCGGGCTCCGATCAGCGCGAGGCCTTCAACACCATGATCAACCTAAACACTCTGGAGCAGGAGATCGTACTGGAGCCCCTCAACTGGGCTGCGCAGTTCAACGCCCGCGTCGACCCCCGCTGGGACGTGACCTTCTACATCGATCACACCCACCACACCACCACCAACCAACAGGAGTCGGGCCTGCAGCCCAGCGCCGCCACTATTCTACCCGAGTAATCTTACCTATCCATGGAGAAGCAAGAGAAATTCCAGGCACTGCTGCTGGAGCGCATCGAGTACCTCGACGGCCGCATCGAAAAGCAGCGCAAGGGAGTGCGCGATGCGCTGGAGCGGGTGCGCCGGCGGATGCAGACCAATGCCCGTGATCTCGAACAAGTGCGCGATCTGGAGGAGGATATCTACGCCGATAGCCGCGAGCTCAACAAGGCCCGCGCCGATCTGCGCGAGACCGGTATCAACCTGCTACTGATCCAGCGTAAGCCTGACGCCGCGGTTGACGGCGAGAGCTTCACCGATTTCTCCACCCAACCCGACGACGTATGATTTTTCAGACCATTCACGACCTGAAGGACTACGCCGGCGGCGCGGTCAACACCGGTCTACCCCTCTCTGTCCTCACCCCCTGCTACCGCGAGGCGCGCACCAACTACCTGGAGCGTTACCTCTCGGCCGACTTCCTGGACGAGCTGGAGGAGGCCGCCGCCGATGTCGCCACCGACCTGCAGACGGAGGCGATCGAGTGGGTGGCCCCGGCCCTGGCCATGCTCACCCTCTACCAGTACAGCTACATCGGTAGCGTACAGATGGGCGGCGAGGGGCTGGTGACCATGGAGGGCGAGCGCACGAAGAGCGCCTACAAGTATCAGGTGCGCGACTACCGCGACTTCACGCTGGCCGCCGGCCTCAACGGCCTGGATACCTGTCTTATAAAACTGCAGGCGCGGGCCACCGACTTTCCCGTCTGGTCGGCCAGTCGGGCGGCAGCCTACCACCGTCGCGTCCTGATCCGGACGGCACGCGACTTCGGCGACCTGCACAATCAGGTCACGGACCGGCGCGCCTACGAGGCCATGCGCCCGCTGCTGGCCGACCTGCACACCTTCGTCGCCGAGGCCTGTATCGGCCGCCCGCTACTCGACCGCCTGCTGGATGCGCTGAACGCCGACAACGCCACCGAGCAGGAGGCCGAGCTGATCGACCGCCTGCAGCGCGCCCTGGCCAGCTTCACCGTGCATGAGTCCATGCGGCGCAACTTGGTCGGCGTGAAGGGTAACCGTCTGGTACAGTACGAAGCCCTGGAGCCGCAGAGTGTCGAGCGGGAGGGAACCCCGCCGGCCCGATCGCTATTGATATCCACCGAGCAGAACGAGGAGTTCGCCGAGCGCTACCTCTCCTACGTGCGCGACTACCTGCAGCAGGAGGCCGGTTCGTTCCCCGAGTACGTCACCTGGCTCGAACTTTCCCAACCCGACCCAGACGCCCTGGCCTTCGACTCCGTACCCGAGTACCGCCGGGGTGCCAAGGTCATACGCTTCTAAGCCCATCTCCCATGACCATCGTAGAGTACTACCGCGAGCACTACCCCGAAGGGAAGCCCTGGCACGAACTGGAACGGTCCGAGCGGCGCGAAATTCGCAAGGCCCGCCGCGATGCGCGGCCCTCCCGCGCCGAGGAGTTTTACCACGAGCTCTACCCTACTGGGAAGCCTTGGGACGAGCTGAGCGCCAGCGACCGGCGCTCCTACAAACTGCAGCTATGGCGGCGGCGGCTCTCCAACCTGGTCGATACCGTAGAGGATATCGCGGAGGTGATCGAGGTGGGGCGGATGCTGCTGCGGGGGCGGTAGGCCGTCGGGGCTTTTCTATTTCAGATTTTAGGTTGCGATAATCCAGGCCTCCATCATTGTACTTTTTGGCCCGAAAGTAAAATTACCTCCCCCGCACCTGCGCGCCGCCGCCCCCTGTCCTTTCTCCCGCCCCTTACCCGCCGCAATTTCACGGCATGGCAGACGGAACCCTGCAGGATGGACTGCGACTGGCCGACCGGCTGGCGCTACTCGATAAGGAGATCGCTGCCTGGGGCCGGCTTACGCGCTCGCAGCTGATCGGCCAACTGCTGAGCCTAAATCTACAGGGCCGCCTGGATGCCAAGGAGGAGGAGTACCTGGAGAATACCATCAACTACCACAGCAAGCGGCAGGACGGCGAGCTGGAGCGTGTCAGTATCCGCTTCGCCCGTCACGGCATCTACCTGGAGCGGGGAGTGGGTAAGTACCGCAAGGTGGGTTCCGCAGCCGCCACCGCCGCCGCCCGGCCCTGGCTGGCCCCCATCCTGCCCGGCGCGGTGCAGGCCCTGGCCGACCGGCTCAGCGAGGGCTACGCCGACGTGGTGGCGGCCGAGGCTTCGCTGCGTATTCCCGGCGTGCTTGAGACCAAGATCAGTCGCTGATGGCACGCAGGCAGGTATCCATCTTCATCAACGGGCGGGCGGTAGAGAATACCCTCAAGAGCATCGGCGAGGAGAAGCGCAAAATCAACCGTGAGCTGAAGAACATGGTGATCGGTACGGAGGAGTACGAGCGCAAGGCCGGCGACCTGCGCAAGGTCAACGACATCCTCGATAAGCACTACGGCAAGATCCGCAACGTCAACGGGCTCTTCGGCAAGATCACCAG
The DNA here is from genome assembly GCA_964554545.1 of uncultured Lewinella sp. GTDB lineage: Bacteria > Bacteroidota > Bacteroidia > Chitinophagales > Saprospiraceae > Neolewinella. The sequence continues at coordinate 11,169 of CAZKPE010000090.1, forward strand.
CGGGGTGACCAAGTTCGCCGGGGTGGCGGGCCTGGCCTTCGGTGTCGGGGAGATCATCGGCTACGGCAAGCAGCTCTTCGACCTGAGCGTGAAGATGGATACGCTCAACCGTAAGGCGGCCACCGTATTCGGTCAGGCTCTGCCCGCCATCACCGCCGCGGCCCGCGAGAATGCCACGGCCATGGGGCTGACCAGTCAGCAGTACGTAGCCGCGGCCACCGAGCTGGGTGACCTGCTCATTCCCATGGGGCTACAGCGACAGGAGGCGGCCGACATCAGCCTGGAACTGGTCAACCTCAGCGGTGCCCTCTCGGAGTGGACCGGCGGGCAGCGCACCTCGGAGGAGGTCTCGCGCACCCTGGCCAAGGCCCTGCTCGGGGAGCGGGAGGAGCTTAAGCAGTTGGGTATATCCATCAAGGAGAGTGACGTACAGAACCGCCTGCGCGAAAAGGGGCTTGCGAGCCTGACCGGTAAGTTCCTCGAACAGGCCAAGGCCGTCGCCACCCTGGAGTTGATTACCGAAAAGTCCGTCGACGCGCAGAATAGCTACGCTGAAAACAGTGACAGCCTCGTGCGGCGGCAGGCCGAGCTGACCGCAAAGGTCGAAGACCTGCAGGAGCGGCTGGCGACCGCCCTGCTACCCGTGCTGGAACGGCTTTTCTCGGTCGTCGAGACCGGCGCGGGCCTAATGGTCGAACTGGCCGAAGCCTTCGATCTGGGGTCCACCAGCGCGAAGAATGTGGTCGACTCGGTATTCGAGCAAGAACAGGCCTTCAGTGATCTGGAAGCCGCTTTCTCTCCCCTCATCCAGCGCTACGATGAGCTATCCGCAAAGACCAGTCTTAGCGGGGAAGAGCAACAGGAACTCAAGCAACTCATCGTCGATATCGGTCGGGTCACCCCGGGGGCCATCACCGAGATCGACAAGTACGGCAACGCACTGGCCATCAGCGGCGACAAGGCCCGGGAGCTGGTGGCCGCCGAGCGCGCCCGCCTGAAGTTCCTCAACAGCGATGCGGCCGCCGACATCGAAAAGCAAATACGCATACTCGAGGAGGAGCGCAACAAATACCTGATCACCATCAAGTCGGAGGGCAACTCCTTCGCCTTCACCAAGGCGCGGGCGGAGGCGGCACGGGCCGAAGTGGAGAAGATCAATCAGATGATCCTGGGGGCGAACGCCGAGCTCGACCGGTTGCTGGGCCGCAATATCCCCAACCCGGAGGCCGCCCCCGACGCCCCGGCAACGGATGACGAACCCGAGGTAGACCTGGAAGCGGAAGCCGAGGCCGAGGCCCGTGCCGCAGCGGCGGAGAAGGCCGCCGAGAAGCTGCGCAAGCAGCGCATCAAGCACCTGGAGAAGCTGGCCGAGATCACGGCCAAGTACCGCGAGGAGCAGCGCCTGGCTACCCTGACGGATGCCGATCGGGAAGAGGAGGAAATCCGGCTGAAGTACCAGCGGCAGATCGACCTGGCCACCGAGCTGGAGCGGGCGGGCTACGACCAGGCTACGGCCCAGCGCATCGAACTCGAACAGCTGCGCGACGAGGAGCTAGAAGCCCTGCAGCTGGCGCGCGATCAGGCGCGGCGGGAACGGGAGATCGCCCGGGAGGAGGAGCTTTTCATCGAAGACGAGGAACGGCGGCGGGAGCGGGCCGAGCGCCGTGCCGAGATCGAAGCGGAGATCGATGCCAAGGTCCGCGAGACGGTCTTGTCGGAGCGCGAACTGGCCATTCTCGAACTGGAGGAATACTACGACCGGCTGGAAGCCCAGGCGCGGCTCTACGGCATCGACACCCTGGAGCTGGAGATCACCCGCCGCCGGGCACTGGCAGAGCTCAATGAAGAGTATGACGCTAAGCAGCTCAAGCAGGACGAGGCGGCGCAGAAGGCCCGCGTAGAGGTCACGCAGAAGGCACTCGGTCAGCTAGCTAACGCCGTCCAGGCCGGCTACGATCTCATGATTGACAGCGGGGCCGAAGCGGCTGGGGCGGCGAAGATCCTCGCGCTCATCCAGATCGGTATCAAGAGTGCCGAAGCCCTGGCCTCGGCCACCGCTTCGGCCGCAGCCCTTCCTTTCCCCGCCAACTTAGGGGCGATCGCCGGTGCCGTCGGTACCGTGCTCAGCATCATGGGACAGGCCCGTAGCGTACTGAACTCAACGCCGGCCGTACCCCAGCGGGCCGAGGGTAGCTACTTCACCGTGCAGGGCGAGGACGACGGCAAGACCTACTCGGCCCGGCACATCGGCCGACCCCGTACCGGCATGCTGCCGCGCTACCCGGTCCTGATCGACTCGGTCACCGGTGCCAGCGTACTGGGGTCGGAGCGGGGGGCGGAGTACTTCGTGGCGCACAACGACCTGCGTAACCCCGCCGTGATGCAGCACGTCAGCGCGATCGAGCGTATCCGGCAGCGGGTCGACGGCGGCTTCTCGACCGCCGATGGTAGCGCCCCAGGCAGGGCCGGGGTGCCGGCCGACGAGGACGACCGGGCTACCCCCGACTACTCGGCTTTCTTCGCCGAGGCGCTCGCTATCCTGCGCGAACTCACCGAGGTGCTCGACCGGGGCCTGCTGGCGGTGATGGATGATGAGTCCGCGCTCAACCTGCGCGACCGGCTTGCTGCCCTCGACCGCGCCCGGGGTCTGGCGGCCTAAGCCAGCGAGGAGCCCACCATCGCCCCGATGGCCGGCATGTGCTTGCGAAACGAAGTCAGGTCGCGCACCCCGTAGCGGGCTAGGTAGCGGTCAGTCTGCTGCAGCGTAGAGTGGCGCATGAGTAGCATGAGTTCCTTCACGCCCACCCCGGCCCGGATAGCCATCACCGCCCCGGTGGGCTTCCAGCAGTAGAGCGTGAACCCCTTGGGGTACTTCAGCTGCTCCATCACCCGCCGGTGGCGGCTGCCCATATTGTTGCGCCCGATCGGCTCGGTCAGACAGGAGCGGCTGGGAAAGAGGTACTCATCCGGATCCCGCATCAGGTAGGTCGCCTCGACCACGGGGGCGAAGACGTTGGGGATCACGGCGTTCTCCGTCTTCCCGTTCTTGGTCACCGTGCCCGGCATCCGGATTTCCATACTGTCCCATAGGATATCTCCCACCCGCAGCTGCCGCAACTCACCCGGCCGGATGAAGCAGTAGAACTGGAACTGGCAGAAGCGCCACAGCTCGGGGTCGTGCTTCTGCAGGTACTCGGCAAGGCGCAACTGCTGGTTGCGCTGGAAGATGCGCAGCGGCTCGGAGTAGGCTTTCTTGATCCGCTCGATCCCCTCCAGGAGGTGACCGTAGTCGATCGCCTTGAGGATGCGACTCAGCAGCTGCCGGCGCTTGTTGTAGGTCACCGCGCTGAAGCGGCGGCGCAGCTCGTCGGTGTACTGCTCGGTGAGCTTGCGGTCGGGGCGGCGGCCGTCCAGCAGCCCGAAGTATTCCCGGCAGACCTGCTTGTGCGCCAGGATCGTCTTCTGCGACCAGGTCGGGGCCATGCGCTCAATGAAGCCGCGGGCACGGGCGCGGACCTCACAGTAGGGCTGGTGGTCGCGATGCTCGTCGTAGAGCGCGTCGAGCACGCGCAGGGCGCGGGCGTAGCGCTCGTGGTGGTCGGGCCGTCCGCGGTTGATATCACCGTAGCGGGTATGGCGTTTTCCGTCGAGTTTGAAGCTGATCCTCCACCGATAGTCGGGCTCGGTGCGGCTATATGCGAGCCCGTATACGATGCTTTTACGCGAGGGGTGGAGAAAAATTTTTTTATCGGCCATCACAAAGTTTTTGTGACGCCGTGCCGGTTAGAAAATAGACCGGACGCGGGTGGACTATAATGAATTCCGCGTCCGAAAACGCCGAACCCCTAGTGTTTACTAGGGGGCCGGTCGTGGGGTGGAGGATACCGGAGACTCTCCCTCCCCCCTCTCCAAAGCTGGGTATCA
>CAZKPE010000091.1:0-9591 GCA_964554545.1 uncultured Lewinella sp.
GGCGTGAAAGGTGATCTCGGATGATGCGCAGGTCCTCCCCCACCCCGTAGTCGCGAGCGTAGAGCAGATTGAGGTGGCGGAGGGTCTCGGGGGGCAGCTCTCCGTCCATCCCGGGATAGAGTACGCCCGCTTTGGTGGGGGGCAGCAGTCCGCGCTCGGGGTCGCCGGGGTGGTAGCCGACCCAATTTCTTCTGCCGAAGAGGACCGCCAGGCAATTGCGGAAAAACCCAACCTTATCGGCCACCCACCAGATCAGGACGGGGGAAATAAACAGGAACAGCACGGCCAGCCCCCGGTCCAGCAGCCACTTTCCCCGTCGCTGGGTGGGGTCGTCGAGGCGCAGGTTGACGTCTAAGGTGTAAAGCGTTGCGCGGCGGTCAGGCCGGTGGCTCCCGATGATGCTCCCGCTCGCCTCCGGCAGGATACGGTACTCCAGGCGGGGGCCCATTTCGAGCATCCACCGCTGGATACGGGCGTTGTCGAGGTCGGCGGAACAGAAGAGTAGTTCCTCGGCCCGGTACAGCCGCACCAGTTCCGGCAGTCGTTCCGCGCTCCCGATGGCATCGGAGGGGGGGGCGGGGACGCAGGTGCGAGCTTCAACCCGGCCGATAAAGTTCCGTCGTGCTCCTACCCGTTGCAGCAGTGACAGGGCACGCTGGCTCTCATCCGGCGAACCCACGATGAGCAGGCGGCGGTCTTCGGATTCCGTCACCGTCCCGTAGCGCAGCAGGTGGACGCCGATCCGTACGGCCAGTGTCCACCCCATCGCCCACACCGCCCCCAGCAGCAGGAGCGCCCGACTCGGCCGCAGGGTCTCCGGCAGCAGCCCGTACACCGCCAGCAGCAGAATGGAAGCCCCACCCAGGATGCGCAACAGGCGACCGTAGGCGTACGGCCGGTCGTAGCCCCCACCCAGGTACAGGCTACCGACCCACAGGAGGGTGTAAGCCGGGAAATGAACGTAATCGATGTAGGCGGGGAAGTAATCCGGGTCGCCGAAGTGGTAGGCCGACCACAGCCGCTTGAGCAGGAGCAGCCCCAGGTAGATGCCCGCCGCGTCCGCCAGGGGAAAGCCTACCGCCCGGGCGACTTGGCGGATCACCGTCAGCGCCGCCCGCAGGTACACGGCCACCCGCATCATCCCGACCAGCAGCCGACCACGCGAACCCGTAAAGTGCTTGCGGGCGAAGATGATCATGGCCTGGTAGAAGACGCGGACGTAGTTCAGGCTCCCCCGCTTGGTGCTCTCGCCCTTATAGTGGATGATCTGGGTCCCGGGGTAGTAATAGTTTTGGTAGCCACCCTGCACGAGGCGGTAGCTCAGGTCGATGTCCTCACCGTACATGAAGAAGGCCTCGTCCAGCAGGCCGACTTCGTCCAGGGCCGACTTGCGCATCCACATAAAGGCCCCCGAAAGCACGTCCACGGAATGGGTCCGATCGCGCTCCAGGTAGCCGAGGTGATACTGCCCGAAGCGCCGGCTGCGGGGGAACAGGGCCGCCAGTCCGAAGGCCTTGGTGAAGGCCACCCAGGGCGTCGGCAGTCCCCGCTTGCTTTCGGGCAGGAAGCGGCCGCTGCCGTCCATCATGGCCACGCCGAGTCCGCCCAGCTCCGGGTGGTCCTCCGCGAAGGCGTAGCACTTGCGGAAGGTGTCTTCCTGTACGACGGTATCGGGGTTGAGCAGGAGGACGTAGCGACCCTGGGACTGTCGGATAGCCTGGTTGTTCGCTACGGCGAAGCCGGGATTGTGCTCGTTGGCGATGAGCCGCACCCGGGGGAAGCGCTCACGGACCAGCTCGACCGTGCCGTCGACCGAGTCGTTATCGACCACCCAGGTCTCGGTTTCCATCCCCTCCGTGGCCCGTTCCACGCTCAGCAGACACTGTTCCAGAAAGTAGCGAACGTTGTAACTGACAATGACGATGGACAGCTGCACGCGCTAAAGGTAAGCCGGGGGGCCGTAGTTTTGCGGCGTGAACGGTCTCCGACTCCTGCTGCTTACCGCTGCCTGCTGCCTGCTACTGTGGATGCTCGGCGCGGGCACGGTAGCGGGCCTGGTCGCCATTTTCGATCTCGATATGGCCGGAAGCTTCGCTACGGTGGCCGAGCGGCAGCAACTCCGGCTGATCCTGCTGCTCAATAACCTGTTCACCTTCGGGCTGCCGGCCTTAGTTGCGCTCTACCTCAGCAACCGGGCGGGCTGGTGGCGATGGGTGGGTTGGGGCGGGCCGACCTTTCCGGCACTCCGGCGGCGGGCGGTGCTGACCTTCGTAGCGGGCCTCCCCCTACTCGGCCTGCTGATCTATCTCAACCTGCTCGTAGACCTCCCCGACTGGATGGATGCCTCGGAGGAAAGCAGCAATGCCCTACTAGGCGGGGTGCTCACCTTTAAACATTGGCTCGAACTGCCCCTGGCGCTACTGGCCGTAGCGGTCACGGCCGCACTCAGCGAGGAGCTGATGTTCCGCGGCTTACTACAGCGTGCGCTACTTCGTCCCGTGCTGGGCGGACAGGCTGCCATCTGGATCGCGGCGGTCATTTTTTCGGCGGTGCACCTGGAGTTTGCCGGTTTTCTGCCCCGCGTGCTGCTGGGGGCCTTACTGGGCTACTCCCTGCGGTGGACGGGCTCACTCTGGGTGCCGATCCTGCTGCATTTTACGTACAACGGGGTGCAGGTGCTGGTGACCTACGCAACGGAAGACTTTTCGCCGGACACCGAGGCACCGGCTGATCTTGCCGCCCTGCTACCCCTGGGCTTGCTCAGTGCCGCGGCGGTGATCTACCTCATACGCAGCACGGAATTCCGCTACCGCTCCCTCACCGCTTCCGGTACCGCTCGGTAGCCGCGAAGATGGCGGCGAACTGTTGCCGGTCTACCTCCGTCAGGCTATGCCCCCGCCGCGCCATCACCCGTTTCGCCGTGGCCAGCGCCTTATCCAGCCGGTAGGTGATCAGCCCCTCCGCGCCCCCCCAGCTGAAGGAGGGCAGGAAAGGAGGCGGGAAGCCGGGACCGAAGATATTGGCCGAAAAGCCGACCACGGTGCCGGTATTGAACATGGTATTGATGCCGCACTTGCTGTGGTCGCCCATGATCAGTCCGTGAAACTGCAGTCCCGTGGCCCGACGACCGCCGGCGGCGTAGGACCAGACCTTCACGTCGCCGTAGTCGTTCTTCAGGTTGGATGCATTGGTGTCCGCCCCGATGTTACACCACTCGCCGATTACGGCGTTGCCGAGATAGCCGTCGTGGCCCTTATTACTGTTGGCCTGAAAGACAACGTTGCTGATCTCTCCACCGACCTTACAGCGTGGGCCGGTGGTGGTGGCACCGTACATGCGGGTACCCATCTTCAGCACGCCCCCTTCCAGAATGGCGATGGGACCCCGTAGTAAACAACCCTCCAATATCTGGACATTCCGCCCGAAGTAAACCGGTCCCGTTTTCGTGTTAATCGTGCAGCCCTCGATCCCGACGCCCTCTTCCAGAAAGAGTTGATCCACCGGACCGATGAGTGTGTTTGTATCGGGTAAGGGGGCGGAAGTCCGGTTGGCAGTAAGTAGCGCAAAGTCCTTTCGCAGCTCTTCATCGTTGAACAGGAATATGTCTGCCGGTCGGCTCAGGCGGCGTACGTTCAGCCTATGCCGCTCGATCTTCTGACACGTGGCCAGTCGGCGCTCCACATCTTCTCCGGCAACATCGTCAGGCAACCGGGCCGCGACCAGGCGGTCACCCTCGTACAGGGCGGTACCGGCTTCCAAGTCCGTTATTTCTGATGCTATTTTCCGCTCGGCCAGTAGATCGCCACTGATGAGCAGGTCGTCCGCCATCCCCCCCAGATAATAAGGCCACTTTTCCGCCAGGGTCAGGATACCGCAGCGCAGCCCAGACACGGGGCGGGCAAAGGTCAGCGGCAACAGGCTCTCGCGAACCGGACGGTCATGAAAGGTCAAACTCATAGGTCGAATCCAATGTCGGAGCGATACTGCATACCCTTAAATTCAACCCCCTCCGCGGCGGCGTAGGCCCGGGAGAGCGCTTCCTTATACGTATCCCCGATACCGGTAATGGACAGTACGCGCCCCCCGTCCGTGAGCAGTCTGCCGTCCTCCGTTTTCCGGGTACCGGCGTGGAAGAGGCGGATGTCGGGCGTTTCTGCCTCCGTACCGCTGATCTCCTTGCCCTTTTCGTAGCTGCCGGGGTAGCCCCCGCTGACCAGTACAACGGTGGCGGCCTGTCGCTCGTCAATGTCCAAGACGGTGGTCGACAGTTCGCCCTCCGCCGTGGCGAGTAGCAGTTGCATCAGGTCGCTGTTCAGTCGCGTCATGACCGATTGGGTTTCCGGATCGCCCATCCGGCAGTTGTACTCGATGACGTAAGGCTCTCCCGCCACCGCGATCAAACCGATGAAGATGAAACCTCGGTAGTCCAACTGCCGCGCCTGAATGCCCTCCAGCGTCGGCTGCACGATGCGCTGCTCGACTTTGCGCAGCATATCGGCATCGACGAAAGGCGGGTGGCTCACGCTGCCCATGCCTCCGGTATTCGGACCGGTATCCCCCGCTCCGATGCGCTTGTAGTCCTTCGCGACGGGCAGGATACGGTAGCTCGTACCGTCGGTCAAAACGAAGACTGAAAATTCGATACCCTCCAGAAAATCTTCCACGACTACGGCAGTACTCGCCTCGCCGAACTTCCCGTCGAGCATGGCCGATAGCTCTCGCTTAGCCTCCTCCAGGTCGTCCAAAATGAGTACGCCCTTGCCGGCGGCCAGTCCGTCGGCCTTCAATACGTAAGGTGGTTGCCGTTCCGCCAGGTAGCTCGCGGCTTCCTGCCGGTTGTCCCGGGTGAAGCGGCGGTAGCCGGCCGTTGGGATGCCGTATTCTTCCATGAAGGCCTTGGCGTAAGCCTTGCTGCCCTCCAGCCGGGCGGCCTCCTTGCTGGGACCGATGAAGTAGACCGCCTTCAGCTGCTCGTCGGTACTGAAGTAGTCCTGGATACCGCGCACGAGGGGCTCTTCGGGTCCGCATACCACCAGGCGTACGTTGTGGGTCAGCACGGCCTCCCGCACGGCGGCAAAGTCGTTCGGGTCTACGTCCAGGTTACGCCCGAATTCCCCGGTCCCCCCGTTCCCCGGGGCAATGTAGAGTTGGGCACATAGGGGGCTTGCGGCCAGTCGCCACGCCAGGGCGTGTTCGCGGGCGCCGCCGCCGAGTAGAAGTACGGTCATGAGGGCTTAGTTGATGGTCACCGCGCGGTCGCGGGTGAAGTATTCAGTCTGTATGCTGGCCTTGACGTGTTCCCGCCGGTCGCGGTTCACTTGCTGCTTCACGAGATAAACGCTGTAGTCTCCCGGAGGAATGTCGGCCAGGGCCGAGGGCGGCAGTGTCACTACCCCCCGGCGGGTCGGTCCGGTGATCAGGATCCGCTCGGGTCGGCCGCGGCTCACCGGCTCGAAGAAAATCACGAGGCTTTCGTTCTCCCCCAGTCCGGTTTCCGCTACCGGAAAACTGACCGTCGAGTCGCGTTCCATCGCAGCCGGCAGGGAATCAATGTATACCCCCCGCACGGGGAAACCGAAGTGGAGGGTCCCCCCCGCCTCTCGCACGCCGAAGCGAATCTCGTCCGGGTAGGCAGTCGGTAAGCTCAGCCGGAACCGCCGCGCCGGCATTCCGCCCAGGGCCAGCATGGCACTGCCCATAAATTCCGGGGCGGTGCTGACGCTGTCCGGCAAAAGCAGTTCACCTCGCAACTCCTGCCGACCGGCTTCGTAGCGGACGTTGCCGGTCACCGTGACTACTTCGGTAGCCGGGGTGGGCTCGGCCGGACCGCAGGCCAGGATCAATACCGACAGGAAGGTGCAGTAGCGCAAGCCAAATTTTTCGCGAAGGTACTGGTTTACTCCAATGACCAGTCGATCGGCGTCTTCCCGTGGGCCTCCAGGTATTCATTGGCCGTCTTGAAGTGCTCGTTGCCGAAGAAGCCCTTGTCCGCCGAAAAGGGAGAGGGGTGGGGGCTTTCCAGTACCAAGTGTTGCGCTTTATCGATCAGCTCGGCCTTTTTACGCGCGAACGCGCCCCAGAGCATGAACACGCAGTGCTCCCGCTCGTCACTCACCGCCTTGATGCTAGCGTCGGTGAAGTACTGCCAACCCGACCGCTTATGGCTCCCCGGTTTGTTGCGCTCCACGGTCAGCATGGAATTAAGCAGGAAAACGCCCTGCTCGGCCCAGTGGGTCAGGTCGCCGTGGCCGGGTTTGGGGATGCCGAGGCTGTCGTCGATCTCCTTGTAGATGTTGCGCAGACTCGGCGGCGGCGTCACCCCCCGCGGCACACTGAAGCTCAGTCCCATGGCCTGCCCGGGATTGTGGTAGGGGTCCTGCCCCAGAATGACCACCTTCACCTGATCGAGCGGCGTGGTGTTGTAGGCGTTGAAGATCAGGCTGCCGGCGGGGTAGATGGTCTTGCCCTCGGCCTTCTCCTGCTTGATAAATTCGATCAGGGTGCTGAAGTAGGGCTTACTGAATTCGGGTTCGAGAGCCTTTTTCCAAGACTCCTCGATCTGTACATTGGGGGTGGGCATGCGGTTTTCTCGGTTAGGGTGTACCGCTCTAACCGAATAGCCGCTAGGCGGTTCGGAACCCTACACACTCACCAGGCTATCCAGCCGCACCGGCTCACCCCCCCGTGCGATACTCTCCCGCGCCGCAATCCCGACCAGGATCGACAGTGCCCCGTCCCGCGTGCCGGCCATGTGGCTCAGCGGGTCGTCGGCGTCCGGATTGACGAAGAGGTAATTCAACATCCGCTTGTCGCCGCCGCCGTGGCCGTAACGGAACTTGGGCACCTTAATGCTCTCAAACTCCCGCTCGAAATTCTCGTGCACGATGATCTCGTGGAACTCGGTCGGCACCTCGTCCGTTTCGAATTTCATTTCGTTACCGTGCATGCCTTCCTGCTCCGCGGCGGTGTACTTCCCCTTCTGGTACGGGATGTCCTCCCAGGTGTCGATACGACCCAGGTGACCGTTGAAGCCGACCCGGTAGCCCTCGTAGGGAGAGTAAGTCGTCAGGGAGTAATTCACCACCACGTCGTTGTCGTACTTGATCTGGGCGCTCATCTTGTCCCAGATGTCAATATCGTTACGGTACACGCAGCTGTCGCGGATGTAGCCGTCGTACTCCTCATTCTGCACGTAGAGCCGCATAGCGGTGCCGTCCTTGGTGATGTCCCAATAGTAGGGGCACTCGTTCTTGTGCGGACACGTCCGGCAGCTTTCCCCGCGGAAGGGGCCGTTCTTTCCGTAGTGCTCCAGCGCCCCGTATGCGGTCACCTCCACCGGCGTGGCGTTGATCCACCAGTTGAGCAGGTCGAAGTGGTGGGTAGCCTTATGTACCCACAGCGAACCGCCGTACTTCACGTAGCCGTGCCACCGGCGAAAGTAGCTCGCCCCGTGGTAGACGTTGAGGTACCAGTGGAAGTCCACGCTGGTGATGTCCCCCACCCGCTTATCGTGCAGCAGTTGCTTAATCGCCGTATTGTGGGGGCTGTGGCGGTAGTTAAAGGTCACCATCACCTCCTTCCCCGTCTGCTTCTGCACGTCGAGAATGCGCTGACACTTCTCGGCCGTCGTGGTCATCGGCTTTTCGGTGATGACGTGGGCTCCGGCTTCCATCGCCTTCACGATGTAGATGTCGTGGGTGGAGTCCATGGTCGTCACGATCACCCACTCGGGTTTGGTTTCCCGCATCATTTCATCGAAGTCCAGGAAGGTCGGGCAGCCCGCCCCCATGTATTCGGCTACGGTGGCGAGTCGGCCGGCATTGATGTCGCTCAGGCCCACGAATTCGACCTCCTCCCCGTAGTTATCCACCAGGTTCTTTCCCCACAGCGAGCTTCCCCGGATACCCGTACCCACCAGGGCGACCCGTTTGCGTTTCCCGTTTTTCCACAGGCTGAGGGCACTGGCCTGGCGGCTGGCGAGGGCGGCAGCGAGCAGGGAGCCCGCTTTGATGAAGTTTCGGCGTTGCATGATCGAGTTTTGGACCCTTTAAAGTAGCATTTTTTTTGGCGCGGACGCGGGTGCAAGGTTTGTGGGTAAATTTTTGAATGGCGAACCTGAAGGTTCGCGGTATGGGGAAGGCTCCATCGGAGCCGGTAGGGGGGGCGTATCTTAGCGGTATGTTGCTTAATGCGGATCTTGGCGAATCCTGGTACGTTCGTACCGTCGGCGATGATGCCGGACTGATGCCCTACCTCGATCAGTGCAACATCGCCTGCGGCTTCCATGGCGGTGATGCCCTTACTATTCAGCGCACCGTCCGGCTGGCGCTGAAGCATGATGTGGCGATCGGTGCCCACCCCAGCTTTCCGGACCGTCGCAACTTCGGTCGGGAACGGATGGAGCTACCCGCGGAACGGCTGTTTGCTCTGCTGGTCTACCAGGTCAGCGGTTTGATGGGTTTGGTACAGGATCTTGGCGGCACCCTCGCCCACCTCAAGCCCCACGGGGCACTCTACCACGCCGCCGATTCCGAAGGGGAAATTGCCCGCGTAATCTGTGAGGCGACTTCCCGTTTGGAGATCCCCTCCCTGATCGGACCTCCCGGCGGTTTACTCGAACGTATGGTGACCGACTATCCGGTCACCTACCTCCGCGAGGGCTTTGCCGATCGGGTTTACGAACCCCCTCTGCACCTGCGTTCGCGCAAAAAAGAACATGCCTGCCTGGAAGACGCTGAAGAAGTAGCCGAACAGGTCAACTTGCTGCTCAGGGGTCAGGTAAAATCCAGCGATGGCGTGTCGCGCGAACTGCGGGTAGATACGCTCTGCCTGCACGGTGATCACCCCGGGGCGGCAGAGCGGGCCCGGCGGGTGCGAGAGCTTATTCCTCCTCGATGACGGCATCGTCGATGAGGCTGTCGCCGTCGCCGTCGTTATCCAGGAAGCCGGCGATGAGGTCGCTCTTTTTTTCCTTGCGGTAATCCGGGTCCTCCTGAATGCGCATGTCCTTACCGCCTTCATTGTGGTAATCTCCCTTTGCGAAGCGGTCGGCCCGCTCGAAGAAGCTACCCGTGCCGTCCAGCGTCGACTCGCTCGTATCCCGCTTTCCTTCCTGGTCGTCGAAGGCGCGGGCGCGGGCTTCGGCCTGTTCGGCGGCGCGTTTGGCCTCCGCGATGCTGTCCTCCAACCGCATCTTCTCGGCTTCCCGGTTGGCGTGCTCGATGAAGTCGTCGGCCTTCCCCTTCAGTCCGGCACCGACGGTAGCGGCGCGGCTCAGCAGTTCGTCCCCGACCTCGCCGGCTACTTCTTTGGCCTTCAGTCCGGCGCGGGCGGCGGTATCCAGTGTCTGATCCGCGGCCTTACTGAAGGCGGAGGGTTCTTTCGGCGCGGGCTGCTCCGATTCGGTCAGCTCGTCCTCAAAGTCGATGCGGCCCGACTTCGGTGCTTCCCGTTCGGGGGTCAGGTTCAACTTCCCGAAATTTAGTTCATCGTCGATGATTCCTTCAGCGGCATTGGTTTCCGTCTTCCGGGGAGTTGGCTCTTCGCGGAATACCGCGTCCCCCAGTTCATTTAGGGCATCCTTTCCCTTTT
>CAZKPE010000091.1:9691-14994 GCA_964554545.1 uncultured Lewinella sp.
GGCTCTTCGCGGAATACCGCGTCCCCCAGTTCATTTAGGGCATCCTTTCCCTTTTCCACGTAGTCGGGTACCCGCTCGGCCAGGTCGCGGGCGGCCTGCTTGGTTAGGTCCAGCAATTCGTCTCCCTGTCGGGCCAGTTCCTCCCCCGCCTCATTCGCCCGCTCGGTGGCCTTCTCCCCCTGGTGCTTGGCGACGGCCTTGGCGCCGAAGAACATTTTTTTTAGATCGTTGAAGAGTGGCATCAGAATGGAAGATTGAAAATTGAGAATTGGGAATTTGTCCGCTGCATAATGTACGGCATTTTCAAAAATAGCTCGGCGTGCAACGCCTCGACCAGCTCTCCCGCTAATCCGGGGTTACGAACGAGCTAGGCGAGCAGAGCCGTTCAGCCAATCCGCGTTAAATCCGCGAAGTGAATCCGTGAAAATCTGCGGTGATCTCGTCTTCAACCCGGAGGTTCTCGGACGTCTCGGGCCGGAGGCCCTCGACCTACACCACCACGTTCCCCGGCGTCTCCTGCCCCACCTTCTTGCCCACTTGCGCCTCACTCGCCGAGGGTACCTTCCCATCCTTGTACTTATAGAAACCGTAGTGCTTCTCTTTGTCCAGCGTTAGGCCGGGGCCGTGAAACATGATACGCCACCAGGCCTTCGGATGGCGGTAGGTCATCATATCCCGGATCATGTCGACATGCTCGTGAAAGACCAGGGTGACGGGGTTATAGCTGTTCACCGGCTTAAGGATGCCGTAGTTGGGGGTCTCCGCCTCGGGGCAGAAGGTGCCGAAGATCCGGTCCCAGATGATGAAGGTGGAACCGTAGTTCTTGTCCAGGTACTTCTCCTCCGTGGCGTGGTGCACCCGGTGGTGGCTCGGCGTCACGAACAGGAATTCAATGGGCGCCCACATCCGGTCGATGAGTTCGGTATGGATCCAGAACTGGTAGAGCACCCCGATCTGCATACAGATGAAGAAGACGAAGGGATCGAAACCCAGCAGGGCGGCCGGCACGAAGAAGATGACCTTGATGTGCTGCGTCCAGCTAAGCCGGAAGGAGACCGTGAAATTGTACTGCTCGCTGCTGTGGTGCGTTACGTGGGTCGCCCACCAGAAGCGTTGCTCGTGGGCTACGCGGTGGGCCCAGTACCGGCAAAAATCCACCACCACGAAACAGAGCAGGAAGCTCCACCAGGTCGTTGGAATGTAGAGTGGCGTGAGGTTATAGAAAAACAGGATCACCCCGAAAGTGGCCGCCTTCACCAGCGCGGTGCTGATCAGATTGCCGATGCCAACACCGGCGGCGGCCAGCCCGTCCTTCACGTCGTAGCTGTGCTTGTCGGCGTGGCTGCTACCGGCGTTATCGGCGATGTAGACCTTCATCGCCTCGGAGTAGTCGTGGCGTTCCCGGACGAAGGCGATCGGATTGTAGCCGCAGCCGGCCAGGGACGGTCGCCGGCTCAGGTCGAAGCCGAGGGCGGAAGAGGCCTCCTCCAGTTCGTGGATGTATTCCCGCCGCCGCAGGATCCACTCCAGCACCGTGAAGAAGACCATGGCCGGTACGGCGTAGACGATGACCGGAGGGAACTCCAGATTTTGTATGTCCTCGAAGGTGTAGAGGGGTTTATTCATCCGTGCTTAGTTTCCAATGCCGTAAAGTTCCTTGCCGGCCGACTCGTACTTATCCCCCTCCACCCAGAAGGGGACCGTGTCCCGGTTGGCGATCAACCGCGCCGCCAGCGTAAAGGTTTGACAATATTCTTTCAGGTAGGCCATGTCGATGGTCTCGGGATTATCGGTGACCTGGTGGTAGTAGCGCATGATCTCGTCGCTGAAGCCGGTCGTGCCCCCGCTGAAGGTCAGGGCGGGAATGCCGCGGGCGGCGAAGCTCACGTTGTCCGAACGGTCGAAGAGCCCCTGCTCGGGAGCCGGGTCCTCGATGACCCGTTTCCCGAAGGCTTCGGCGGCGGCGGCTACCTGGGGATCGATGCCGGTGCGGTTGGCCCCGATCAGGGACACCGCGTCCGTGGCGTCGTAGCCCGCCCCGTCGGTGTTGAAGTTGAATACGATTTGATCCAGGGGTACCAGGGGATTTTCGGCGAAGTACTGGCTGCCCAGCAGTCCGACTTCCTCCCCGGTCACGCCCAGGATGATGACCGACCGCCGCGGCGGCGTTTCGGCAAAGGCGCGGGCCGCGGCCAGCATACTGATGGTTCCGAAGGCGTTATCGCGTGCCCCGTTAAAAATGCTATCCTCAGCAGTGTAGGCCCCACCGCCCTGGGCCCCTACCCCGACGTGGTCGAAGTGGGCAGTAATCAGTAGGTATTCATCCGCTACGCTGGGATCGCTACCCCGCAGGATACCGCCGACGTTGCGGCTGGCCAGGTCCTCGGTCCGCATTCCCGTGCTGGTCACCGAGCCGGACATCTCCCCCTCCGTCAATTGACCGAGAAGCTCGTCGTCAGCCCGCACGAAGCCGTACGGGATGGTCGCCGGTGGGTTGCCGTTATCCACCCCGATCCGTTCACCCCCGACGTAGTTGCGAAAACCGGCCCAGGGGAAGGGCAGGCTGTAGATTTCGAAAATCCCCACCGCACCTGCGCTCGCCGCCATCTCCGCCTTGCGCTGTATGCCCTGGAATACGCCCTGCATCCCCGCTTCCCCCGGAATGCCGGCACGGGTAACGACGATCTTCCCCGCTACGTCCAGATCGGCGTAGTCATCGTGACCGCTTTCTTCGTCGACCCAGCCGTAGTTGGCAAAGACGACCTCTCCGCTCGCCTCGGCCGCCGGTCCGCGGAGTACGAGCAGGTTTTCACCGAGCTGAAATTCCTGTTCATCGATCCGGAGTCCGGCGCTTGTGGGGGCACTCACCCGTCGCAACGGTACGGCCTGGAAGTAACTGTCATTTGCCGTGTCGATGGCCGTGTACCCGTAGGCCCGCAACTTGGCGGCGATGTACTCGGCGGCGATTTCGTTGCCCTTCGCGCCGGTCCGCCGCCCTTGCAGGTAGTCGGAGGCCAGGAAGTGCATGTCGCCGGCCAGGTCGAGCTCGTTGAAGCTGAATTCGGGCAGGGAGCGATCGTAATCCGTCTGCGCGGCGAGCAAGACCGGCAACAGAAATAGGAACAGGAGGTGGTACTTCATCGACTCGATCTTCACGATTGACTTAAACAACGGGGGGCTCGGCGAAGGCCTCGGCGACCTCCTCGTAAACGATCTCGCCGCGCACGATATTGAGGCCGGCTTTGAGGTGGGGGTTGTCCATGGTAGCTCGTTCCCACCCCTTCTCCGCGATCTGTAGCAGGTAGGGGAAGGTGGCGTTGGTCAGGGCAAGGGTGCTGGTGAAGGGCACGGCCCCCGGCATATTCGCCACGCAGTAGTGAATGACCCCGTCGATGGTGTAGGTCGGGTCTTCGTGGGTGGTCGGGTGGCAGGTCTCGATGCAACCGCCCTGGTCCACGGCCACGTCGATCACCACCGTACCGTCGCGCATCTCGCCGAGCATCTGGCGGGTGATGAGGTGGGGAGCCTTGGCCCCGGGAATGAGTACGGCCCCGATGATGAGATCGACCCGACTTAGCTGCCGACGAATATTGTACTCGCTGCTGAACAGCAGGGTTACGTTGGCCGGCAGCACGTTGGCCAGGTAGCGCAGCCGGTCCAGATTGATGTCCATCAGAATGACATTAGCGTGCAGCCCCGCCGCCATCTTGGCGGCCTCAGTACCGACGATGCCGGCCCCCAGGATCAGGACCCGCGCCGGGGGTACGCCCGGTACGCCACCGAGCAGGATACCCCGGCCGCCGGCGTGCTTCTCCAGGTACTTGGCCCCTTCCTGAACCGACATGCGGCCGGCCACTTCACTCATGGGGACCAGGAGGGGAAGACTACCGTTCCGGTCGGTCACCGTTTCGTAGGCTAGGCAAATGCATTTACTCTTCACCATGGCCTCGGTGAGGGGGCGGGAGCTGGCGAAGTGGAAGTAGGTGAAAAGCAACTGCCCCTCCCGCACGAGATCGTACTCTTCCTGGATGGGTTCCTTGACCTTTACGATGGTTTCCGATTTGGCGTATACATCCTCGATGGTATTGAGGATTTCGGCGCCCGCTTCCACGTAGTCGGCATCCGTAAAGCCGCTGTTGACGCCGGCGGTGGATTGTACGTATACGGTGTGGCCGCGGCGGGCCAGCTCGAGCGCGCCGCCGGGGGTGAGGGCAACGCGGTTCTCGTTGCTTTTAATTTCTTTGGGGCATCCAATGATCATAGGGTAGGCTTAAATCGGGTGGTTAGGGATTGGGGGCGGTTTACCGTTCGGCGACGATGGCGATCTTGTCCTGCCCGTTGTAGGTCAGGCGGCTGATGCGGCCGAGATTGTAAGTGCTGAGTTCGACGACGGGGCGCCACTGTTTTTCCTCCCGGGGCCGCAGGCGGTACAGGCGGTCGCCGCTACCGGCCAGGAAGCTTCCGTCGGGCAAGACGGTGAAGTCTTCGGTGCCTTCCAACATCGGGGCGATCACGGTGGATTCCCGGTTGAGCTCGTAGAGGTTCTTTTCCATGAGCCGGTAGGGCTGGACGGATTTATCCACGTACACCAGATTGCCGTTGCTGAGCCGGGTGAAGGTGCGCCCCGTCTGGCTGGCGATGGTACGGGGGGCGGCACCGTTCACCGAGGCCATGACCAATTCTTGTTCGTCGACCATGTAGAGGGCCAACTGACTGTTGTTCAGCCATTCGTAGTAGCCCATTCCCGCCCGGTCGGTGAAGACGGGGCGACCGTTGTTTTCGAGGCCAACCGGAAATTCCCACAGTCGCAAGACCGTATCCCTTTCCAGGTACTCCTGACGGATGGCCGTGAAGCGGGATCCCTCGGGGGTGCGCTTCGGACTGTACTCGCCGGATTCCGTAGCCGTCAGTTGCCGCCGCGTCCGGGCTGCCAGATCGAAACTGTAAATGTCGGGCTGGGCCATCCCCGGCGTCGCTACCGAAGCGTAGAGCGTATTCCGGCCGATCCAGCTGGGCTGGTTGTTGTAGCCGTCCGGGTTAAAGGACGTAAGGAAGCGGGGCTCCGACAGCAGGATGGCCGAATCGCGCATCTGCATGTCGAAGACGTAGAGCTGGGTGGCCGGCGGCTGGGCCAGCAGACCGAGACTACCGATCAGGAGGAAAGAGAGGGTAAACACAGTACGAAACATAGGCGGCATTTCTCGGTCGGCGGCAAAGATACGGTACGGGGGTAGAGCCCGTCAGAGCAAATCTTCCATGGTGAACACCCCGGTTCGCCCCGGCAGCCAGCGGGCGGCCTGCAG
>CAZKPE010000092.1:0-14838 GCA_964554545.1 uncultured Lewinella sp.
CACGGACGAAAGCCAATCCTTCACGGACTGCGATCTGGTAGTGGAAGCGGTATTCGAAAACAAGTCCGTCAAGATGAAGGTCACCCGCGAGGCGGAGGCCTTCCTGGACGAGTACGCCATCTTCGCCACGAATACGCTCTCCATCCCCATTACCGAACTGGCGCGGGAGAGCCTGCGACCGGAGAACTACGTGGGGCTTCACTTTTTTTCCCCCGCCGAGAAAACCAACGTCGTAGAGGTGGTGGTCGGGGAGGCTACCAGTGAGGAAACCGTGGCCCGGGCTTTCGATTTCGCGATCGCGATCCGCAAGCTCCCCATCGTCGTAAAGGACAGCTGGGGCTTTTTCGCCGCTCGCGTGCTGAACACCTACATCCTCGAGGGTATCACCATGCTGCGGGAAGGGTATCCGGCGGCACTGATCGAGAATATGGGCAAGCAGGCCGGAATGCGCCGCGGGCCACTGGCAATGGCCGACGAACTCGGTCTGAAACTCGTGCTGCGCTACGAAGAACAGGCCGCCGAGCACTACGGAAAGCGCTACCTCCAGCACCCCGCCGTTCCCGCCCTGCTCGTACTGCGCGACGAGCTGGACCGCAGCGGGAGGGCCAAGCGGGCAGGGTTCTACACCTACGATGCGGACGGAGATGGAAGACTCTGGGAGGGATTGGCGGACCATTTTCCCGTCACCAAAGACGACTACGATCGTGCGCGTATGAAGGATCGTTTTCTGTTCACCCAGGTCATCGAGGCCGGTTGGTGCTTACAGGAAGAGGTGATCGCCCACATCGCCGCGGCCAACCTGGCGAGCGTATACGGTTGGGGGTTTCCCGGCTATACCGGCGGAGTGATGCGCTACGTGTACAGCTATGGCAAGGAGAATTTCATCGCCCGCTGTGGCGAATTAAAAGAGCGGTACGGACAGCGCTTCACCGTACCCACCTACCTAAAACAGCTGGAAATTGAGAAACTGACCCCCTGAAGTGTTGGATATTTCATAAATTGGGAATGCTTTGGATCACCTTGGGCGCATTCTGTCTTATCTAATAAATCGGTGCTGCCGGTATGACGCACGTGGACCATTCCATTAGCCTCATTCTTGAGACGCTCCCTCTACCGGCCTTCCTGGCCCGTTACGATGGTACGCTGGCGCACGCTAACGAGGCCCTGCTCTCCATCACTGGGCAGCCTGACCTGGTGAACCTGGACCGCACCCTATTCGGCCTCGGTATCTTCAATAACCCCGCCGAATACCGGGGCTTCATCAGCAGTTTCCGGTACGGGGGCCGGGCGCGGCGGCTGGTGTTACCCGTTGGGAGGCTAAAGAATTCCGACCGCCCTCTGGTGTTGTTTGCCAGTCTGATCGATTTCGAGGGGCGGGAGGCGGTATGTGGCATCATCAGCCGGACCAGCATACCGGCCGGCGTGGTCCGCGAGGGGAATGAAACGGACGAAGAAATTCTACTGGATAAGGTCGAAGGCTACGTGGTGCGCATCGACGATGCCGGGAATATGCTATTCACTAATCTGTCCTTGCTGGTCGAATTGGGTATGAGCAGAATGGATGCCTCCCTCCCTAAATGGACAAACATCGACGTCGAGCTCGACGAAGAAAAGCTAGCCCAGTATCAGGCTACCGCCCTGAACCGGGGGTCGGTGCGTTACGAAACCTCCCTGCAGCGGAAAGATGGATCGCTCATTCCCGTCGAAGCCGTCCTCAAACCCATACGGAAAGTCATCTTCAAAGGTCAGTTCCTGATCACCGCCTTTAACCTGAGCGTACGACGTGAGGAGCAGCGCGAACGGGAAGAAATGCAGCGCGAACTGGAGAAGCTACAGGTACAGTTGGCTAGGCGCACCGTACTGGTCAACGAGAAGTTTCGGGAGCAGGAGTCGTCCTTCCGCATCATCACTAAAAGCCAGGCCTACGAGAAAGTGCTCCGGCAGATCACTCAGGTAGCCACTACCGACAGCACCGTACTCATCACCGGGGAGACGGGGACGGGCAAAGAACTGATCGCCCGCTCGATCCACGCCCGCAGCCTGCGTGCCTCGCGCCCCTTGCTCATCCTGAACTGCGGGGCCCTGCCGGCCGACCTGATCGAGAGCGAGCTGTTCGGCTATCGTAAGGGAGCATTTACCGGAGCGCGCACCGATCACCTCGGTCGCTTCGAGCTGGCCGACGAGGGCACGCTTTTTCTGGACGAGATCGGGGAGATGCCGATGCTGCTTCAGACGCGCCTGCTACGGGTGCTCCAGGACGGGGAGTTCACTCCGCTGGGGGCCAAAGAGAGCGTGAACACCGATGTTCGCATCATCGCCGCCACCAACCGGAACTTGCGTGACCGCGTGGCGGATGGCACCTTCCGGGCCGATCTTTACTTTCGATTGAATGTGTTTCCGATCCACAGTCCGCCCCTGCGCGAGCGTCCCGAGGACATTCCCCTGCTGGCCGAACACTTCATTCGCAAACACGGCAAGGTAACCGGTCTGCTACCAAAATTGCGAGCCGAGGACATCAAGCGCCTGCAGGGATACCCCTTCGACGGGAATGTACGGGAGCTGGAAAACATCATTCAGCGGGCCCTCATTCTAAGCGATGGCGAATACCTCCACTTTCAACTCGAGAAGTACAACGACCGGCAGCGTGACGATACCGATGTACCGACTGCCCCGGAGATACTGAACTTCACCGAAATGCAGCGAAACCACATCATCCGGGTACTGGACATAACGGGCGGCAAAGTGAGCGGGGAAGGAGGTGCGGCCCAGTTACTGGACCTCAACCCCCAGACGCTCTTCAGTAAGATGCGCAAACTGAAGATCAGTCGTCGGAAGGAGCGTTATTCGTAAGCCGTTCAAAATTGATGAAGGCCAGATTCCCGCTGCTGCCGTATATCGGTCGGTAGAGGACCTTGACCGGGTGATCATCGCGGGTGAGTTCATTCAGGGGAAAGTCCACTTCCTCCATCGAGCTCCCCTGCTTGATCCGATCGAGGGCGGCCCGGTAGCGGGCCAGTCCGGCCTCGGTAAGAAAGTCTTCCAGTTTGGACGCTCCGGCATCCCAGACCTCCTGCTCGTAGGACGGCATGGCATTCAGGGCGATCAGCCGCTCCTCCAGATCGATCAGCCCCGCGTCGCGTTCGAGCAACTGCAGTACGTCCCGGTATTTATTGATGATGGCGAGTGTCTCCTGGCGTTCCTCCTCGATCCGGGTAATGTCGTGGATGATGACCATGGCAATAACGGACTCATGCTCGTTCTCCTCGCTCCCGATCGGAATAATCTCCATATCGGTGTAGATCAAATTGCCCTTGTTGGTGGTCAGGGTAATCGACTCACTGACGGCGGTACCCTCATTGAAGGCCCGACGGACGGCGTCGTTGAACTTCACCTTATCCGCATCCTGGGTGATGAGGTCCGTAAAATAGGTCTCTTGCAAGTCCTCTTTCTTTCGTCCGGCCAGCGATTTGTTCACTTCCACGACACGGCTGTTCTCCTTTACGATCGCGATGACCTCCTCCGTGTTATTGAAAATGGCGGCATACTTCAGGGCCATACCGGTCAGGCGGCGGCGGGTGCGGACCAGGTCGTTGATGTCCACGAAAGTGATCACCACTCCCCTTACCTCGTCCTGATCGGTCAGGTAGGGTAAGACCCGCAGTAAGAAAAAATTCCCGTTGCGGTCCTGTATCTCCTCGTCGTGACGCACGTTGGTCTTCAGCACCCGGGTGCAGAGGCCGGCGATATCGATTTCGGTAAAAGGGTTGGAAAAGGAGGTGATGGGCCGACCGATATCGCTGGAGTGCAGGTCGAACTGCTGACCGATACCCGGGGTGAACCGCCGGATCTGCAATTGTTCGTCCACGAAAACCGTGCTGATCTGCGTGCTCTTCAGCAAATTACTGACGTCGTTATTGATGTTGTTCAGCTCCTCATTCTTGCGCTGGAACTCGCTATTAACGGTGTAGAGTTCTTCATTTACTGACTGCAGTTCCTCGTTGGTGCTCTGCATTTCTTCGTTGGACGCCAACAGCTCCCGATTACTGGACTGCAGCTCTTCGTTTGTAGCTTCCAGTTCGTTGTAGAGTTTTTGTGCGCGCTGCTCGCTGCGCATGAGCTCGGTTTCCAGTTCCCGGACCTTATCCTTCAGTCGGACATCGACGGAGTACACCTCGTCTTCGCCGGTGTCGGAAACCGCCCCTTCGTCCAGCGGGTAGAACGTTAGCTCGGCCACCGGTTCGTTTAGCTCGTCGAACCGGTGCATGGAAAAGCGGACCCTGACCCACAGGGAGGATTGCCCATTGCCCCCCACGTTGACCCGCTCATAGACACCACTTTTACCGGTGGTCAGTGCCCGATCCACCCCGCTTACCAGCAGGCTGACGGCCTCTTCACCCACTACCGTGTGGAGGGACAGATGAGCGTGGTAGCGGGGCAGTCGCAGGATGCCGTCCAGATCGCCGTGCAGGTACAGGATATCGTATTGCTGATTGACAAACAGGGTAGCCGGAGCATGTCGTTCGGATAGGTAACGGGCGTAAAAGTCCATAGCCAAAGATGGGGTAAAAATCTGCCGTTCCGTCTTCGGGACGTTCTGTTCGGGGCCGCCACCAGTGGATACGATGCTGATGTCGCTAGGTGAGGTGGGAAAGGGTTTTATGCTGGGTGCGATCGGCTTGCCGGAGTCGGCGCGCGCACCGCTTCGCTTTCGGTAGACCTTCCATCGCCGGTCGAGGGGGGTGAAGGCAGACGTCAATCCACCTAACGACTCGCTCGGCCCGAGTATCAGGCAGCCCGAGGGGTTCAGGCTGAAGTGAAAACTGGACAAGATCTTTTGCTGGCTATCGGTGGTGACGTAGATCAGGAAATTGCGGCAGGAGATCAGGTCAATACGAATGAAGGGGGGGTCCTCCAACAAATTCTGCACCGCAAAGAGAATATGCTCCTTCAATTCAGGCCGGACCCGGTAACCGATCGGCTCGCGCGTGAAGTAGGTATTGAGGTAATCGTAGGACACATCGGCCACGATTGACTCATCGTACAGCCCGTCCGCCGCCGTAAAGATGGCGGCCCGGTCGACATCGGAAGCGAAAATCTTGAACCTCCGGCTACTACCGATCTTCCTGAGGTACTCCCGAATCTCCATGGCTATGGAATACGCCTCCTCCCCCGTTGAGCAGGCCGGCACCCAGATTCGAAGCTCATCTTCCTGATTGCGCTCGAACAGTTGAGGAAGTACCTCCTCCCGCAAAATACGGAAGGCGTCCCGATCGCGAAAAAAGCGGGTCACGCCAATCAGAAAACTCTTGTGCAGCAGTTGCAACTCTTTTTCATCGGTCAGTACCTCACTGATGTAATCGTCAATCGAGATGACTTGCCGAATTAGCATTCGCTTTTCGATCCGACGCATGATGGTGGCCGGTCGGTAGTGGTTGAAGTCGATCCGGGCCGTCGCCTTTATGCGGTCGAATAAAGTGGTCAGCGCCCCGTTCTGGTCAAGTTTATCCAGATTGGTTTCCTCCTCCTTCAGGGTGTTCTGAATGATATTAGCCAGCTGATTGGCAAGCTCACCGGGCGGCGAGACGATGTCGGCCAGATTCTGCCGGAGGGCCGCTTTCGGCATACCGTCAAACTGGGCGGAATCCGGTGACTGCACCATGACGAGCCCGCCCTGCGATTTGATCTCCTTAAGGCCCCGGCTGCCATCCGTACCCATTCCCGACAGGATAATAGCCACTGCCTGCTCCTTCCTGCTCGTAGCCAGACTGAGGAAGAAATCGTCAATGGGCAGGTAGAGCGAGTTGGGCCCAACCTCCCGGGGGGTGGTTCGCAGACTCTGCGCCTCCACGGTCACGTCCACTTCGGGCATCTTCACGTATACCGTGTTTGGCCGGGGAACGACGGGACCATTCAGGGATTCCACCCGCAGAGGGGTCACTCGCTGGAGGATCTCCGTCATGGAGCTGGCGTGGTCCAGGCTGAGGTGCTGCACCACCACAAAAGCCACCCCCAATCCACCGGGCACTTCGGAAAAGAAGGTTTCCAGGGCCTGTAACCCCCCGGCGGAGGCTCCAATTCCGACGATACGTACGAACATAAAACGGGGGTAAATTCGCTTCCCCGCATGGTACGAATTATCTGCCGCTTAAGCAGAACGCAGGGATAAAATAATGAGCCGCGCCCACATTAGATTGCAGGCAGCGGCTCATCGATACAGGGAAGTCAAATGAATGTTCGGATTACTGGGTGTTCGGTTGTAGGTACTTATTCCAGATACTCAGACAAATTCGTCCATAGCTTACGCCACCTGAAAAGGTGTTCCGTTTCGCCACAATTATCTTCGATCATCATCGCTCCGATCTTGATCTGATAGTCGATCACGTCGGGTAGCAAGAGACTGTGTAGTATGTCGAGCTCCTCCCGGGTTTGCCCCTCGGCCCGCAGAAACTCCCGGCGGAAATAGGCCAGCTTCTGCCGGGTGATGCGCCAGGTCTGTTGAAGTTCGAGGCGCAGGGCCAGGGGCAGCGGCAAATCTTCCGCGATGGTGATGGCGTCCGCGGCCCGTCGATCGAGCTGATCCAGGTAAGCCAAAGTCCCATTCTCGTAATCCAGGGCGGTGTCTCGGAGGCTCGACATAAGACAGGTGTTTGAACCGTGTAATTTACAAACCGCGTGCCAATGGCATAAATTACTGACTATCAGATTTTAAAATATATACATTCACAGTATGTTATAAAAATTTATTCAATAAAATAGCAAATTCTAAGTTTGTTGACTAAATATGATAAATTATTGAAAACTCTTTACCCCACCAGCGTTTACCACCGGCTCGACTAAAGACTCGGCCTGGATCACCTCCTGTATTTTGATTGCCCGCTGCTGAATATCGCGCAAACGCTCGCGGTACATAGAAGCAACCCCGTACTGCTCCGTCCGCTCCATTTGCCGGGCCAGCTCGGCGAGCAGTAAATGGCTCTCTTCCATGCCCCGCATCACTTCCCACATGCTTTTTTCCACGTTCTCCCGTACGCTGGCCAGCAGCGTCTCAGCGGTGTGGGCGTGGCCGGTAT
This sequence comes from uncultured Lewinella sp., assembly GCA_964554545.1. Lineage (GTDB taxonomy): Bacteria > Bacteroidota > Bacteroidia > Chitinophagales > Saprospiraceae > Neolewinella. The sequence goes on from CAZKPE010000092.1 coordinate 7,071, forward strand.
GACAGCGGAAGCGGATCAGTTTGCCCTCTTTGAACCGCGTCAATGCACCGTGGCATTCCGGGCAAGCTAATGCGGAGCGTGTTCCCTTTTCCAGAATACCCATGGTCAACCCGTTTTTTCCCTTGGCAATGTCAATCTCAATCTGCAGGAGTTCCTCGTCCCGTAGTCCTTTTTTGGTCCTGCCGGCCTGCTCCACCTGTTCCCGGCTCAGCGTATTGATCAGGGTGCCGATCTCGCGGGCCGGTAGACAGTGGTCGACTTCGGAGTATTCCATTACACTAGCCGGCATATCCGGGAACATGGCCTCCTCCGGGTCCTGCACGATGGCTCGTCCGCCGAGCCGCTTAATGGTCCACATCCCCGACGTGCCGTCATTTAGCGTACCACTCAGCACCACCCCGATCACCCGGTCGCGGTAGGCGTGGGCCGCCGAACGGAAGAGCGTGTCCACGGCGGGGCGGAAACGGTTCTCCCGCGGCCCTTTCCTGACCAGTACGCGCCCCGGTTCCAGCAGTAAGTGTTTATCCGCTACCGCTACGTAGATGACTCCTTTGCGGACGGTTTCCCCGTCCTCCGCTTTCTTGACGCGCAGTTTGGTGTAATTCTGCAGCACCAAATCGAGGTTGCTACGACTGAAGGACGGAATATGCTGTACGATAAAGACCGCCGCGGGCAGGTCGGCCGACAACCCGCTCACCAGATCGGCCATGGCCTCCACACCACCGGCGGAGGCCCCGATTACGATGATATGGTGATTATCTTCGCCGGGCTTGCTCATGGGTAGTGGTCGGTAGCGGTGACCAATATCGGGTATTTGGGCGGGAACGCAGGTGCAATCTTTCACCGAAATGAGAACAATTTCAATATGTTGATCCGAGAGGTCACCCTTTTCCCCCTGCGCATACCGCTGTACCGGCCTTTCGTCATCTCGCTCGGTCCCCTGACCCACGCCGAAAACCTCTTCGTCCGGATCCGGACGGCCGACGGACGGGAGGGGTGGGGAGAAACGAGCCCCTTCCCCACGATCCACGGCGAATTTTTAACGGGTGCCGTCGCCGCGGCTCGGTTTCTTGCTCCCCTGCTCATCGGCTTACCCGCCAACCTTGCACCTGCGTATACCGCCCGCCTGAACCGCGCCCTCCACGGCAACACGGCCGTCAAGTCTGCCCTCGACATGGCCTGCCACGACCTGGCTGCCCATGAAGCCGACCTGCCCCTCTACCAGTACCTCGGTGGAACCACGCCGCCGGAGATGCGCACTGACTACACCGTCAGTTTGGGTCCCGCCGCGGAGATGGTCGCCGATGCGGTGGAGATCGCCGGCCGCGGCTTTCCGGTGATCAAACTTAAGCTGGGTGCCGGAGCGGAGGCCGACCTGGACCGGGTACAGCGCATCCGTGCCGCTCTGGGTTCCAACCTACCACTTCGTCTGGATGCGAACCAGGGGTGGACCTTCGAAGAAGCCAACTGGATTCTACCCCGCCTGGGCGGCCTGGGCATCCAACACTGTGAGGCGCCCATCGACCGCTACGAGTGGACGCGGCTGCCCGAACTGCGCAAAAGCAGTGCCGTCCCCCTCATGGCCGACGAGAGCTGCTGGAATGAGGACGATGCCCGCCGCTTGCTCGCCATTGGTGGCATAGACCGCATCAACATCAAGATCAGTAAAGCCGGAAGTTTGCTCACCGCCCGCCGAATCATCGACCGGACCGATGTGCCCCTACAGGTTGGGGGCTTCCTCGAATCCCGTCTTGGTTTCACGGCCGCGGCCCAGCTTGCGGCCTCCAGCGATCGGGTGGCCTACTACGATTTCGACACCCCCCTGATGCAGACGGAAGACCCCGTGGAGGGCGGCATCACCTACGGAAGCGGCGGTCTTGTCACCCTCCCCGAGGGGCCCGGCCTGGGAGCCCGCCTACGGAGCGAATATCAATTACCTTCGTCCCCCCAAAACACGATCACATGACGTTCCGCCCGGAAAAAGACAGCATTGGCACGATTGAGGTTCCCGCATCCCGCTACTGGGGGGCCCAGACCCAGCGCAGCCTGACCAACTTCGACATCGGCGGTCAGCACATGCCCGTAGAGGTGATCCGTGCCTTTGCCACACTAAAAAAAGCCGCCGCCCAAACCAACTCCGAACTGGGCGTGCTCGACCGGAAAAAAGCCGAACTGATCGGACGGGTCGCCGACGAGATTTTGGACGGGCAGCTGGATGAAGAATTTCCCCTGGTAGTGTGGCAAACCGGCAGCGGCACCCAGAGCAATATGAACGTAAACGAGGTGATCGCCAACCGCGGCCACGTCCTCCAGGGCGGCGAGCTGACCGATGCCAACAAAGCGTTGCACCCCAACGACGACGTCAACAAGAGCCAGTCGAGCAACGACACCTTTCCTACGGCCATGCACATTGCGGCCTACCGTAAGCTGGTGGACGTGACTATCCCCGGCATCGAGCGACTACGGGACGTACTGAAGGGGAAGTCGGAGGCCATGCGGGAGGTGGTCAAAATCGGCCGTACCCACTTCATGGACGCCACCCCCCTCACCCTGGGGCAGGAGTTCAGCGGCTACGTCAGCCAGCTCGATCACGGCCTGCGCGCATTGCGCAACACCCTCGATCACCTCAGCGAACTGGCCCTGGGCGGGACGGCCGTGGGCACCGGCTTGAACACCCCCGAAGGCTACGCCGAGCACGTAGCGGGCCGGATCGCCGAACTAACCGGACTGCCCTTCCGGACGGCGGACAACAAATTCGAGGCCCTAGCCGCCCACGACGCCATCGTGGAAAGCCACGGGGCGTTGAAGACGCTGGCCGTGAGCCTGACCAAGATCGGTAACGACATCCGAATGCTCTCCAGCGGCCCCCGCTCCGGCATCGGGGAGATCACCATTCCGGCCAACGAGCCGGGCAGCAGCATCATGCCGGGCAAGGTCAATCCCACCCAGTGCGAAGCCCTCACCATGGCGATGGCCCAGGTGATCGGCAACGACGTGGCCATCAACGTAGGTGGCATGACGGGGCACTTCGAGCTCAACGTCTTCAAGCCGATGATGATCTACAACTTCCTCATCAGCGCCCGTCTGATCGGGGATGCCTGCGTGAGCTTCGCGGACAACTGCGCCGCCGGCATTGAACCCAACCGGAAGCGCATCCAGGAACACCTAAACAACTCCCTGATGCTGGTCACGGCCCTGAACACCAGGATCGGCTACGACAAAGCGGCCACCATCGCTAAGAAAGCCTACGCCGAAGACACCACCCTGCGAGCCGCCGCCCTGGAACTCGGTTACCTGAGCGGGGAGGAGTTCGACGCCTGGGTGCGGCCGGAGGAAATGGTTTAAAATGTCCTTCCTCTACCCCACCGCCCTGTTCGGGCTGGCCCTCATCGCCATTCCGATCATCATTCACCTCTTCTACTTCCGGCGGTTCAAGCGGGTATACTTCAGTAACGTCCGTTTTCTGCAGGAGGTGAAGGAGGAAACCAGCATGCGCAGCCGGCTGCGGAACCTGCTCGTCTTGCTCCTTCGCTGCCTGGCCGTCGCGGCCATTGTAGTGGCCTTCGCCCAACCCTTCATCCCCGCGCCAGAAGGCAACCGATCGGGGCGGCGGGCGGTAAGCATTTACGTCGACAATAGTTTCAGCATGGAAGCGGAGGGGGAACAGGCCCCACTCCTGCAACTGGCCACCGATGCGGCCCGCGACATCGTAGCAGCCTACGGTCCGGAAGATCGCTTTCAAATCCTGACCAACGCCTTTCGCGGCCGCAGTCAACGTTTGCAGGGACAAGACGAAGCCCTGCAGGCGCTAAACGAGGTCGTGGTCGGACCGGCAAGTCGCAGCTTATCCACCGTACTGAGCCGGCAGCAGGATGCGCTCCATTCCGGCGAGGCCGACGACCGAATTGCCTATATCATATCTGACTTCCAGGAAAATATTGCGGACTTACCCGCGGTGATCGATACCAGTCTGGCCGTTTACCTATTGCCGCTGCAAGCGCCCCGGGACCGTAACGTGGCCATTGACTCGGTATGGCTGGATGCCCCCGTGGCCCTGCTGAACCAGAATAACCTGCTCCTGGTCAGTATCCGAAACTACGGAACGGCCACCGTTGACGACGTCCGCCTCAGCGTGTCCTACAACGGCCAGACCAAACCAGAAGGCAGCCTGCGTATCGGCCCGGGAGAGACGGTGATCGATAGTGTCTACCTGAACATCGACCGCCCCGGTGCCGGCTCGGCCGTCCTGAGCCTGACGGACTTCCCCGTCACCTTCGACGATAGCTACCCGATTGCCTTTCGGACCAGCGATCGCATCCGGGTACTGAGCGTGGCCGGACAGGGCAGTCCGCCCCCCTCCCTGGCTTCGGCCTTCGAACTAAACGTATTCGATCCCAGCTTTGCCACTTCCCGGGGCCTGGACTACGGCGTGCTCCCCGCGCAGCAACTCCTCATCCTGACGGGGCTCCCCGACCTGAGTAGCGGCATGGCGGAGCAATTGCGGCAGTACATCCGGGGCGGGGGCAATCTGTTGTTCTTCCCGGACCGCGATGCCGACACCGAAAGCTACAACCGCTTCCTGCGCAGTCTGCCCGCCGACGAGCTCGGCCCCTTTCAGCAACAGGAGCGGGAAGTGACGGGAGTGAACGAGGAGGAATTCATCTTTCGCGACGTATTCGAGCGGCAGCGGCGGGCACGGGAACTGCCCGTCACCCTCGGCAATTACCCCATGACCCGCTTCGGAAACCGCGGCCAGGAACCGCTGCTTACCTACCGGGACGGAACGACGGCACTCGCCAAATTCGCCGTCGGGGAGGGCCACCTTTACCTGAGCGCCGCCCCTTACGACGACGAGCTGAGCAGTCTGCCGAACAGCCCGGAACTCCTCATCCCCATGGTCTACAAAATGGGACTCAGCAGCGGAAGCCGCCGCCCCCTGGCCTACGTGATCGGCCGGACTGAATCGGTCGACGTCAACGGGCGGGCGGGCAACGATCAGGTGTACCGACTGGAGGGGCCGGGGGGAGAATTCATTCCCCGCCAGGATAATCAGGGGGGGCGCACGATCCTATCGGTCGGCGATCAGGTTCAGCAGGCCGGAGTCTACAGTCTTCGCGACGGGGACGAAGAATCGGACCAGCTGGCCTTCGTCTACGACCGGCGAGAAAGTGCGCTTTCCACCCTTTCCCCCGCCGCCCTCCGGACGCGCACCAACGCGGAAGTCATCGACCCGGATCGGCTGACCCGCCTGCGGGAGGATATCCGGCAACGCAACGAGGGCCGCCCCCTCTGGCATTACTTTGTGTGGGCTGCCCTGATCTTTCTATTGGCCGAGACCCTGGTACTGCGCTTCTGGAAGGCGTAGCCTACCTTTGCGCGCTATGCTGTTACGCGAGGTAATCATCGTCGACCCCGGCGGGCCACACCACCGGCAAGAACGGGACGTTCGGGTAGAAAATGGACGAGTCACGGCCGTTTCCGAAAAGTTGAAGGCACACCAGGGGGAAACGGTCTTTTCCGAGCCGGGCACCCATCTCTCTCCGGGTTTCGTCGACATCGGGGCCTACCTCGGCGACCCCGGTCACGAAGAGCGGGAAGACATCAACAGTCTCGCCGCGGCGGCACGGGCGGGCGGCTACGTAAGTGTCGCCGTTCTGCCCAATACTAAGCCGGTGCGCCAGAACGTGGCCGACATGAGCTACCTGAGCACGGAGAGCCGTGAACTGGGGGTCGACCTTCTCCCCCTGGCCGCCCTGAGCCGGGATGCCGCCGGCCGCGACCTGACCGAAATGGTCGAGCTCAACCGGGCCGGTGCCCCCGCCTTCACCGACGGGCCGGGGCGGTCGGCTGGTGGCAGTCTGCTAAAACGGGGATTGCAGTACGCCCGCACCTTCGATGGCCTGGTAATGGACACGCCCTACGACGACGAGCTGGCTCCCCAGGGACAGATGCACGAGGGGGAGGTGAGCGTTCGACTGGGGCTTTCCGGCATTCCCACCCTGAGCGAGACGATTCCCCTGCGCCGGGCCCTCACCCTACTCGACTACACCGAATCCCGTCTGCTGCTGCACCTCGTCAGCTCGGCGGAAAGTATGGAATACATCAGGCAGCACGGCAACCAAGGCGGTAAGCTGGCGGTCAGCGTCGGAGCCCACCACCTTACCTTCACCGACGAGGAACTGGCGACCTTCGACCCCAACTTCAAAATCATCCCCCCCCTGCGGGCGGCCAGCGACCGTTCGGCCCTGCGCCAGGCCGTGGTCGCAGGCACCGTCGACTGTATCGTCAGCGCCCACCGCGCCCGCCACCGGGAGGAAAAAGACCTGGAGTTCAGCTACTCCGCCTTTGGGGCGCGGGGACTGGAGACCGCATTTCTCCAACTTCTGCCCTGGATTGACGGCCGGACCGGCCACCTGGATGCCGTAGTCGCCGCCCTGACCCACGGCCCGCGCCGCATCCTGAATCTCCCCGCCTTGCACATCGAGGAACGGGGGCAGGCCGCCCTGACCCTCTTCCGTACCGGGGGCGAGCGCACCTTCGGCCCCGCTGACCTCCGGGGAAAAACCACCAACAGCCCCCTGCTGGGCCGTCCGCTCCGGGGCCGCATCCTGGGTACCGTCAACCACGATCGACTATGGACATCAGCGTAGTCATCCCCCTGCTCAACGAAGCGGAATCCCTGCCCGAACTGACGTCCTGGATCGACCGGGTCATGCGGGAACACGACCTCACCTACGAGGTCTGGCTGGTCGACGACGGCAGCACCGACGAAAGCTGGGAAGTCATAGAGCGTCTCAGCCGGGAAAACGACTGCCTGAAGGGCATCAAGTTTCAGCGCAACTACGGCAAGAGCCCGGCCCTGAACGTCGGCTTTCAGTACGCCGCCGGTGATGTCATTATCACCATGGATGCCGACCTGCAGGATAGCCCCGACGAAATTCCGACCCTCTATACCATGATCGTCGAGGAAGGCTACGACGTCGTCTCCGGCTGGAAAAAGAACCGGCAGGACCCCCTGGGGAAGACCATCCCCAGTAAGTTCTTCAACTGGGTCACCCGGCGGGTCAGCGGCATTGCCCTCCACGACTTCAACTGCGGGCTGAAAAGCTACCGGCGCAACGTCGTCAAATCCATCGAGGTATACGGCGATATGCATCGGCATATGCCCCTACTGGCCAAGTGGGCCGGTTTCACCCGCATCGGGGAGAAGGTGGTCGAGCACCGGGCGCGGAAATACGGCTACTCTAAATTCGGCCTCTCCCGCCTGGTGACCGGCTTCCTCGATCTGCTTTCGCTGATGTTCGTAGGTAAGTTCGGCAAACGCCCCATGCACCTCTTCGGCACTATCGGTACGGTGATGTTTCTGGTCGGTTTTGTTTCGGCCCTATACATCGGTGGAGCCAAGATCTACGCGCTGGCGAACGACCTACCCAGCGTACTGGTGACTCAGAACCCCTGGTTTTACATCAGCCTGACCACCATGATCCTGGGTACGGTACTCTTCGTGACCGGCTTCCTGGCCGAGCTGGTCAGCCGATCCAACCCGGACCGCAACCACTACCTGGTCGAAACCGTGCTGGATGCTTGAGGTCTACGACGATGCCTATTTCATGCGGCAGGCCCTGCTACAGGCCCGTCGGGCGGCGGCGGCGGGGGAGGTGCCCGTCGGGGCCGTCGTCGTAGCCGGGGGCCACATCATCGCCCGCGGCCACAATGAAACCGAGCGCCTGAGCGACGTGACGGCCCACGCCGAGATCATCGCCCTGAC
>CAZKPE010000093.1:0-14820 GCA_964554545.1 uncultured Lewinella sp.
TCAAGCAGGATTTTCAGCAGCGGCACGGGGAGAAGATCACCTACACCCCCATTTTTATCGAAGCAGTCGCCAAGGCGATCAAGGACTTCCCGATGGTCAATGTCTCGGTCGACAGTAACACCATCATTAAGAAGCACGACATCAATATCGGCATGGCCGCCGCCCTGCCCACCGGCAACCTGATCGTGCCCGTGATCCGCAACGCCGACCAGCTCAACCTGATGGGCCTGACCCGGCAGGTGAACGACCTCGCCGCCCGTGCCCGCCAGAATAAGCTGAAACCTACCGAGATCCAGGACGGCACTTTCACGCTAACGAACGTCGGCACCTTCGGCAACGTCATGGGCACCCCCATCATCAACCAGCCCCAGGTGGCCATCCTGGCCGTAGGGGCCATCCGCAAGAAGCCGGCCGTGGTAGAAACCGAATACGGCGACCTGATCGCGGTACGACAAATGATGTTCATGAGCCTGAGCTACGACCACCGGGTGGTGGACGGCTTCCTGGGGGGGTCATTTTTGCGGCGGATCGGCGATTACCTGGAGGCCTTTGATGATAAGCGGAGTGATGTATGAGCACCTTCACCTTTCTCTTAGAAGGGCTGCGTAACCTCGGCACCACCGGCACCATCACCCGCAGCAGCAGCCCGCTCTGCCGCGCCGCCATCGACCGCATCGATTTCGGCACCGCCCGCACCATCGTCGAGCTGGGGGCCGGCGACGGCGTCATCACCCGCCACATCCTCGATCGCTTGCACCCGGACGGGAAGGTGATCGCCTTCGAAGTGAGCGAAGACCTCTGCGACGATATGCGGGCCATCGGCGATCCGCGGCTGATCGTGGCCCAGGACAGCGCCGAGCACATCCGCCCCTGGCTCGACCGCATCGGCGCGGACCGGGCCGACCACATCGTCAGCGCCATCCCCTTCGCGGCCCTGCCCGGTAATCTGGGCCGGCGCATCGTCACCGCCGCCAAGACCAATCTGCGGCCCGGGGGCTGCTACAATCAGGTCCACTACAGCCTGAAGACCAAGTCCTACTACGAAGATGCTTTCGGCAAGGTGGAAACGCGCCGCGTATACCGCAACCTCCCCCCGGCCTGGGTACTCTATTGCCGGCGATGAGGGGCCGGGCTATACTGATCGCGCTCGGCCTGTTCGGCTGCTCGGAGGAAGCCGACATCCGCGACTTCTACTTTCCGGTCCGGGAGCTTACGGACGGGCTCATCTACGAGTACGAAAATACCGGTACCCTTTCCGACGAACCCTTCACCTACTGGTACTACCTCGGCGTGGACCTCGACACTGCCCTCTACCTCAGCGCGACCCGCTACGCCGACGGCACCACCCCCGACCAGGTGGCCCGGGAGCGCATCACCAACTCCGGCGTGAACCTGGAAGAACTGACGCTCTTCGTTCCCGACAGCAGTGGCCGGCGGCAGCGGGTGGAGACGGACATTCGCTACGACCGCATCTTCTCTTTCCTGCTCAACGACGGCAAAGCCGTTGGCTACCAGGTCTTCTTCGAGTCACCGGGGCCGGGGCAAATTGGCAACCTGATCTCCCTGGACCGGGTGTACCGCGGAGATACCAGTCTGACGGTCACGGGAGAAACGGTGGACGCCATCGTCTTCGATCTCTACGGACAGGTCAGCCAGCGGGACGCGGAACTGGGGGACATCAGCCCCGCCTTCTCCGGTTATGAGATTTACGCCCGTGACCTGGGCCTGGTGGAATTTCGCCGGGATTTAGGTGCGGGCGGGGTCGCAGGTGCAAAGTTGGTCCGGCGAATCCCCATGCCCGAATACTTGGATGCGCAGCAAGCTAGGCCGCCGCGCTAGTCGTGGGCAACCGCCGGTCCATGACCCGGAACCACAGCGGGGGTACCAGCGAAAGCAGCATACAGCCCGGATAGCCGGTAGGAAGCTGGGGGCTTTCCTCGTGGCGGCGCAGGATCTGATACTTGCGGGTCGACTTGAAGTGGTGATCGCTGTGGCGGGTAAGCTCGTAGAGCAGGATACGGCCGAGTTCGTGGTCGCTGTTCCAGCTGTGGATCGGCAGTACCGGCTCGTAGCGGCCGCGGTCGTTCTGTCGGCGCAGCAGGCCGTAGTGCTCGATGTAGTTCACCGTCTCCAGCATCAGGAAGCCGAAGACCGCCGCGGCGACGGCCAGTGCCAGCCCCGCCCAGCCGAAAATCAGCGTGATGAAGGTGAGATAAGCGAGCTGCACCAACTGGAAGCGGACCATCAGTGGCCGGTCAAGCCGCCAGGCATCCGCGTAGCTCAGCGCCACGCTACGTAGCCAGAAGGCGTATACGCTTTGCCCCCGGCGGCTGGTGGCCGGGTCCAATGGGGTGGCGACGTGGCGGTGGTGCCCCCGGTTGTGCTCGATGAAGAAGTGCATATACAGGCCGGTCAGCAGCAGGGCCTGGGCCAGCAGTTGCTCCCCCCGGGTGGAGCGGTGCCCCAGTTCGTGCCCCACGTTGATGCCGTTCGCGCCGATCAGTAGACCGACGTTGCAAATCATCCCGAAGGTCTCCCATCCCGACAGGTCGCGGGTGGTGGTCACGTACAGGAAGTAGCCGATGATGCCGTAGAGGATGGGTACGTTGAGGTACAGCAGCCAGTCGAAGAAGCGGGTCTTGCTGCGGTCGTCCTCCAATTGCTCGGGGCGATTACTGCGGTCCTGCGGCAGTACCAGTTCCAGTAGCGGCAGCAGCACGAAGGCCACGTAGATGCTGCCCGGCGACCAGGCCCCGCCGTAGTGAACGCCCAACAGGCCCGCCAGGGGCAGGACGTAAGCGATCAGGTATTTATAGTCGTTCCACATGATCGGATAGCTTCGTCCCCAAAGATACGGCTTGGTTTGATTCGCCGTACCGCGACCCGCTTAGCGCACGATCAACCGGCTTGATACCTGCCCGGTCCGCAACACGTACATACCGGCGGGTAATTGGGCTACCGGGATATAATCGGAATGCGGGGCGAGCATTCCCGATCTTACTCGCTTACCGGCAAGGTCGAACAAGTGATATGGGGTCGGGGCGGTACCCGCGTGTCGGACCCGAACATAATCGGCGGCGGGATTGGGGAATACGGATAGGCTCGCTCCTTCAACCGAACTGCCATCCGTGGACGTCATAAAGTCGCACACTTGGCGGTCGAGAATCGCGATTCGTTCTACATTCCATTCGTATACGTAGGACCGGTAGTCTTCGCTATCGTCCACCGAGCGGGGCCAGGCCATCTTCTCCCGCTCGTACACCCCATTCTGCTCCAGAAGGTCAACGGCTTCCCGTATGCGAAGATTCAGGGCGGTAGGATCGAGCAGGCTGGAACGCAATTCCTGGTAGCGGTCGCAAAAGCGGTCAGCGAAGCGGTCGGGATTCAGGGCCAAGAGCCGTTCCAGTAGATTATTCGACAACCACACATCGGGTCGATTGTATTTCTTCCCGTCGTGCCGATTACCGAATGAAGCATCAAGGTCCCAGGGAGCCAGAAAATACGGCTCCCCCGCTCGGTAGCGGGCCAGGTAGACGTTCTTCCCGTGGTTATCCACCGAGGTGATGGCGTTAATAAAAAGGAAGTAATCGATCAGGTTAGGTAGGTGAAACTGAGTCGAAGCCCACGACTGCATCTCCTGATCTGTGGAATGGGCTGCAAAGCCGATGATATGGTGCAGGGGTTCCCAGCCCATGCTATCCGTAGGTTCGGGATGTTTGAGTTCCCAACCATCGTATTTGTCAGCCCATGGGGAAGGTAGCGCGGGTTGCCGTTTGAATTGGGTTGCCGGCGTCCAATCAACGGCTTTGTAGAGTTCCCCCCTTATCTCTCCGTTTTTGGCTTTCTTCAGTTTCAGCTGCTTGCGGTCCACTTGCTCAGACAGTAGATATACCCCGTGATAGCGACCGTTTACGAACACTTCGGTCCACATGACGTCTGCTCCCGCTCGCGCCTCCTCTTCCTGCCACTGGTAGTAGGGCGTGTACATATCGAGCCACAATTTGTGGGCGACGTATGCATTTACGCGCAGCGGTTCATTGTAGAGGGCATCGAGCACCCAGTCGTCATCCATACGTAAACTGCCGAAAGCGAGGTCGCGCGTTTGTTGCCCATCGGTTTCGGTCCAGGCTTCGATGTCATAGGATTTCTTCGGAAACCGCACGCTATAGCTGCCACGCCATCGGATACCGATAGTGGAGGTGATCGTAGCCTCATCCCCACCATAGGTCAATTCGGCGGGCTTTTTCAGGACCCGGTTTAGCCTATATGCATCGTTGATGTGCACCAGGGGCAGACGGGTGAAGGATATCCGGTTCGTGTCCCCGACCTGATTGACGGCCGGGTATGCCCGCTCGTAGGTGAGTTCGTTATCCCGTTCCAGCAAACGCAACACCTGCGTCCCCGCCCGCACCTCATGCAGGTCGCCGGCTACCGTGTCCAGATCGGCGCGAACTAATACGAAAGCCCGACTTGTGTCGTAACCGTAATGATGCTCCCGGATACGGAGCGTGGACTGTCCGATCAGCCCACCACACATAAGTATGCTAAGCTGTAAATAGAGAAAGCGCAAATCGCTGGGTGTTTATAGGGTTGTTGGGTGTTGCAGTTCTTGGTATTCCGGATGCCGCGCGAGTCAGCGCCTGCGGAATGGGTTTAAAACGAAAGTTGCTGGTCAACGGTGTACGACGAGGCGGGTGCTCGCCGTGGGGGTCTGGATGAAATAAATTCCAGGAGTCAGCTCCATAATAGTTACTTGATGCATGCGACCCGCCATCTGCCCACGCAGGACCGTACGGCCGGTTACATCTCGCACGACATAGGGTTCCGGTTCCGGGGCCGAACGCTCGACGCGAATGACGGTGGCGGCGGGGTTCGGAGCGATCCGCAATTCTTCTACCCGCCGCACCCCTGCGGTACTGACCAGCGGCTCGCAGATCGCCTCGTCCAAGTAGGCAATACGCTGCTCGTTCCAATTCTTCACGAAGGCGCGGTAGTCGGCCCCGTAGTCCACCGATCCGGGCCAGGCCAGGGCCTCGCGGGTGAGCGCACCGGTACTTTCCAGATAGCTGACCGCTTCGTCGATCCGGTCGTTCAGTACCGCCGGGTCGAGAAGGTCGGCGCGCAATTCCCTGTAGCGCTCACAGAAGCGATCCGAGTAGTCATCCGGATTAAGGTCCAGCAGCCGATCCTGCAGGCCGTTGGTCAGCCACTGTTCGACATCCTGGTTGCGGGTGGCGTCGTAGCGGTTGCCGAAGGAGGCGTCGAGATCCCAGGGAACGTAGAAATAGGGCTCTTCTTCCCGGTAGCGGGCCAGGTAGGAGTTCTTCCCCGTATTATCGATTAGCGTAGTCGCGTTGACGAAGATGAAGTAGTCGATCAGGTTATCGAGGTGGAACCATTCGGACGCCTCCCGGATGAATTGGGCATCGCTACTGCGCGTGGCGAAGGAGAGCAGCTCGTGGAGCGGCCCCCAACCGATGCCATCGCCCGGTTCCGGGTGCTTGAGCTCCCAGCCATCGTAGTGGGGCGCCGAGGGGGCGGGTACCTCTCCGAGGGGGGCCAGGATACGGGTGGCGTTCGTCCAGTCCACGGCCTTGTAGAGCTCTCCGCGTATCGCGCCGTCTTTGACCTTCTTCAGGCCGAGCTGCTTGCGGTCCACCTGCTCGGAAAGCAGGTACAGTCCGTGGTAGCGGTCGTTATAAAAGACTTCGGTGAACTGCAAGTTAGCACCCGCGCGCGCGCCCTCCTCCCGCTCCCGGTAGTAGGGGCGATGCAAGTCGAGCCAAAGCTGGTGGGCCACGTAGGCGTTCACCCGCAGGGGCTCGTTGTACAGGGCGTCGAGCACCCAATCGTCGTCTTCCCGCAGGTGAGCGAACTGCACATCGCGGGATTTTCTGCCCGTGGGGGCGTCCCAGAACTCCAGGTCCAGGGACTTCTTCGGGTAGCGCAGGCTGAAGCTGCCCCGGTGGCGCAGGCCAATGTCGGAAACTACGGTTTGCTCCCGGTCAGCATAGGTCAACCGCCCCGGTTCTTTGGACCATTCATGGATGTTGGCCGCGGTACGCAGGTGGACGATAGGCAGGCGGGTGAAGGCAATCTGCAATTGCTCTCCGCTCCCGCTGGTAGCCGGATAGAGCGTATCGTACTTCAGTTCGCTTACGGCATGGGGCAGGGCCAAAAAGCCTCCCCCTTTCCCAAGGGTACGGATACCGAGAACGGGATAGTTTACCGCCTCCGGATCCACCCGGGCAACCAACAAGCGCCGCTCACTATCGTAGCCGTAATGCAGTTCCGCGATGCTGTGGTACGACTGTGCGACTACCCGGCCGGCTGCAATAAAGACCAGTATGGAGAGACATAAGCGCAAGGGCAGGGGCATTGATCGAATGATGGGTAAAGATACGCTACCCTTCCCCGCCGTGCGGCCGGGCGAATTTTCGCTAATTTTGCACCCCCAAAACCTGTCGACCATGCACTTTACCCTCACCGAAGAACAGCTCGCCGTCCGCGAGGCCGCCCGCGATTTCGCCCAGCAGGTCTGTCTGCCCGGGGTGATCGAGCGGGATACCACCATGGCCTACCCTAGCGATCAGATCAAACAACTCGGGGAGCTCGGCTTCATGGGCATGACGGTCGACCCCAAGTACGGCGGCAGCGGGCTCGACAACCTCAGCTACATCATCGCCCTGGAGGAGATCTCGAAGGTGGACAACTCCACCTCCGTCATCATGTCGGTCAACAACAGCCTGGTCTGCTACGGCCTGGAGACCTACGGCACGGAAGAACAAAAGCAGAAGTACCTGACCAAACTGGCCACCGGTGAGTGGATCGGCAGTTTTTGCCTCTCGGAGCCCGAGGCCGGCAGCGACGCCACCCACCAGCGCACGACGGCCGTGGATATGGGCGACCATTACCTACTCAACGGCACCAAGAACTGGATCACCAGCGGCGGCACCAGCCAGGTCCACCTCGTTATCGCCCAATCCAATCCCGAGGCCAAGCACCGCGGCATCAACTGCTTCATCGTCGAGACCGACTGGGACGGCGTGGAGGTCGGCGCCAAGGAGGACAAACTCGGCATTCGCAGCAGCGACACCCACACCATCATGTACAGCGATGTGAAGGTGCCGAAGGAGAACCGCCTCGGGGAGGACGGTAGCGGCTTCAAGTTCGCCATGAAGACCCTCGCCGGCGGCCGCATCGGTATCGCCGCTCAGGCCCTGGGTATTGCCGGCGGGGCCTACGAACTGGCCGTAGCCTACAGCAAGGAACGGGAGGCCTTCGGCAAGGCGATCAGCCAGCACCAGGCCATCGCCTTCAAGCTGGCCGACATGGCCACCGACATCGAGGCCGCCAAGATGATGGTCTACCGCGCCGCCTGGCTCAAGGACAGCGGGGGCGACTACAATCAGGCCGGGGCCATGGCCAAGCTCTTCGCCAGCTCGGTCGCCATGCGGCACACGGTGGAGGCCGTGCAGATCCACGGGGGCTACGGTTTCGTGAAAGAGTACCACGTGGAGCGCCTGATGCGCGACGCCAAGATCACCCAGATTTACGAGGGCACCAGCGAGGTGCAGAAGATCGTCATCAGCCGGGGCCTGCTCAAAGGGGAGCTGTACGTTTAGCTGCTCAGGTCCAGGTCGGCCAACATCTCCAGATAGCTGCGGCTGAAGTCGAGCAGGTTGCCGCAGCGCAAACTGTTCACGGCGGGCCGCAGGCGGGGGGATACGGGGCGGTGCTGCACGGCAATGTCCTGCACGGCCGCCCGGATCGTCCGCCGGTCGGGTCGCCCTTCTTTATCCAGGAAGTTCTGGCTGTAGCCCAGTGTGCGGAAGTAGCCGTTCTCGGTCACCCGGTAGTAGAGGTGTAGCAGTTCGCGGGTCGGCGGGGGTACGGCGTAGTTGAACAGGGCGTAGCCGACGATATAGCCGGGGATGGCGCGGGCCACCTCGGGGTAGCCGTTGTCCTGGTACCAGTCCATATTCGGCAGCTCGTTGTTGATCAAGCTCCGCAGGCGGTCGTAACTGGTCGGCAAGGTGATGCCGAAGGTGGATTTTCCCCCGTACAGCTCCTGGGCGAAGCGCGCCGGGGCCCGGTCCAGCAACTGCTGTAGTTCCGCCAGCAGGCGCACGTTCTTGTAGGTCACCGGCTGCTCGTCTTCCCGGGCGAAGTACATCCGGTGCATCCGCTCCAGGGCCTCCATGGTGTGCCCCTCGGGGATCAGCAGGTAGTCCAGCCGGTACACCACGTCCAGCAGTAGGTAGGCGACCGCGCCGGGGTGCTCCTCGGGGTTGATGCGGTTGGTGGCCAGGTAGTCGATCACCCCTTGTATCTGCTCCTGCAGGAAATGCAGCTTACGCTGCTTGTCCGTCTCCGGCACCGGGGCCAGGTGGGTGATCTCCACGGGGCTCAGGGCGGCGGCGAATTCATCCAGCAGCAGGTCGTCCTGCTTGTCGGCACGCAGGGCCATTTCCTTGAAGGCCTGGTAAAGCTTGTGCGGACTGGCATCGTGGATGGGCGTGTCGAAGATGATCGTCAGGCAGTCGTCTTCGTCCAGCGCGAAGCGGCTGTAGCGCAGGGCGTAGTTCATGGCCGTCAGCCGGCGCAGCAACTCGGTATTTTCCTCCTCCAGTCGGGCGATGCGGGCGGTGGCGCGTAGCTGTTCGCGGTCGGCGTAGCCGGTCAGCCGCTTACTGCCCTGATAGAGTTCGAAGTAGAGCCTCCCCTCCCGGCTTTCCCACTTCACGTTGTCTTCCCGTTCGTCGCGCAGGTAGGCCAGGAAGTGGCGGCAGCTTTCCAGGAAGTCGCCGTTCTCGTAGGCTTCCAGGGCCTGGTCCCAGGCGGCGTAGTTGGCCGTCCTCTTGTGGGCATCCGTATACCGACCGAAGTGAAGGGTGGGCCCTTCCGTACGGGTGTCCGTTACTGACCGGCCGAATAGGGTGTCCCAGATACGCATGGAAGTGGAAAGGTACTATCTCCCCGGGGGATGGACGAAGAGGGCGGCGGGGCGCAGGTGCCGGGAAAGTAGGAAAGTAAAAAAATTCGTGCCTTCGTGTGATCAATACACTAATTTTCTATATTGAGGCCGTTTCCTTCACCTTTTACCCGAACGATCATGCAATTCTTTACCGGACGCTGTCTGCCCCTCGCCGTCCTATTCCTCCTCGCTTTCTCCCTCAGCCTTTCCGCCCAGGAAGTCCTGGAGGACCGCAACTTCATCCGCATCGACCAGTTCGGTTACCCCACTACTTCTTCCAAGGTGGCCGTGATCGCCCGCGCCCGGGAGGGCTACAACGCCGGCTCCGGCATCGAGCTCGATCCGGGCGCGGCGGTAGAGGTCGTCCGGCAATCTGACGAGCAGGTGGCCTTCTCCGGCCCCGCCCGGGCCTGGAACGGCGGCAGCCTCGACGAGGTCAGTGGCGACCTGGGCTACTGGTTCGACTTCACGGGCCTGACCGACACGGGCACCTACGTGATCCGCCTGACCAAGGCCGACGGAAGCCCCGCCGAAAGCTACCCCTTCCGGATCGCCGACGACGTCTACGCGGACGTGCTGCGGGTGGCCATGGAATTCTTCTACTACCAGCGCGTTAACCAGGAAAAGACCGCCGACTACGCCAGCGGCGAGCCCTGGACCGACGGGGCCTGGTTCGATCGCCCCGATCAGGAGTACGCCGTGATGTCGTTGGCCGACTCCACCCAGACCCGCTCCATGCCCAAGGGCTGGTTCGACGCCGGCGACCCCAATAAGTACGTCACTTTCGCCACCGATGCCGTACACGCCCTGCTGACGACCTACGACCAGTACCCCGACTTCTGGAACGACTTTAGCCTCCGCATTCCGGAGGGCGATAACGACATTCCGGACCTCCTCGATGAAATCCGCTGGGAAACCGACTGGCTGGAGTCCATGCAGGACTACGACCCCACCGATGACAGCGGCAGCGGCGGTTTCTATCAGAAGATGGGTATCCTCGAAGACGGCAGCTACATCTCCCCCCCCAGCACCGACACCCGCGACCGCTGGCACAACGGCATTTGCGTGAACAGCACCATCACCGGGGCCGGTATGCTGGCCCACGCCGCCCTGACCTACGAGCGGGCCGGCGTCTGGCCGGAGAAGGTGGCCGAACTCCGGGAGCGGGCCGAGGCCGCCTGGCAATACTACCTGGCCGCCCCCGATAAGACCGAGCAGTGCGATGATGGTAAGATCGAAGCCGGGGATGCCGACGGGGCCGGGGCGCACTACTCCGAAGAGCACCTCGCCGAAGCCGCCACCACGGCCGCCTACCTCTTTGCCCTCACCGGCAAGCAGGAGTACAGCAACTTCGTGGCCGCCAACTACCTGGAAACCCGCCCCTGGAAAGCCAGCGACTGGGGAATTTACCGGGGCAATCAGGCCGAGGCCATGCTCTTCTATGCTACCCTGGACGGTGCCGACGACGCAACCAAACAGGCCATCCTCGCCGAAAAGACCAGTACTGGCAAGAGCGAGGGCGGCAACTACGTCGTATCGGAATCCGACAACCTCTACCGCGCCCTGCCCGTCTACTTCAATTGGGGCTCCAACAGCCTGGTCAGCCGGCAGGCCGCCAACATCCTGGATTTTATCCACTACGACCTGAAGGAAGACAACCACCCCGCCTACCAGGCCCGGGCCCAGTCGATCATCAACTACCTACACGGCACCAACCCCTCGGGCATCTGCATGCTCTCGAATATGTACCGCTACGGGGCCGAGCTCTGCGCCGACGAAATGTGGCACAGCTGGTTCTCGCTCGATACCCGCTTCGACAATATCGACGGCGACAATGTCGGCCCCGCCCCCGGTTTCCTTTCCGGCGGCCCGAACCCCCAGGGTAACGGAAATATGCGGATCAAACTCGGCACCCACTCTTTCGACGCCACTGCCGGCGACCAGCCCGACCAGAAAGCCTTCAGCGTCGATAACCACTGGGAGTACGGCCCCTGGGCCTACAACGAGCCCGCCATCTACTACCAGGCCAACTACATCAAGGCCCTGGCCCACTTCGTCGCCGGCGAACTGCCCGCCCTGGCCATGGACGTGACCACCGGCCCGGCCAACGACTGCCGGGAGGCCGAAGACATCTTCACCATAGCGAATGAGGCCGGCGGCAACGCCACGATCTTCCGCGACGCCAACTCCCCCGGTTCCTCCGGCGGGGCCAGCGTGGCCTTGTTCGACGAAGGGGATGCCGCCTTACTTTCCTTTGCGATCACGGAGACCCGCAACTACGACCTGGCCGTTCGCGTCCGGGTCGGCGAGCAGGAAGACGACAATCTGAACGGGCTGGCCGGACTGTACACCCTGATCCTGGATGGCGACACACTCGACTACACCTACGATACCCTTTCCCGCAGTCCGCTACAGGGCGATACCTACTGGGGGGAGATCGTTATCGTCGACGTAGCACTGGAAGCCGGAAACCACGAACTCATCGTGGCGGCCGGTCGTGACTGGCTCAAGCTCGACCGACTTTGCTGGCGTGACCCGAACTCCATCGTCACCCCACCCGTACCCCGGGCACCCTTCCTGGGGGCTGCGGTAAACCTGCCGGGTTCCATCCAGGCCGAGAACTACGATATCGGCGGTCCGGGGGTAGCCTACAGCGACAGCGACGGTAGCAATAACGGCGGAGCGTACCGCCCCGGCGAGGCCGTCGATATCGGCGGCAGCGAGGAGGACGGCTACAGCGTGGGCTGGGTCAGCGAGAACGAGTGGCTGGAGTACACCGTGAACGTGACCGCCGCCGGTGCCTACCGGGTAAGCGGAGCGCTTGCCTCCCCGAACGGCGGCGGGCGGTTGCGCGTCAGCTTCGCCAACAATGCCGCAAGCACCACCCTGATCCTGCCCGAAGGGGGCACCGGGGGCTTCAGTGACTTCGATACGGTAGCGGCGTCCACGCCCGTCTTCCTTTCGGTCGGAGAGCAGATCATGCGCCTCACGATCGTCGGCGGGCCGGCCTTCAACATCGACTCCCTCACCTTCACCTTCGACTCTACCGCCACCGGGGCCGGCATTATCAATTACTTTGACGATCTGGCTACGGCCGATACGCTACTAACCGGTGAGCCCACGGGCATCACCTACGAAATTGAAGATGGCGTGCTCATCTTCGCCGGTAGTGGTACCTCGACCCAGTATCAGGCCATTGAATACACCCTGCCGGACGAACAACTTGCCAATGCCGTGGCCTCCAATAACCGACTGTACCTGGGCGTGCGCACCGCCAGCGGGGAGGCCGTTGACCTGCGCGTAGACCTGGTCGACAACAACGACCACCACACGACACTAGGCAGCGTCACCCGGGTGGCCTCGGGCGAAGAGTTCAACGAGATCGTCTACGACTATAGCAATGCCTACCGCGACGAGGGCTATGGCGGCACGGGTTGTAGCGTGGACGATCGGCCCTGCCCCGTCGACGGCAGCGTCATCCGCTCCATCGTCTTCTACCCCGAGCCGGTCGATGCCGCCTTCAACGATATCCTCTACATCGACTACCTCAGCTTCGGCCAGCCCATCGCCGATCGCGACACCAGCGGGGGCGTACCGACCGGAATGGTCAACTACGGCAACCGCCTGGACGATAGCGAGGACGCCTTCTCCGGTAATCCGAACGGACTGACCTTCGGCGTCGAAACCGGCATCTTCTACATTGCCGGCGACGGAACGGCCACCCCCTACCAGACCATCGATATGCGCCTGCGCGAGAACGGTGAGCCGGTCGTCGCCGACGTTGTCGGATCGGGTGACCTGCTCTACCTGCGCGCCCGTACGGTGGGGGGCGATACGGTCGATCTTCGCGTCGACCTGGTGGACGTCAACGACTACAATACCACCAACGGGGGCCGCTCCACCACGATCGCGGGGAATGAGTTCGCCGTCTACTCCATCGATTTTGCCGGTGGCTACGAGGATGGCGGCTACGGCGGGACCGGTTGTACCGAGGCCGACCGCCCCTGTGCCGTGGACGGGCAGCGGATCACCGGTCTGCGCTTCTACCCCAATGCCGTGACGGGCGGCTTCAACGACACCCTCGAGATCGATTGGATCAGTTTCGGGGTCGATCTGTCGACCAGCGTGCGCGACTTCGCGGAGGTAGCCGCGCTGGCCGTCTTTCCGAACCCGGCGGTGGGTGCCTTTACGGTAGACTTCGAGCTCATGACTTCCGCCACGATCGACCTCCAGCTCTACGACAGCTTCGGCCGCCTAGTTGCCCGACAGCGGCCCGGACGATTGGCGGCGGGCCGGCAGCGGGTGCCCTTCGACCAGCTCGACCAGTTGCCGACCGGCACCTACTACCTGAGGATGCTGGTGGACGGTCGGAGTACCCGGGCGGTGGCGGTCGGGCTGCGGTAGCGGACTGTATATTGATGGGGTCCAATTCACCGTCGATGTACCGTCTGTTTGCCCTGTCGTGTTTAGCTGCCTTAAATTTCTGTGCTTCCCCCGCACCTGCCCCGATAGCTATCGGGGCGCCCGAACCTTCCGCACCCGAGCGACCGAACATCGTCTACATCCTGGCCGACGATATGGGCTACTCCGACCTCGGCTGCTACGGGGGGGAGATCACGACCCCGAATCTGGACCGGCTGGCGGCGGGGGGGCTTAAATTTCGCCACTTTTACAATGCCGCCCGCTGCTGCCCCACCCGCGCCAGTCTGCTCACCGGGCAGTACCCCCACGCGGCGGGCATGGGCAGAATGGTTAGTGGCCTAGACAGTATTCCAGAACCTGGCCCCTACCAAGGTTACCTGCGTGAGGACGTGCCCACCCTGGCCGAACGCCTGCGGGAAAGCGGCTACCGCACCTACATGAGCGGGAAGTGGCACGTCGGGGAACGGCCCGAATACTGGCCGCTGCGGCGGGGCTTCGAACGCTACTTCGGGCTCATCAGCGGGGCGAGCAGCTACTACACCATCCGGACCGACCAGAACCGCACCCGCCAGATGGTGCTCGACTCCCTGCCGTGGACGCCACCGGCCGAGGGCTTCTACGCTACGGATGCCTACTCCGACTATGCGGTTGAGGTAGTTAAGGAACATATGGAAAGTCGGGATACGTCGCCCTTCTTTTTGTACCTGGCCTATACCGCCCCCCACTGGCCGCTGCACGCGCCGGAGGAGATTACGGCCCGCTACGAAGGGGCTTACGCGGCGGGCTGGGACCGTCTGCGCCGCGCCCGCTTCGCCCGCCAGCTCGAACTGGGCCTGATCGACGAACGCTACGAACTGCCCCCCCTGGAAGAAGACGTTCCCGACTGGGAAACCACCGACCCCGCCCTGCAGTGGGAGCGCCGCATGGAAGTCTACGCCGCCATGGTCGACCGCATGGACGAGGGCATCGGCCGCCTGATCGACGAGTTGGACGCCGCGGGGCAACTGGAAAACACCCTGATTGTCTTCCTGAGCGACAACGGCGGCTGCGCCGAGGAAATTTCCGGCCGCAAACTCGACCTCCCCGAGTCCACCATCGGCCTGGCCGGGAGCTACGTCGCCTACCGCAAGCCGTGGAGCCAGCTCTCGAACGTCCCCTTCCGCAAGTACAAACAGTGGACCGACGAGGGCGGGATCGCCACTCCCCTGATCGTACACTGGCCGGCCGGGATCGCAGAGCGGGGGGAATGGGTCGATGCCTACGCCCACGTCATCGATCTGTTCCCAACGGCACTGGCGGTAGCGGGCGGGCACGCAGGTGCAAACGTACCCGGTAAAAACCTCCTACAGACGGCCCAGACCGACCCGACCATCCAGGATCGCCCCCTCTTCTGGGAGCATTTCGGGCGGGCGGCGGTGCGC
>CAZKPE010000094.1:0-14802 GCA_964554545.1 uncultured Lewinella sp.
GCAGGCCGAGCTCAATAAGGGCTGGAAGACGATCGCCACCTACTACGGCATCGGCCTGGTGATCATCCTGCTGGCGATCCCCTGGCCATTCTACCCAGGGCTGGAGAGCGTGGGCTGGAACTAGGTCGAGGAGCTCCGCTCCTCACCCCCCATGCGGCTCCTCAATCAAAATATTATCCTCCCGCCGATCCACCACCCCGAGGCCGAGGAACTGCAGGATCAGCGACACCACGATCAGAATGATGACCACGTAGACGATCTTTTTGAGCGTGGACGTACGCTTGGTTGCGGGCGGGGGCGCGGGTGCAGTCTTTTTGCGGGACATAATGGGAGAAGGGACCGACTACCTCCTTTGTTCGGGCGAGCTGGGAATGGAAAAGGGTTGCGTATTTTTTGGGAGCCTGCTGTAACCACTGCTTCCCCCGGCCGGTATTCCCCCCAAAGACACCCACCGCATTGCCGCCTTCCGATGAGATATTGATGAGACAGGTCGCCACCGGCACCCTCGGGAGCCTGGCCCCGCTGTACGAACGCTATAAATCACCGCTGCTCGGCTTCCTGGTGAACCGTACCGGTAACGACCGAGCCACCGCCGAGGACCTGCTACACGCCACCTTCGAGCGCATCATCAAGTACCGCGAAAGCTGGGGGGGCGGACAGAGTTTCCGGGCCTGGGCCTTCACCATCGCCCGCAACGTACACTACGACCACTGCCGCAAGACCGGCCGGATGCCGCTGACCGATACCAGCGAGTTGCAGACCGTGGCCGCCGAGCCGGTGGCATCAGATGCCGGTCCCGACTGCGGTGCCGCCCTGGCCGCTCTGCCCGACAACTACCGCGTAGTGGTCGAACTGGCCTGGAAACGCGACATGAAGTATGCCGAAATCGCCCGGATACTCGGCACCACCGAATCGAATGTAAAAGTGCGCATGCATCGCGCCTGTAAACGACTACGTGCAAACTATCACAACTCCAAAAAGATATGAACCACCCCGAAGACGACGAACTCCGCCGACAAGTGGCCGCCCTCCCCGATCCGGTACCGAGTGGGGCCACCGATGCCCGCATCCGCGCTATGATCGCCGAGGCGGCTTCGGGTACCTCCGGGCGGCCTCCCGGGAAACGCCGCCCCCTGCGCGCCGCCGCCCCCCTGCTCGCCGTCGCCGCCGGTTTCCTGGTCTTGGTCTTTGCCGTGGGCTGGGTACTCGGCAACCGCCAATCCGACCGGGAACACGACGAACTGCTCGCCACCCGCACCCTGATGCTGGAGCTGATGCGGGCCCGGGACAGCCACCAACGCATCCGCGCCGCCACCGCCAGCCTGAGCCTGGAGGAGGCCGACCCGGTGATCATCAGTCAGCTGGGACGAATGCTGCGTCAGGACGTAAGCACCAACGTGCGCCTGGCCGCCCTGGACGCCCTGCTGCGTTTCGCCGACCAAGCCGCAGCCCGCGACGAGATGCTGGCCGCCCTTGGGGAAGCGCCACCGCCGGCCGTACAGATACAGCTGATGGAAACCCTCATCCGGCTGAACGAGAAACGGGTATTGCCCTACCTCGAAGACATCATCGAATCCGACAGCCTGCCCCGCCAACTGCGCGACCGGGCCGAGCTGGGAACCTTTAAACTGATCTAAACCATGAAAGTCCTACCAACTATAGCATTCCTTATCCTCACCGTCCCCCTGCTGGGGCAGGAAACCTTCAGCCGAGCCGCGAATGGCAAGACCGTGGAATTTCGCGAGATCGATAAACTTTCCATCGTCGGTACCACCAAGGGGGAACTCCGCATCGAGGGAAGCCGCCCCCGCGACCAGGAAGACGACCGGGCCGCCGGCCTGCGCCGCATCAGCGCCAGCGGACTGCGTGACAACACCGGCTACGGCCTCAGCGTCACCGACGGGGAGGGCGGCAGCATCCTCATTCAACAAGTCGGCGGCGACGGCAAGGCCCTGACCGTCTACGTCCCCAACAGCGCCACCGTGAAGGTGCAGCAGAGTACCCACCGGGGCAGCGGGCTGAGCGTGAAGGACTTCGGCGGGCCGCTGGACGTAAGTATGCTGTACCACAAGGTCCGGCTGGATAACGTGACCGGCCCCCTGGCGGTGAATGCGGTCTACGCCGACGTGATCGCCAGTTTCGATTCCGCGCCGACCGAGGAAGTCCGGCTGCATTCCACCTATTCCGACGTCGACGTCACCTTGCCGGCCAGCACCGCCGCCGACCTGCGTCTTTCCACGGCCTACGGGGCCATGTACACCGACTTCGACATCGTGGTCAAATCCAATACCATCAAGGAGGGGAACGACCGCTCGGACTGTGGCAAGTGCGACCGCGTCAAACCCGGCCAGCTCAACGGCACCATCAACGGCGGCGGCCCCCTGATCGCCCTGACGGCCACCTACGATAACCTCTACATCCGCAAGAAATGATTCGCCTGTATCCGATTATCTCGATCCTGTCCCTGCTCGGCTTCCCCCTTGCCGCCCAGACCGAACTGAGTATCCCCCGCGACGGGGCCGACCGCCTGCTGGTGAAGTCCCACTTCGGTGGGGTAGAAGTGAGCATCTATGAGGGGGAGACCATCGAAGTCGTACACCTAGTCCTCATTAATGACGAGGAACACCCGGAGCTTTCGGAACTCGAGTACCGGAACGAAAATGGAACCATCATACTCGAAGAAGTCGGCCCCACCGCTGACGACTGGAGTGACTTGCAGGACCGCAATAAAGACTGCGATTGCAACATGAACTCCCGCATCAAACTGCGCGTCCGCGTGCCCCGCGATCTGGACGTGAGCCTGGAAACGCTATACGGCAGTGCCACCGTGACCGACGTTCCCCGCCTACAAGAGATCGAGAGCACCTTCGGCGGTATCGAGGTGCGCTACACCGACACCGGGCTGGCCGGGCCCCTGAAGCTGTACAGCAACTACGGGGCCGTGGACCTGACCCTGCCCCCGGACACCCGGGCCGACCTGGAGCTGGAAACCCAGTTTGGTGAATTACTGACCGACTTCGACGTGCGCATCGACGAGGCGGAAAGCGAGCAGCGGCAGTTCCACGAACGGGTCGTCGGTTCGATCGGGGGCGGCGGCGCGCAGGTGCAGTGTAAATCGCCGTACGGAAAGGTCTACCTCCGGCAAAGTGAGTAAGCTGTAACAATCGGGGGGTGCAACCCGTGGTGGCAGTGATCGTCCTTGACGCTGAACCTCAGTCTACCCACTCACTACGACCTATGTACCGCACCCAATTACTGGCCGCGCTTTTTGTACTCCTTACTGTTTGCATTGCCGCTCAGGATACGAGTGCCGTGAAGAAGTACCCCCGCCGGCACTACCAGACCGAGCGGGTGAGGGGGCAGGCCCCGATAATTGATGGCAGCCCCACCGAACCGGCCTGGGAAGCGGTGGAGTGGAGCGGGGACTACGTGCAGTTCGAGCCCGAGCCGGACACCCTGCCCACCCAGCAGACCTTCCTGAAGGTCCTCTTCGACGACCGTAACCTTTACGTGGCCTTCCGCTGCCTGGATACCGACCCCGACAAGATCGAGCAGCGGATGGGGCGGCGCGACCAGTTTCCCGGCGACTGGGTGGAATTTAACATCGACAGCTACCACGACAACCGGACGGCCTTCAGCTTTACCGTATCCGCCTCCGGGGTCAAGGGGGATGAATTCATCTCTAACGACGGCAATAACTGGGACAGCTCCTGGAACCCCATCTGGGAAACCCGGACACAGACGGATAGTAATGGTTGGACGGCCGAAATGCGCATCCCCCTCAGCCAGATCCGCTTCTCCGACGGCAACGACCAGGTATGGGGCATTCAGTCGACCCGCCGCGACTTCCGCATGGACGAGCGCTCGCTCTGGCAACCGCGGTCGGCCACGGCACCGGGCTGGGTGAGCCGCTTTGGGGAACTACGCGGACTGACCAACCTGAGCCCCCGCCGCAACGTCGAGATTCAGCCCTACGTACTGGCCCAGCGGTCGACCTACCCCGCCGAGGAAGGCAATCCTTTCGTAACCGGGGCGGATAATCGCTTCTCCGTCGGACTGGACGCCCGGGTCGGAGTCACCAATGATCTGACCCTCGACCTCACCGTGAACCCCGACTTCGGGCAGGTGGAAGCCGACCCCGGGGCGCTGAACCTGGATGGCTACCAGATCTTCTTCCGCGAACAGCGACCCTTCTTCGTGGAGGGGCAGAATATTTTCAACTTCCAGCTTAGTTCGGCCGAGGCGGGCGGGCGGCATACCTCCGATCAACTGTTCTACTCCCGGCGGATCGGGGGGGCGCCCCACCGCTTCATCGGATCGGACGGCGGACGGGCCTACTACGTCGACCAGCCCGATAACACGACTATCCTCGGGGCAGCCAAGTTCAGCGGGAAGACGCAGTCAGGGTTGTCCGTCGGGCTACTCCAGAGTACCACCCAACGAGAGGTGGCCACGATTGACTTTGATGGCGAGCGGACTGAAGAGACCGTGGAGCCCCTGACCAACTTTCAGGTAGCGCGGGTACAGCAGGACTTCCGGGGCGGGGACACCTACGTCGGCGGCATCTTCACCGGGGTACAACGGCGGCTGGACGACGATCCGGAGCTCGACTTTCTACACGACAGGGCCTTTACCGGTGGCCTGGATTTCGTGCATCGCTGGCAGGATCGGGCCTGGTACGTGGCCGGCAACACCGTGCTATCAAGCGTGAGCGGCAGCGAAGAGGCCATCCTGAATACCCAGACCGGCTTCGAGCATTTTTTCCAGCGGCCGGATGCCGACCACCTTTTCGTGGACAGTTCCGCCACCGAACTCCGCGGCAGCAGCGGCATGCTGAAGGTGGGCAACCTGCAGGGCAACTACGTCTTCGAGGCGGGGGGCACCTGGCGCTCGCCGGGCTTCGAGATCAACGATGCCGGCTTCATGCGCAACGCCGACGAGGTGAACTACTTCGCCTGGGGCGCGCGGCGGTGGCGGCAGCCCTTCAGCATCTTCCGCTTCCTGCAGACGAACGTGAATTACTACGCCACCTACGACTTCGGGGGTACCTCCCTGTATCAGTCCTTCAATACCAACTCCCACACCAGCTTCACTAACTTCTGGCGGGTCGGCGGTGGCGGCAGCTACATCTTCCAGCGGGCGTCGAAGACCGACCTGCGGGGCGGCCCGGTGCTGGCCCAGACGCCGGGGATCGAGTACTTCGGCTACGTGGGTAGCGACAGCCGGAAGAAGGTCCGCGCCTACCTGAATTACTACGGCTTCGGGGCTTTCGACGGCAGCGAACGCCAGCGGTCCTACTACAGCGAAATCAGCTGGCAGGTGCTGGACGCCCTCAGCGTGAGTGCCGCGCCGAGCTATAGCGTTTTCGAGCGGGCCGATCAGTACGTCGCCCAGGAAGAACTGAACGGACGGACCGAGTACATCGTCGCCGCAGTGGACCAGCGGACGCTCAGCCTCACCCTGCGGCTGAATTATAACCTCACGCCGGACCTGACGCTGCAGTACTACGGGCAGCCCTTCATCAGCCGCGGGCGCTACGCTGGCTTCAAACGCTTCACCGGGCGGGGCGGTGCGGCCGATTTCGACGATCGGTTCCGGCCGTTGGTCGATGTGACCCACCACGAAGGGCGGGATAAGTACGAAATTCCCTACGCAGGAGGTTTTGAGCTGGACAACCCCGACTTCGCCTTCGTGCAGTTCCGCTCCAATCTGGTGGCCCGCTGGGAATACCATCCGGGTTCGGAACTCTTCCTGGTGTGGTCGCAGGGCAACACCGCCAGCGAAAATCCTGGTCGCGGGCTAGTCACTTCCCTCGGAGATAACGTCTTCTCGGAGGACACCCGCAACACCTTCCTGGTCAAGATGACCTACCGCTGGCTGCGGTAAAGAATTTTGTTTTAGTTGATTACATAGTCTTTAGGAGGCCGGCCCCGCAGCGCGGGAGCCGGTTTCTTTATGGGCCTATCTTTGCCGCATGACCAAAGTGTACCCCCGCGACCTGCTGAACTTCGTGAGTAAGCTTACGCCGCGGCGGGCCGCCAATGCGCTCAAAGTGCTGGCCAGCTACTACGCCACCCGCTGGCTACAGCGCCCGGTGGTGTGGGGCAAGCCCTTCACGGTCAGTTTCGAACCCACAACGGCCTGTAACCTGCGCTGCCCGGAGTGCCCCAGCGGACTGCGGCAGTTCACCCGGCCGACCGGCAACCTGAAGGCCGACTTCTTCCGCAGGACCCTCGACGACATCGCCGACCGGCTGCTGTACCTGATCTTTTATTTTCAGGGGGAGCCCTACATCAACCCCGACTTCCTGGATATGGTAAAGGAGGCCAGCGACCGCGGCATCTACACCCTCACCTCCACCAATGGTCACTTTCTCAACGACGCCAATGCCCGCCGTACGGTCGAGAGCGGACTGGACCGCCTCATCATCAGCGTGGACGGCACCACCCAGGAGGTGTACGAGCAGTACCGCAAGGCCGGCAAGCTGGATGCCGTACTGCAGGGTGCCCGCAACATGGTCAAGTGGAAGCGGGAACTGAAGTCGCGTACTCCCCACCTGATCTTTCAGTTCCTGGTCGTGAAGCCCAACGAGCACCAGATGGAGGACGTCGTGCGTCTGGCCGACGAGATCGGGATCGACGAGGTGAAGTTCAAATCCGCCCAACTCTACGACTACGAGCACGGTAACCCCCTCATGCCCGAGCAGGAGCAGTACGCCCGCTACTACAAAAGGCCGGACGGCACCTACGGCATCAAGAACCGCCTGCAGAACCACTGCTGGAAACTCTGGCACAGCTGCGTCATCACCTGGGACGGACTGGTAGCTCCCTGCTGCTTCGATAAGGATGTGACCCACCGCCTGGGCGACGTGAAAACCACCTCACTGGACGAGGTCTGGGACGGCGCCGCCTACGACGACTTCCGCACCAAACTCCTGAAGGGCCGCTCCGAGATCGACATCTGTAAGAACTGTACGGAGGGGTGTGAGGTGTGGCTCGGCGCGGAAGTCTAACGCCGTTCGCCTACCCCGCCTACCCCGCCTACCCCTACCGCTCCCGGAGGGAGCATCCTAATTACCCGGGGGCGCAGCCCCCGGATTCACAAAATTTTAAAGGAAGCTGTAACAATCGGAACCCCCCCGCCGTGACCTAAGCAAATGCCCCCCGTGCAAACCTTCTCCACCCTCGCCGCCAGCGTCCGCGACCGCCTCTACCGGCTCGCCCTGCGCATGACCGGCGACGGCGGCGAAGCCGAAGACGTGGTGCAGGACGTACTGCTGAGCGGCTGGCAGCGGCGCGACGAGATCGTACGGCTCGACAACCCGCCCGCCTGGCTGATGCGCATGACCCACAACCGGGCGATCGACCGGCTGCGTTCACGCAAAACCCGCAGCAGCTACGAAGGACGGGCGGCCGCCCCCGACCGCGACCTCCACACCCCCGATCGCCTGGTGGAAACCGAGGATACCCTCGGCCACATCCACCGGCTGATGCGGCAACTGCCGAGCGAGCAGCGTAGCGTACTCCAACTCCGCGAAGTGGAGGGGATGAGCTACCGCGAGATCGGCGAAACTACCGGCCTGACCCCCGCCCAGGTGAAGGTCTACCTCCACCGGGGGCGGCAGCGGCTACGGGCCCTGATCATGAATAGCAAAATCATCGAACGATGAGCCACGAACAAGTTACCGAACTACTCGACCGCTACTTCGCCGGGGAAACTTCCCGGGAGGAAGAACGGCAACTGCAGACCTACTTCCGGGTGGGGAACGTAGCCGAAGAACTGCTGCCCTACCGCCCCCTCTTCAGCTACTGGGAGCGGGAACGGAGGGTGAAAGCCCCCGCCCGGGTCGTCAACTTCCGGCCCCGCCGCCGGCAACTGCCCCGCTGGCTGCTCACGATCGCCGCCGGACTGGCCCTGCTACTAGCGGTGAACTGGGCGCTCGACCAGCGGGAACCCGACGTGACTGAATTTCCGGTAGCCGAGCGGACCCCCGTCGACTGGAGCCGCTACGAGATCACCGACGAAAAGGAGGCCCTGCGCTTCGTCCGCTCCGTCCTCCAGACCACCTCCGACCGGCTGCACCAGGGGCCGGAGATCACCCTCCGCGAATTGCGGGAAGTGAATGAAATCCTGGACTAATCCCTTACCCCACCGGCTCCGGCCGACCCAATATCACCGCCATGCGCTACGTATTCGTCTTCATTTTCCTGTTCAATCTCACACCTTTCCCGATAGCTATCGGGGCGCAAAACCTGACCCCGATCGACGCGATCTCCAACTACTTCAGCGAGTACGTCGACGATCAGCGCTTCACCGCCGTCTACGTAAGCGGAAAGATGTTCGAACTCTTCAACGACGCCAAGATCGACCTGGACGAGATCGATGAGGACGAACTCCGCGCCATCCTGGACGTGGTCCGCGACATCCAGGGCATCCGGGTCTTGCATACGGACGAGACACCCCTTAAATTCTACCAGGAAGCGAAGGGGCGTATTTCCACCAATGCCTACGAGCTGCTCTTTAAGGTGCGGACGAAGGACGGACAGAACGTCGAAGCTTTCATTCAAGACGATAACGCGATCGTCAGCGAACTTTTCCTGCTGGTGGGAGCCAACGATACCTTCGCGATGCTCAGCTTCGTCGGTAATATCGACCTCTCTAAAATTGCTGAACTGCAGCGTGCTTTGGATTGACCTATAATACGATTATTCAACGGAGGGCTTCGCTGGACTGCGTCCTAGCTTCACCCTCCGCAACATAGATGGTCCCTTCGGGACCGGTAGGCCACCCCGCACCCCGCACCCCGTACCCCCCGACACCCGCCACCCAACACCCGACAACTCCCTTACTATGCGTATCCTCATCCTTTTCCTTACCCTTTTCGCCTCCACACTCGGCTTCGCCCAGGACGAGGTCATCCGCGACTTCATCAAGACCCACCGCAAGGGGGAGGAGAACGTCGCCGTAAAAGTGCCCGGTTGGCTGATCAGTCTCGCCAGTGATATCGGCGCTACGGCTACCGACGACCCCGACGAGAAGGTGCTTTTCAAACTCGCGAGCAATCTCGGTACGACCCGCGTGGTCACCTACCTGAACGAGGACTTCACCCACCCCGGCGAGAGCATCGGTAACCTGCTTTTCAGCCTGGAACGCTACCGCGGCTTCGAGCGCTGGGCCGATATCCGTACCCAGGATGGGGAGCGTATCTCACTGAGCGTCCGCTACGAAAAGAAGAAGCTGAAAGAGCTGCTGGCGGTCGTTCGGGAGGAAGACCGCACCGTACTGGTCAGCTCCCGCACCCACCTCACCGCGGAAGAGCTTGGCCGGCTGGTGAACGAGTTGGAGACGCTGTAGGCTGTACCTTGCGGGCCGTGCAGCGCGCCAACTTCCTCCGCCACGTCGCCCAGACGAGTCCCGCCCCCATGGCCCTCGAGATTGCTGGCGGTCAGGGTAGCTACCTCATCGACAGCGACGGTAAGCGCTACCTCGATCTCATCGCCGGCATCGGGGTCAGCGCACTGGGCCACAATCATCCGGCGGTCGTGGAGGCCGTGCGGCGGCAGGCGGGCACCTATATGCACACCCTCGTGTACGGGGAGTTCGTATTAGGGCCGCAGGTGGAACTCGCGACCTTGCTCTGCCAACAGTTGCCCGATACGCTGGACAACGTCTACTTCACTAACTCCGGCACCGAAGCCACCGAGGGAGCCATGAAACTGGCCAAGCGGGTTACCGGGCGCAGCGAGATCATCAGCGCCACCCGCAGCTACCACGGCAGTACCCAGGGGGCGGCGAGTTTGCAGTGGCCAAAGGATTTCACGCGGGCCTTTCACCCCTTACTCCCCGGTATCACCCACCTCGACTTCAATTGTGATTTTTGCCTGAATCGCATTACGGAACGCACGGCGGCAGTTGTTCTGGAAACCGTGCAGGCCGAGTGGGGCATCCGGAAACCGCGGGCGGAGTGGTTGCGGGCGGCGGCGCGCAGGTGCGAAGAAGTGGGGGCACTTTTGATCCTGGACGAGATCCAGGCGGGGATGGGCCGGACGGGTACCTTATTTGCCTTCGACCAATATGGGGTAGTGCCGGATATTTTGCTTCTTGCCAAGGGATTTGGTGGGGGTATGCCACTGGGGGCCTTCGTGGCTGGACGGGAGCATATGCAGACGCTGACCGACCGCCCCGTACTCGGCCACATCACCACCTTCGGGGGGCACCCGGTGAGTTGCGCGGCCGGTCTGGCTACCCTTCAGACCCTACTCAACCGGCCCGAACTGATCGGAGAAGTGGCGGCCAAGGAAGCCTTGTTTCACGAGCTATTAATTCACCCGAGAATACGGCACCTGCGCTCCGCCGGCCTCTGGATGGCCGTGGAACTGACGGACTTCGACGAGGTGCGCCGGGTCATCGCCGGTTGCCTGCAACGGGGCCTGATCACCGACTGGTTCTTGTGGAATGAGCGTAGCCTGCGCATTGCCCCGCCGCTGACGATCAGTGAATCGGAAATTCGGGAGGCGTGTGCGATCATTTTGTCGGCCCTTTGCAAATAGGAAGGGGGTTAAATTCCGCGCAAACCACTACTTTTATATCCTCGCTTGCACGCGTAAACCAACCAATACACACTAATGAGTAGATTCGATTTCTATCTGCTCCTCCTACTTGCCGGAGGGCTAACCACCTTTTCCGCCTGTGAGGAGGACACCGACCCGAACGAAGCCGCGAATAATCGTCTGAACGGCGAGTGGAACGTGGAGTCTTTCGTCGCCCAGGGTGCGACCACCTCGGAACTGATGGGTAACGTATACACCCGAATCCAACTGGAATTCGAAAAGAGCGGAGCCGACGATGGGGAGTATGAATTCACCTTCGTCTCCACCGGAGGAAGTACCGCCGTAGGTACCGGGGACTACGAGATCAGCGACGACGGAACGGAACTGGAACTCGAACCCGATGATGGTAGCCCCGATGAGGAGTATGACCTGGAATTCGACGGCGATGAAGTGGAACTGGACGGCTTATTTCAACTTCCGAACCAGAGCGTCCGCGCCATCATTCGGGCCGAGCGCGATTGACCATCAGGAGGCCCTGAGTTCCCGTAAGGTCAGCCAGCAGATCGCCCAGGCGACCACGGCGGCGATCGGTACGGCGTAAGGGACGAAGGTGAGCAGGTAGTGCGCCCCACCCGCCAGGCCGGCTACGAAGAATACCGCCATCATGGGGCCTAGTGAGGTGTAGCTTCCGGCAGTCCGCTCGACGGAAAAGGGGAGGGTGCTGTCCAGTTGCTGAAAGACGACCGCGGCCGTCAGATTAGCGGCAGCGCTGAGTAAGATGTCGTCGATCAGGCCCGGCCCGCCGACCGTTACGATGATGGCGTAGAGGAAGAGCGCGGAGGGAAGCAGGAACTGGCCCACGATGGCCATGAGCTGTCCGTAGAGTAGCCATCGTTCGCTCTCCAGCGGGTTGCTGTGAAATACCCAGGCGGCGCGGAACTCGTCGCTCATCCGACTGGCGGTGAGGGGGCTGATGATCAGGAGGGCGAAGGAGTAGAGAACGGCTACCGCCGAGCCCCCGCTCAACCCATCGGTGTCGGCGAACAGCGACTGCCCCCCGATGATCGCGATCATGACCGGCAGCATGACCAGGATGGGATAGACCTGCTGCTTGTACTTGAGATCGCGGCTCATCAGGGCCCAGTTGAACCACAGGCTGGCCCGCTCGATGCCCGGACGGGTGAAGGTGAGCGCAACCCAGTTCCGGTAGGCTGACCGCAGGCGCCCGGTTTCACTAGACGAAGCCGTTGCCTCCGACTTCGACCGGGAACCAGCCAACTGCAACGCCATCAGGTGCTCCCCGTAGCCCTGGCCCTGGGAAAGATAGTAGGCTACTCCCGCTACCGCTGCGCCTACGCCCAATAGTCCCTGAGCGAGGGCGAGCCCGAAGCTTCCTTCCGTCACCACCTGGTACAAGCCCGACAGCCAGAAGCCCGGCCAGCTAAAGCCCCACCAAGTACCGGTGAGGACGAACTGGCCTGCCGAAATATCCAGGAAGTTGAACAGGTTCGGCAACTGGTAGGCGACGAAGAACAGCGTCGTCAGTATCATCTGTACCCAGCTGAGCACCTTCCGTACCCGCTCGGTCGGTACCCGCTTGAGCAGCGTAAGGTAAATGCCCAGGGTGAAGGTGACCGATACCACCGTGTTCATGATCAACAAGAGCAGATAAAGTAGCGCCGCCACCGGCCCGGTCGCTACGAGGATGGCAACGGCCAGCGGAAGCAGGAGCAAGAGCGAAAACTTGGCCGCAAAGACCAGGATGTGCAGGGCCCGGGAAAGACTGAAGGTGCGGTCGTTGATGGGTCGACTCAGCAGTACGGTGAGGTCGCGGAGGTCGAACATATTCTCGCTCATCTCCATCACCAGCATCAGGCAAAGATAGACCGAGGAGAGGGTGAGGGCGAGGCCCACCACCGTCGGCTTATGATCGATCAGGAAGTACACGGCAATGAAGGCCAGCCCGAACAGACCGAGAAAAAGGTAGATGAGCCAGGCGTAGTTGCTGCCTTTTTTCTGCTGTTGCCCCATCACGACGGGGTTGCGCTCGCTGATCTTGAGCTTGGCGTCCAGGATGAGTTGCAGTGCCCGGGGGTCAGCGCCCAGGTGGGTCCAGAGGGGAGCGGCCCGGCCCGTGAGCCAGACGAAAAATTTATTCATCATCGGCTAGCTTGAAGCGGGGGACGCCGGCGGCTCCGCGCCCGTTCGTGAGGCTGGCGAAGAGGTCTTCGAGGTTGCCGCGGTGGGCTTGGCGGTTCAATTCCTCGAAGGTGCCGTTGGCGGCGATGCGGCCGTCGTAGAGCAGGATGATGCGGTTACTGATACGCTCCACGACATCCATGATGTGGCTGCTGTAGAAGATGGTCTTGCCCTGCTCGGTCAGCTGCTTGAGGAGTTCCTTTACGCGGATGACGCTGTTGGCATCCAGTCCGTTGAGGGGCTCATCCATGAAGATCAGGTCGGGGTCGTGGAGGAGGACGCTGGTGAGAAGGACTTTTTGCCGCATTCCCTTGCTGAAGGTGTCGATGCGCTGCCCGCCTTTGTAGCTGAGGCCCAGGAACTCTTCCAGTCGGCCGCTACGCTTGTGGATGACGTCTTCCTCTAGGCTGTGCAGACTACCCACGAGATAGTAGAACTCTTTGGGTGTCAGGACGTCGTAGAGATCGGCACTCTCGGGCAGGTAGCCGATGCGGCGCTTTACGGCGAGGGGGTCCTTGCGCACGTCGATGCCGAGCACCCTGACCTCCCCTTCGAACCGGCGGTCCAGGCCACCGAGAATACGCAGGGTCGTGGTTTTTCCCGCTCCGTTTGGGCCGATATAGCCGACGATCTGTCCGGGTTCCACGGTGAGGTCCAGGCCAAAGAGGACCGGCTTCTGGTAGTAGCTTTTGCGCAGGTTGCGCAGTTCAATGGCGGGGGGCATGGGCGGGCGGCGAATGAAGGGCGAGGCCACGAAAATACGCCGCAAAGGAGTAGCCCCGCTGTCCCGAACCACCAAGCCCGCTGGGGTAACCGATCGGGGAAATGAAAATTTCCAACTTACCTTCGCCACCATGCACTACGGGGAGTTGCTCAAATCGATCCGGGGCGGCCGATTCGCGCCGATCTACCTACTCCACGGGGAAGAGCCCTACTTCATCGATCAACTGGAACGGGCCATCGAAGCCCACGCCCTGCAGGAGCACGAGCGAGCCTTCAATCAGACCATTCTGTACGGCAAGGACACGGACCACCTGCAGGTGCTCGACGCGGCCCGCCGGTTTCCCATGATGGCCGAGCGGCAACTGGTGATTTTACGCGAGGCGCAGGACATGCGTGGTATAAAGGATCTAGCCGGCTACGCCGAAAAGCCGTCCCCCACTACGGTACTGGTGATCAGCCACAAGCATAAAAAGCTCAATGGCAATTTGGCCCTCACGAAGCAGCTGAAGAAGACCGGCGTCGTATTCGAATCGAAGGGGCTCTACGAAAACAAGGTCCCCCAGTGGATCACCAACTACCTCCGCGACCGAAAGTACAAGATCGCCCCCGATGCCGCCGCCCTGCTGAGTGAGTACCTCGGCACCAACCTGGGTAAGATCACCAATGAACTGGACAAACTCCTGCTCAACCTATCTCCGGGGACGGAAGTCACCACCGCCATCGTGGAGGAAGAGGTGGGCATCAGCAAAGACTACAACGTCTTCGAGCTCCAGCGGGCCATCGGTCACCGGCAACCCACGCGGGCGGCGCGCATCCTGCGCTACTTCGCCGCAAATCCGAAGGCCGCACCGCTGCCGATGGTGACGGGGAGTTTGTATACCTACTTCGCCAAAGTCCTCCTGCTCAAGGAACTTCACCGCAAACGGGCAAGCAGGCAGGAGATCATGAAAGCGCTAGGGCTCCGCTTCGACTTCTTCCTTACCGACTATCAGCAAACCGCGAAGAACTACCGGGAGACGGAGCTGCACGGCATCTTTTCGCTATTGCGGGAGTACGACCTGAAGAGTAAGGGGGTGGGGAGTAACCTGGCGGGGAAGTATGAGGGGGAGCTGGTGAAGGAGATGGTGTGGAGAATGATGAATTAGTGCGCTCGCTTTGCTCGCTTTTAGTCGGCTGCGCCGGGTAGTGCGCTCGCTTTGCTCGCTTTTAGTCGGCTGCGCCGGGGTAGTGCGCTCGCTTTGCTCGCTTTTAGTCGGCTGCGCCGGGGTAGTGCGTTCGCTTTGCTCGCTTTTAGTCGGCTTCGCCGGGTAGTGCGGATGGGGTAGTAACT
>CAZKPE010000095.1:0-6946 GCA_964554545.1 uncultured Lewinella sp.
TATGAGATGGGGCACGGCAAACAGCCCTACTACGGTCCGCACTGGGAGGGGGCGGCTATCACCATTCCGTGGCAGGTATACCGCTGGCGAGGCGATACCGCTATCCTGCGCACGAACTACCCCATGATGCGCAGGTACCTGGATTTTCTCGACGGACAGACCGAGGGGAACCTACTCACCGGAGGCATCGATGACCACAAATCCATTAAAACGCATACCGAGGGGCATTACCTTTCCTCAGCCTACTATCACTGGATGCTGGGGATTGGCGCCGACATTGCCGGTGTACTGGATGAATCGGATGATGCGACCCTGCTGCGGCAGCGCGCCCGCTCCGTTATCGAGGCATTCAACCGGAAGTATTACTTCCCGGAAAGCAGGACATACGGCAACGGAGGCCAGACCCAGCTCGCCGTCGTTTTAGGCTGCAACTTGGTGCCCGATACGCGGTATGCGGAGGTGCTGACCGAACTGATCACCGCGATCGAGAAGAATGACTACCATTTTGACGCCGGCGTCATCGGCGTGAAGAAGGTGATCGAAGTCTTGCTGAAAAACGACCGACCGGATATTCTCCACAAGCTGGCTAGCCAGACCGGTTTCCCCTCCTTCGGCTACTGGATCGAACTGGGAGCGAACACCATGTGGCAAAATTGGGACGGCTCCCAGTCACGCAACCACATCATGTTCGGTAGCATCGGAGACTACTTTTATCAGGGTCTGGCGGGCATCAGGCCGGTGACCACGGCCCCGGGATTCCGGGAAGTCGACCTGCGCCCCTACTTTCCGGAGGATATGCGGTTCCTCGAAGCCAGCCACCATACCCCCCATGGCTGGCTGCGAACGAGTTGGCAAAGAGAGATAGACCGGATCACCTACACCGTGACCGTGCCGGAAGGGGCGCGAGCTAGTCTGGCCGTTCCTAATGGATTTCGTTTGGAAAGCGGACCCGAGCGTAGCCTGCGACTGCCGGCCGGTGAGCATGAGGTTATGCTGATCCAGTTAAAGTAGATTGGTCAAGGCACCGTAGAGCCGCTTCAATCGCTAAAAGAAGTACAGCTCTTCCTGACTGGCAATCACGTGCTCGCCGGCTAAATGATCCACGCGCAGGGCATACCGTAAATGGCTGGGTTTGGCGGGCAGTGTTATTCCATCCAGTTGACTGGCGCGCTTACCGGGAGATCGCTGCTCGATAGCCGTGAAATAGGCTCCGATACCGTCGTTGTTGCCATCATTGATGTTCCAGACACCCAGATTCAGGGCCCAACGGTCGATGGGTTGCCGCAGATCATTACCGAGATCGGCCTGGGGATTGAGGACGACCGTATGCCACGTTCCCGGCAGGGCGGGCAGGTGACGGTGGACGATCACGGTTTCGGCGGAACGGTTGAAGCGGTTGCTCAGACTTTCGGGAATGTGGCCGGCGGAGTAGATCAGACTATACCGCTTATGGTGGCCCCAATAGCCTTCAATCCAGACAAACGCCCCGACCAGCGCACGCTCGAACAAGCGACCGCAGTCTACCTGCAGCTGAAGTTCGATCTCGGCAAAGCGACCCTCGGGGGCAAAGACTACCTGGGTCAGCTGATTGAGGGTCTGGGGAAGGCGATCCTGACCGGGCTTGTCGTACTTTCTCTTATCGGCGCGGAGGTGTAGCATGGATTGGCCATCCCGCCTGGGGAGTTGGCGTAGATAGGTTGGCGACTCGTCCTCCTGGTAGACATAATTCCCATACCAGTAGGCGCGGTCGGCAAAGGAGCCGTTGCGGATTTCGGTGCCGCCGGCCAGCTCCCACTTGTTCAGCGTGAGTAGGGAGTCCGCTCCTAAATTGACTTCGGGAAAGTCGGTCGGGTAGGTGAAGCGATTCCGGGTCACGTCGAGGTAGTCGACCCGCATATCCTCATCGTTCAACCTGACGACGGCCGCTCCCTGTACCGGCCCGCCGAAGTAGTCCTCCTCCCCGAAGGCCCGGGGTCGGTAGCCGGCGGCCGGCAGATTGATGAAGCGGATACCCCGGTAGGTAACGGCGGTCTTGACGGAGGCCTTCAGGGGGATGTGTACGTGGCCGCTGAAGACGTACTTCACGTTCCCGTGCCGGGCGAGTAGATCAAGTAGGTACTGCCTGACGTAGGGCTTTTCGGCGTAGTGCACCAGAGGGTCGATTCCGATGGGGTGGAGGGGAACATGCTGAAAGAAGATGGTAGGCACCTCCCGGTATTTCTCCAGGTCCCGCTCCAGCCAGTCGAAGTAGTGGGGGTGGGTCTCCCAGAAGCCCGAGCGCAGGGGGTCAGGCCAGACGATGAAGTGGAAGGCTCCCAGATTGAAGGAGTAGAGCAACTTATCCAGCCCGTTGATCCGCTTCTGGGCGGCGAAGTAATTGTCAAAGGCATCCATCCGGTAGCCCGGGGTGAAGTCGGCCGCGTAACGGGTTTCGTGATTGCCGATCTCCAATAGAACGGGGGTATTCAGTTCCCGAAACAGGCGGTCCATAGTCAAAAAATGAGCCTCCTCCCCCTGATGATCGGTGTAGTCGCCCAGCACGAGGGTGAACAGCGGACGTTCCTCGAGTTCGTTGAGCCGTTCGATGGTTTCTTGGATGAAGGCGTTGTGGACTTGGATACGCGCCTGGCTTCCCTTGTAGCGATCCAGCCCGGGGTCGCCACCCTGGGGATCGGCCATGATGGCGAAGGTGAAGTCCCGGTTTGGCAGTTCTCTTGCCCCGAGAAAGTCTTGGGCGTCGATCTCCCCGATCTCGTGGTGGCCGAGCAGAAAGGCGGTGGCCGTGCCGGTGGTGCTTTCGCCTACCCATTCCAGCTGCTTCAGTAGTTGGCCGAGTGGGAAAGACCAATCTCCGATCGTGATGAGCGTATCCTCGGTAAAGTCAGTCAAACACAGCACGCATACCACCTCCACCGGTATGGAGGCCTCGGTCAGGGAAGCGTATCCCCTTTCTCCGGTCGCGAAATAGAAGGTTTTTCGTTCCGCTTCCCGTCCGGCTTGCACCTGCGTCCGCGCCCGCATATCCTCCACCTGCGCATAGGTGCCGCTTAACTTCAGGTATATTGCTAGTCGTCCCAGATCGTCAACGGCGTCCTCCAATTTCTCCCATTTCGGGTAGGAATAGCTTGTCCGGTCATCCCCAGGCCGCTCGCCACTCAGCATGGCGGGAGCCGAGAGGCCCAGGCTGGCTATGAAATTTCGTCGCTTCATGGAGTAAATGCCGTTGCCGCCCGTTCGGTAGGGGCGGGGACGCAGGTGCAGGCGTTAATCCGTCATCGCCACCGGCGAGATCATGATGTGCGCCCGGTGGGTACCCGGGTCCATGATCCAGGGGTGATTGGGGGCTACGGGCGACTCCGGCAGACCGGTGGAGGCCGCCGTCGCGAAGGGAAGGTAGACCACGTAGCGGTACTTCGCTTCCGGAACGGTGTTAGTGGCGGCATCGTAGCGAGCCTCGGGGCCGTAGAGGATGTGCAGGGTGGAGCCCATTTCCCCCATGTCGAGTTTGCCGGACTTGGCTTCCGCTTCCCGGACGGCGAAGATCTCCTGGGCGTTCATCCCCTCCTCCCGCAACTCCCGGCCGCGGGCCATGAAGGGTTCCAGGTCGGCGTGGTAGCAGGCAGCGTTGAAGCCGTCGCGGCGGGGGTCATCGGCCAGGCAGATGAACTCGTTGCTGCCCTCGCGCAGGGTGACGAGCTCGCCGTCCGTGGTGTAGCTAATCACCTTGGCGCCATCCCGGCTCGCGGCGGGGGCGGCCAGCAGGGCGGTGGCGATACGGGCCTCGTCGGTGGCGATGGGATCGCCGGCCACGGGCGGGGCTTCTACCGACGGCTCTTCCGTCGCGTCGTCTTCGGCAAATTCATCCACCTCCCCGGCGGGGGATTCGCAGGCAGCGAGTAAAGCGAGAAGAGAAAGCAGAAGTAGGTAGCGCATGATCAAGGGGAGCTGTAGTAAAGCCCAGAAGGTAGAACAATATACGCGTGTCGCTACAAACTCGGAGCAGAGCTCCTCGACCTTTGTTCTCCCTCCGCATTCTTCGCGCTTACCCTCCTTCCAAAATAACACGACCAGCATATTCGATAGCTACATTCACTGAATTCGCGATGAAGCATTTTTTCCCCGCCTCCTTATGAAGTTCCCGGGCAGCCTGCACCTGCGCCCCGCCGCCCACGATCCGAATTTCCGGCCTCAGAGTAATGGAGGTGAAGCGCCCCGCCCCCCCGGCCTCCTCTATCATTACGCCCTCGGCCCGGTCTTCGTAGGATAGGACCACGATGCCGTTCACCGCCGCCAGATGGAGGTACCAGAGCATGTGGCAGGCCGAGAGGCTGGATAGAAAGAGTTCCTCCGGATTGTAGCGCTCGGCATCCCCCCGGAACTTGGGATCGCTGGACGCCTCGATCGCCTGCGTTTTACCCGCTGCGGAGATCAGGTGCTCCCGCCCGTAGGCCCGGTAATCAAGGGTGCCGCTGCCGCGGTTGCCGGTCCATTGAACGGTGGTGGTGTAGTGGTGGGGGCGACTCATGGCTAAAAGATAGGCCCCGGCGGGGATAGTCGAACTACCTTTGCCCCCTTCTCCTTATGCCTAGCGTATGATTAAGGGTACTGTCATTAAGTCTACCGGCAGCTGGTACAACGTCCGCCTGGACGAGGCCACCCCCGAGGGCGCCTACGAGCTGCGCTGCCGGGTGGCGGGCAAGTTCCGCCTGGACGACCTCAACCTGACCAACCCCATCGCGGTGGGCGACCGGGTAAGCGTGGAGGTGGATACCCTGAACGATGCTGAAACCGGGGCCATCCGCGGCATCGACGACCGGGAGAACTACGTCGTGCGCCAGAGCCCCCGCCGCAAGCACGACCTCCACCTGCTGGCCAGTAACGTCGATCAGGCCCTGCTCATCACCACCATCATCGACCCGGGGGTGAAGCTGGGCTTCATCGACCGCTTCCTGCTCATGACCGAGCCCTTCGGCATCCCCACGGTGCTCGTGGTGAATAAGGCCGACCTCTACGAGGAGGACGAGCTGGAGACCTTCGCCGTCATCCGCGACCTCTACACCGACATCGGCTACACCGTGGTGCTGGTCAGTGCCGCCACCGGACGGGGCATCGAGGAACTGCGCGGACTCATGAAGGGTAAGCGCAACCTGCTCTCCGGCCAGAGTGGGGTGGGGAAGTCCACCCTCGTCAACGCCATCGAGCCCCGGCTGGAGCTGCGCACCGGCGAACTCAGCGACTACACCGGCAAGGGGCAGCACACGACCACCTTCGCCGAGCTTTTCCAGCTGAGTTTCGGGGGCGAGCTCATCGACACCCCCGGCATCAAGACCCTGAGCTTCAACTACCTCAAGCCGCAGGACGTGGCCCACAACTTCCGGGAGATCTTCGCGCTTAGTGAGGAGTGTCGCTTCGGGGGGAGCTGCCTGCACCGCAGCGAGCCGGGCTGCGCGGTCAAGGAGTCGGTGGAGGAGGGTGACGACCGGGTCACCGATTTGCGCTACTACAGCTACCTGCAGGTGCTGGAGGAGGTGGAGGCGCAGAATTACTGGGAGCGGAGGAAGGTGTGATGGCGAAGTGGATACTCAAGGCGGTCGTTCAAAAAGGCATTTCCTACTTACCGTACAAGCAGGAATTGAATTTTTTCTTTCAGAAGTATATCACTCGGGGAGTAGCCCTCACCGACGCGCACTTCGTCTACAAGCTGGAAGCGGCGCGCGATCACCTCCGGTTCTACACCCGCTTCGGCACCGTGCCGCTGGCTGAGGCGCGGGTACTCGAGCTGGGCACGGGCTGGTATCCCATCGTGCCGGCCATACTCTACCTGGCCGGGTGTAACGCTATTGAGTCGATCGATATCCGGAACTGGCTCACAGTCGAGCGGCAACTCACCGCTTACCGGAAGATCCTGGAATACTACGATAGCGGACGGCTCTCACCCTACCTGGCCAACCCCCAAAGTGACCGGATCGGGCTACTGCGCGAACTCTGTCGGAGCCCATCGCCAAGGTCAGCGGGCATCTCCGAACGCGTGGGTTTGCGTACCACCATCATGGATGCCACGGCGCTGACCTACGCCGACGATACCTTCGATCTGATCTGCTCCAACAACACCTTCGAGCACATTCACGCTCCCGTGCTGCGGGAAATTTTGCGGGAGTTCAAACGCGTGCTGAAGCCACGGGGGGTCATGAGTCACTTCGTCGATCTCTCGGACCATTTCGCCCATCTCGACGGTTCCATTACGATCTACCACTTTCTTCGCTTCAGTGAGGGGCAGTGGCGGTGGATCGATAATGACATCCAGCCCCAGAACCGGCTGCGCTGGCCGGATTACCGGGCCATGTACGCCGAGCTCGGTATACCCATTCGGGCCGAGGAGGTCCGTGCGGGAGATTTGCAGGCACTGGCGACCGTGCCGGTACATCCGCAGTTTGCCGCGCGGCTGACGGCTGAGGAATTGGCCGTCAGCCATGGGTATCTGGTGAGTTAGCCACCTTACCTTCACCGCCGTGGCGACCTTCCGGTCTTATCTCATTCCGTTTACCCTCCTGGCCAGCTTTCTGCTCAGCGCCGCCCTCCACGCGCCCATCTTCAACCGGGAAATACAGGGCGTACACAACTGGCGGCAGTCGCAGACCATGTGGAACGTGCGCAACTTCGTCCGCTACGAAGACGATATCCGCAACCCGCGGGTCAGCCACTTTAACGGCAGCAACGACAACCTGT
Organism: uncultured Lewinella sp.; assembly: GCA_964554545.1. Lineage (GTDB taxonomy): Bacteria > Bacteroidota > Bacteroidia > Chitinophagales > Saprospiraceae > Neolewinella. The sequence goes on from CAZKPE010000095.1 coordinate 6,727, forward strand.
ACCGCTACGAGTTTCCGATCTACCAGTATGCGATCGCGCAGCTACAGAAAGTTTTCGGGGAGGAGCTCTGGGTGGCGCGGGGGTTGACTTTCTTTATTGGCCTCTTCGGGCTGCTGGCCTTTTACGGCTGGTTGCGGGTGCTGGCCTTTCCGCCCTGGGCGGCGGTGGGGGCTACGGTGGCGCTGCAGTTTTCGCCGCTGTTCTACTTCTACACCATCAA
>CAZKPE010000095.1:7046-14725 GCA_964554545.1 uncultured Lewinella sp.
TGGGGGCTACGGTGGCGCTGCAGTTTTCGCCGCTGTTCTACTTCTACACCATCAACGTACTGCCCGACAATCTGGCGCTGGCGGCCTCCCTGGGCTACCTCTGGCTGCTCTTCGCCTGGTTCCGCGACGGGCACTGGGGGCAGCTCGTGGGGGCGGTGGCCTGTCTGGGGCTGGCCACGCTGGCTAAACTTCCCTACGCCATGTTCGGGATCGTGGCGGCGGTGTGGTTCTTCCGTAATCTCGGGGGGTGGGCGCTTACCCGGGAGACGGGCAGGGACCCGAGTCTCCGGGTAGTGCGGAGGAAGTGGGTGATTTTTACGATCAGCCACCTTATCGCATTGGTCCCCGCCTATCGCTGGTACGCCTGGGTAATGCCGGGGTGGCGGAATAATCCGGTACTGTACGGCATCTTTGGCGGGGCGGCGGACTGGGGGAAGAACATCGACATTCTCTTCTTCCACCTGGGGGAGACTATCCCTTACTATTTTTTCTCGCCGGCCGTGTGGCTGCCGGCGGCCGTAGGGCTGCTCTTCATTTGGCGACGGGCCTTTTTGGCGTACTGGCTGGGCCTGGTCGGGATCACCCTGCTGTATGTGGCGCTGCAGTGGGACGTGATCGGGGTCGTGCACGATTATTACCTGCTGCCTTTTCTGCCCGGGCTGTATCTGCTGGTGGCGGTGGGCATCGACCGACTGCTTGAGTTCGGCCACCGGTATCGTCCGGCCCGGGTTATCGTTCCCCTCTGCCTCCTGGCCGCACCGCTGGCTGCTTACCAGTTGCGGCAGGACTACTGGCGGGCCGAGCGCGGCTATTTCTATTCTCAACTGCAGGACGCGTTCCGTCACCGGGACGCGCTGCGGCAGCTAAACGGGCCGGACGACAAGGTGATCGTACTGAACGATCCCTCCTACCACATCTTCACCTGGCTTATTCGGCGGCGGGGCTACGTGTTCTCCAGAGATGGCATGCAGGGTAGCTGGATCGATGACATGCGACGGCGGGGAGCAACCCATCTGTTTTCCACTTCCCGCAAGGTGGAGACGGACCCGGAGGTGGCCTCGCGTCTGGGAGAATTAGTCTTTGCGGAGGGGGATCTACGAGTGTACCGGCTAGACTAACCGTCGACCCGCCGCCCCACCATCCGCACCACAAACCAGAGCAACACCAGCGCCCCCCCCATCAGCCCCAGACAAATCGCCCACCCACCCCCAAGGGCCGTGGAAAGAAAGCCACACGCCAGCGCCACCGCCCCCACCGTCAGGGCGTAGGGCAGCTGGGTACGCACGTGGTCGATGTGGTGGCAGTCGGAGGCCAGGCTGGACAGGATCGTCGTATCCGAAATCGGGCTACAGTGGTCGCCGAGTACGCTGGCGGCCAGTACGGTACTGATGACGTTGTAGAGCAGGCCCGCCGCCGCGGCCTCCTCCCAGCCCGACAACATCGCCACCGTCCAGGTCAGGGGGATGGCGATGGGGTAGAGGATGGCCATGGTCGACCAGCTCGACCCCGTCGAAAAGCTGACCAGGGCCGCTAGCACGAAGATCACCGGCTGGATGAAGTAGGGGTTCAGGGCCTCGCCCAGCAGGTCGATTAGGAAGGTCGCCGTGTGCAGCTCCTCCGTGGTCAGCGCCAGCGCCCAGGCCAACGTCAGGATGATGACGGCAGAGAACATCGCCTTGAAGCCTGCCGTCAGGGCCCCGATGGTCTGGGTCACGCTCATGATCCGCTGGCTCACGGTCAGGATCAGGGCCACGACCACCCCGCTCATGCTGGCCCAGAGGAGGGCCACGTAGCTGTCGGCCGCCCCGATCGTGAGGCCGAGCCTGCCGAAAAAGCCCCCCTCCAGCGCCCCCCAGGTGGCTCCCCAGCCGCTGGTGGCGGGCGGGTTGTCCAAACCGGCGTACAGGCTGCCCAGCCCGGTGTCGATCAGCCCGACCAGCGTCATGGCGATGACCACCAGGACGGGAATGGCCGCATTGCGTGCACGCAGGGGGGCACCGGGCACGGGGTCCAGGTTTTCCTGTTCCTCGGCGACCTCGGAATCCAGGCTGGTGGCCTTCACTACGCCGGTGGTACGGGCGCGCCGCTCGGCGTTGAGCATGGGGCCATAGTCACGTTGCTGCGCGATGAGGTAGAGAATGAAGGCCAGGGTGAGAACGGGGTAGAAGCTATACTTCAGCGACTCGATGAAGATGGCGTAGGGCGTGGTTCCGGCAAAATGGTCCACCTGGGCGATGCCGTCGCCGATGTAGCCGAGCTCGGCCCCGATCCAGGTCGTGATAAAGGCCACGGACGCTACGGGTGCGGCCGTGGAATCGACGATGTAGGCCAGCTTTTCCCGGCTGACGCGGAAGCGGTCCGTCACCGAGCGCATGGTGTTGCCGACGATGAGGGTATTGGCGTAGTCATCGAAGAAGATCGCCACCCCCAGCATCCAGGTCACGAATTGTCCGCGGCGGGCATCGGTGGCGTAGACCGTCATCCGCCGCACCACCCCGGCCATGCCCCCGTTGCGGCTGATGATGGCCACCATCCCCCCGATCATCAGGCTGAAAACGATGACCGACAAGTGCCCCCCGTCGTTAAGCGCATTGATGAGGTAGGTATCGATGGTGTGCAGCAGGGCCTTGATCACCCCCAGGAATCCCTCAAAGCGCATCCCCCCGGCAATAAAGGCGCCCACCCAGATGCCGGCGAAGAGGGAAATGACCACCTCCTTGAACAAGAGTGCCAGCCCGATGGCGATCAGGGGCGGCAGGATCGACAACCAGAGGGGGATGTAGCGCAGGTCGCCCTCCTCGCTCAGGTGGTACAGCCTCGTTTCCCCGGCCGCTTCAATTAACTGAAGCCCGGGCCCGGTCGCGAACAATAGTCCGTCGCCGGCCGGGGTCGCTAGCCCGTTCAGCTCACTCCCATTTACGGTCAGGCTTGCACCTGCGTCCCCGCCCGCGAGGATCAGCCCCTCTTCCGACCCCCGCAAGCTCATTTCCTGGGCCGGCAGCCAACGGATGGTCAGAAAACAGAGACAGATCAGGAGAAAACGGGGCGACATAGGGTGAGCTTGACGGGACAATATACCCACGCGGCGCAAAGGCAATTCGGGGCTTGGCCGGGAGCGGACAAACTTTAGCTGCCCGCCGGCGTAATTTGGCTAAGCCCGTTGCCCATGCGCCATACCCTGTTCCTGCTTCTCTTGCCCCTGGGCCTGGTCGCTCAGATCGACCTGCGGCCGGCCCTGCCCGAAGTACGTGACCTAGCCGGTGAGCGGCTGGCCCAGGCCTGGCTCGGTGGTCTCAACGCCCCCCAGTACCAGTCTGCCGACCTGGACGGCGACGGCACGAAGGACCTGATCGTCTTCGACCGGGCCGGGGACGCCCTGGTCGCCCTACGGGGGGACGGTGGCGGCAACTATTCCGTTGCCCCGGAACTCGCGGCCGGCTTCCCCACCGATCTCACCGCCTGGCTGCTGCTGCGGGACTACGACGGTGACGGTAATGACGATCTGTTCACCTTCTCGGACGCGGGGGATGGCTTTCGGGTCTTCCGGGGCCGGCGGGAGGGGGGACGACTCACTTACAGCGACGAGGCGACCTACCTGGGGCTGCGCTACCCCTTTAACAACGGCACCATCCCCATCTTCGTCACCCCCACCGACTACCCGGCCGTAGCGGACATTGACGGGGACGGGGACCTCGACATCCTGACCTTCAGCGCCGGGGGCGGCTACCTGGAGTACTTCCGCAACCAGAGCGTGGAGGAAGGCTTTGGCCGGGATACCCTCATCTATACCCTCGAGGATGAGTGCTGGGGCGGCTTCTTCGAGAGCGGGCTCAGCTCGGCACTCGACCTGGGGAGCGGCCCCGATGACTGCTTCGGGATGTCGCCCGCCGAAAGCCCCCTGGAGTTCCGCCATGCCGGCTCCACTACCCTGGCGCTCGACTACAATGGCGACGGTGTACAGGACATTATGCTCGGTGACGTTTCCTTCAACTACATCGTGCTGGGGCTCAATAACGGCACCACCGAGGAGGCCTGGATCGCCGAGCAGGACGCGACCTGGCCAAGTGACGGGGTGACGGTGGATGTCACCTTCTTCCCCGGTATCTACCACCTGGACGTGGACCAGGACGGTGCCCGCGACCTGGTTGCCGCGCCGAGTCAGACCCTGAACGCTGAAGATATGGAGGTGGGCTGGTACTACCGCAACCGGGGCAGCGATGCCCGGCCGGATTTTGACTTTCAGCAAAAAGACTGGCTCGTGGGCAGCTCCATCGATCTGGGCACGGCCGCCCATCCGGCGGTGCTGGACTACGACGCCGACGGTCGGCCCGACCTGGTGATCGCGAATCGGGAAGCCTATAACGACGACTTCATTGCCGACAGCCGCCTCCACTTGTACCGGAACGTGACCCCGGCGGGCGGGCCGGTCGCCTTCCGGAAAGTGGACGATGACTTCCTCGGCTTCAGTCGGTACCAGTCGACCGGCTCAGCCTACTCTCCCGCCTTCGGTGACCTGGACGGCGATGGGGACACCGACATGGTCGTCGGCCAGCGGTCGGGGGAACTGCTTTACCTGGAAAACACGGCCGGGCCGGGCGCGCCACCTGACTTTGCCGATCCCGTATTCGAATTCCAGGGTATTGACGCTGGCCAGCTTTCCCGCCCCGCCATCGCCGATCTGGACCGCGACGGGCGGGCCGACCTGGTCGTAGGTGGCTTCGACGGGCGTATCCGCTACTACCGTAACGTGGGCGATACCGGGACCCCCCGCTTCAACCCCGACCTGACGGCCGCCGGCAATACCATTCAGCTGGGCGGGATCAATACCAACGTGCCGGGCTTCAGCACCAGCCACCCGACGCCGACCGTCGTTACCTATGCCGACCGCTTCCTGCTCCTCAACGGGAGCCGGACGGGTACGTTACGGGCCTACGAATTCGACGATCCCACGGCGACCTTTCCGATCCTGGAGGACAGTATTGCCGGTTTAGACGTCGGGGGATTCAGCGATCCGGCCCTGGCCGATTTCGACGGCGACGGTTTACTGGAACTGGTCGTCGGCAATGAGCGGGGCGGGGTATCGTACTACCTGACCGACCTGGAGGCGGGGCGGACCACTTCCCTGTTTGCTCCGGTAGTCCAGGACTTTTCCATCACGGCTTTTCCCAATCCTACGGCGGGCCGGGTGGAGCTGAGCGATTTGCCGGGGACGCAGGTGCAATGGTTATCGGTAATTGGGAGTGACGGACGCCTCGTCAGGCGGGTTGCGCTTCCGGGGGTGGGCCGGTATACGCTGGAACTGGGTGACTTACCGGGGGGGCTTTACCTGGTTTCTCTGCGTACTGAAGAGGGGGTAGCTACGGTACGCTTGATTAAAAAGTAGTACCCGGAGCTTCGCTCCGGGTGACGAGGATGCTCCCTTCGGGAGCGGTAGGTGTCCGTGGGTTCCGGAAGTTGCATCTTTGTGATCGGGTACGGGATTTGCCGGCTCGCCCAATTTCCCAACTTATGCGCATTACTGAACAACCGGGTCCCTACCGCCACCTCGAAACCCGCGACGCGGAGGAGCTACTCACCCTCATCAACGAGCAGGATCGGCTGGTGGCCCCGGCAGTGGGGGAGTGCATCCCCGCGATTACCCCACTGGTGGAGGGGATCGTCGAGCGGATGGAGCGCGGCGGCCGGCTGTTCTACCTCGGCGCGGGCACCAGTGGGCGACTGGGGGTGCTGGACGCCAGTGAGTGCCCGCCGACCTACGGTGTGCCGCCGGGACTGGTCATCGGGCTCATCGCCGGGGGCGACCGGGCATTACGGGATGCCGTAGAGGCCGCCGAGGATAGCGCCGACCAGGCATGGCGGGAGCTGGAAGCTCACAGCCCAAACGTCGATGACACGCTGATCGGGATTGCCGCCTCCGGTACGACGCCCTACGTGATCGGGGGGCTACGGGCGGCGCGGGCGGCGGGGCTACTGACGGGCTGCGTCACCTGTAACCCGGGGGCGCCCGTTACCGCAGTCTGCGATCACCCGATTGTGGCCGTGGTGGGGCCGGAAGTCGTCACCGGCAGTACCCGCATGAAATCGGGAACCGCTCAGAAACTCATCCTCAATATGATCACGACCACGGTGATGATCCGGCTTGGGCGGGTGAAGGACAATCGGATGGTGGACATGAAGCTCAGTAATGCCAAACTGATCGACCGCGGCACCAAGATGATCGTGGAGGCGACCGGACTCGATTACGGACAGGCCCGGGAGTGGCTACTGGAGCGGGGCAGCGTCCGTGCGGTGATCGAGGGGGAGTAGGGGGTTCATCTTCAGTACACCGGTGCAGAATTCCACGATGGCCCGCTGGGCGGCCATCCAATCCTGGCTTTTGATGCTGCTGCCCACGAAGTGGGTTTCGGGGGTGGGTAGGGCGACTAACCGTTTTTGTTCCTCGGGGGTGGCAAAGGCCGCGTGGGCGGAAGGATAGCGGTCCAGTTCGACGTGCTCGTCTTCCTCCAGTTCGTTCTTGTGGTAGTAGACCGTCAGCACCGGGCAACGTACCTGGCTGAAGGTCGTGTCGTCCATAGTGGTCTGCACCAAAATCTGCAACTGGACCAGCGCCTCGCTAGGGTAGATGGTATCGAAATACAGGGGCGCAAGGGGTTCCTCGTGGTCGATCTTTTTGTTGCTACCGAAGCTGACCAGTTTGGCTAATTCGTGCCCCCAGGGGGTCATCAACAGACCGGCGCCGGGTTGATCGTCTTCCAAATTGGGGGCCATATTGATGAGGGCGTGAACCTCATCCGGGAACTCGGCGGCCAGTTTAAGGGCCAGGGTACCGCCGGTGGAGGTGGACATCATGATGACCTTGCGACCGAGGCTCTGGCCGATGGCCAGGGCCTCGCGGGCATCCGACCAGGCGGCGGCGGGGCTGAAGGTTTCCAGGGCCGCCCCGGCGCGCAATCCGTGGCCGGCCCAGCGGCTGAGATAGACATTGGCACCGAAGATCTCGGGCACGTTCACGTTTACGGGGTAGCCGTCGCGGTGGCTGCCCGCGAATCCGTGCAGGTAGACGAAGGCATACTCCGTGCGGGTCGGTACGGAATCGGCAAAGAGGATACGGGCCTGATTATCCGGGCGGATGGGGTGCTCGCTTTCGCTTTGCCGAAGGTAGCGGTCCAGCTCACTCAGATTTTCGGGTACGTCGGGCATCTTTTCGGCGTAGTGGGGATTGGCGATTCTCGGGCCGGTAAAGTAGCCGATGAGGAGTAGGAGAAAAAGGCCCCCGAGAATGTACCAGGCGGTTGAGCTCATTACCGGGCCTAACCGTCAGTTATCCGAAAAGTTAGCACCTGCGCGCCGCCGCCCTACCAGCTGATAAAGGGCATATCGTGGCGGTAGCTGCCCTGCTCGACGACCTGTAGGATGAAGTCGGCCACGTCTCCGCGACTGATCTTGCTGCCGCCGGTGGTACCTACGTAGCCTACTTTGTACTCCCCCCGGTCGGATTCTTCAACCAGGCGAGGGGCCCGTACGATCGTCCAGTTCAGTCCTGACCGGCGCAAAACATCGGCGTGGTCGGTGGCATCGCGAATGACGTCCTTAAAGAACAGGCCCATGACGCCCCGGAAGGCTTTGTCAACGAACTTGGGTTCATCCTTGGCGTAGGGGAGTCCGCCGCCGCTCATGCT
>CAZKPE010000096.1:0-14469 GCA_964554545.1 uncultured Lewinella sp.
CACGGTCACGCTCGCACCTTGGAAGCTTTACTGCTTGCGCTGGGCTACCGCCAACAGGGCGCCGGCTTCACCCATCCTGAGCGGAAAGCCTTTTTCGTAGGAGACTTCATCGATCGCGGACCGGACATTCCCCGCAGCCTGGAGATCGTACGTAGTATGGTGGACAGCGGTCATGCCCTGGCGGTGATGGGTAACCACGAATTCAATGCACTGCTCTATCACGCCGAACGCACGGACGGAAAGGGGTACCTACGCCCGCGTACGGAAAAAAACCGGCGACAACACGCCGCCACCCTAGCGCAGTTTGCCGGACGGGAGGGCGAGTGGCAGGAGTACCTGCGCTGGTTTCGGATCCTGCCCATCTTCTACGAAGGGGGCGGCTTCCGCGTCGTACACGCCTGCTGGGAAGAGAGAATGGTGCAGCGGGTGCGGGAAGCCTTCGGAGGGGCCGTGATCGGCGACCGGGATTTGGCCCCGCTGTCCGATTCGTCCACTCCCCTGGGGCTGGCGCTCGACCACCTCCTGAAGGGCGGCGAAGTACCCCTGCCCCCGGGTCACCACTTTGCCGACAAAGACGGCCACCTGCGCCACGATATGCGCTACCGCTGGTGGCAGGATCCGGCCGGTGCGACCTACGGGGAACTCAGTTTCTTCCCCCTGGGGCCGGAAATCGACGGCTTACCCTACCGGGGTCCCGCACACGCCCACTACCCCGCCGACGGGCTTCCGGTCTTTTTCGGTCACTACTGGCTGCGGGGCTGGCCGGCACCGCAGACATCGCGGGTGTGTTGCCTGGACTATAGCGTAGCCCGGGGCGGCCCCCTGGTGGCCTACCGCTTCGATGGGGAAAAAGATCTGGTAGCCGATAAACTGGCCGTCGCGCACCTACCGCAATAGCCGGCGGACCAGCAGCGCGAGCCCCAGGCTGACGGCGATGAGCAGGACGTTCCAGAGCACCCCGATCTGGCCGCCGAAGATGCCGTACTTGCTGCCGAAGTAGACGGCAAAGAAGATCAGCGTCATGAGCAGAAAAGTCCCGATGCCGGGTTTGTCCTGTCGGATAGGTTCCATAGCTAAAAAAAGTGGCCCGGACGAAATCGTCCGGGCCCTTGTTATACGACTGTGTTGTCCACAGCGTCTCTCATGAAAATAAACCTATTCTTATCATCCAGCTAACTCAGTGGAATTGCCTTTGATGGCGCTAAGGTAGCGGATTATTCCACTCGGTGTGTAGCGATTACCGCAACAGCAAACATACAAAATAATTACATATTAGTAATTCGCTGTCTTGGTGCTTCGTACCGGTCCTAAGACGTTTACCACCGAAAAATAGTTTGTCCTCTCATTTTTTCGGCAAACTTTAACAATTTTCCTATGCGCAAACAACTAAAAGCCGGTACGTCGGTCTTCCACCCGCTTCCGATAGCGGTTAATTTGCTCCCGTAGATAGCCGAAGTAGCGGGTGGCGTACTTTCCTCCCTCGGAGTGAAGGGCATTACCGTGCTGGACCAAATTCTCGAACCAGCGGTGGGCCTCGGCGTAGAGGTCGTTATCGGCAGTGACGATGTAGTTTGGGTTCACCAGTGTCGTGAAGAGGAAGTTCGCCACCTTGGAACTGACCAGTACGACATTATTGGTATTCGACAATTCATTGTGATAGACGAGGAAGGGTGGGCTGTCAGGACCGGGTTCCTTCCCCATCGGGAAGCGTCGGCCGGTGCGCGCCATATGCTCCAGGTGGTCAACGATGGCCGATAACTCAGCGAACAGCTGATCGATATGGGCCGGATCGGCAAAGCCCCCGATCTCGGCCAGGTAGCTGATCTGCCGCAGGGTGATGTCGAGTACCCCGATCGACCACACCTCCCGGGTAGGAAGGGTGTACTGCCCCTCGATCATCCGGTCGGCCCCCTCGTGGATGCAGTCCGCGATAAGCTCCGGCGAAAAGGGCTTGCCTTTCCACTTCTCGATGTCCCAGGTCGTGATCCCGAACATGAAGGTCTTGAAGCTACGCAGCAGGGGGGTGGCCATTTCGTAGTAGACGGGCAGTTCCGGGGTAGCAAAGTCAATGCGTGCGCCGGGCAGTTTCCGCAGTTCGGTCAGCTGTACGTTCAGATTGACGAAGTAGTCCGCTTCGTTCCGGATGGGGTTGCGGTGGTAGGGGTAGCGCATGGCCGGCGACCGGCCGGTGGTCTCCCGGGCCTCCACCCGTACGTTAAAGGCCCGCGCCAGGAGTATGAGCTCGTTGGCGGTCAGGGCGGTGTCCCCCCGCAGCCGGCGGTAAACGGCATCCCGCCCTACGTGCAGCACCTCCGAAACCTCCCGGACCAGCTCGGCCCGTGAGGTGAATCGCTTACTTAACCGATCAAAAAATTGATGTTGGTAACTCGTATTCGCCTCCTTCATGTGCATGTCAAATCCGTGTCTCTCAATCCGCTAATACCCTGCTCACAAAAAGCAAGGTAAGGTACTACGGAACGTCAAAGCAAAATGTTTTTAAATTTAAATAAACAAATTGTTTGTTTTAAAATTACAATGGCCCTACTTTGCCCTGGTATTGACCCGGACGCTTCCGCCATCACTTGTATCAACATACGATGTGTAGACTGGAATAGTCTGTTTTTGCCCGTATTTAAGATTTCGGTAATGGGGCGATTCCCCAGCACCGCGCATACTCACGAAACATGTTCACCCCCCCTTCCCCCCGCGGGCAGACCCTCCTACACCCCTAATCCAGCGGTATGCACCTCAACTGCCATACCGCCTTCAGTCTCCGTTACGGTACCCTGACCCCCCAGCGCCTGGTCGATAAGGCCGCTGACTGGGGCATCTCTTGCCTGGCCCTGACCGACAACAACAACACCAGTTGCGCCGTCGAATTCGTCCGACGCTGCCGGGAGGCCGGCATCAAACCCATCCTGGGCATCACTTTCCGGCGGGACGAGCAGTGGCTCTACACCGGCCTGGCCCGCAACGCCGAGGGCTGGCACAACCTCTGCCGCTTCCTCAGCACCCATTCCCTGGACGATAAGCCCCTGCCCGCCGTCCCGCCCCCGATGTCCGACGTCTGGATCGTCTACCCCCGCCTCTGCAAGCCGATCGGCGACTTCCGCGACAACGAGCTGCTCGGCATCCGCCCCGAACACGTCAACCGGCTTTTCCAGCACGAGCTCAGCCACTATCAGCACAAACTGGTCGTACTGTCCCCGGTGGTGGGCATCACCGACGAAGACTACGCCACCCACCGCATCCTGCGGGCCATCGACCTGAACACTTCCCTGACCGAGCTGACGCCCCGCGACGTAGCCAAGCCGGGCGACCGCCTCCTGCCCCCCGATACCCTGCGGCAACTCTATAAGGCCTACCCCGCCATCCTCCACAACACCCGGCGCATCGCGGATTCCTGCGAAGTGGAGCTGGAAACCGGCCTGCAGATCAACCGCCAGACCTTCACCGGCTCCGAGGAAGGCGACTTCCGGCTGCTCGAAAAGCTTGCCCTGGGTGGCGTAGGCCGCCGCTACCCCCCGGGGCCCCGTTTCCAGCGGGCGCGGCTGCGGACCGAGCGGGAGCTGAAGGTGATCCGCCAGCAAAATTTCTGCCCCTACTTCCTCATCACCTACGACATCATCCGCTACGCCCGCATGGCCGGTTACCGCCACGTGGGCCGCGGCTCGGGGGCCAACTCGATCGTGGCCTACTGCATCGGCATCAGCGACATCGACCCCCTCGAGCTCGACCTCTACTTCGAGCGCTTCATCAACCCCTACCGGGCCAGCCCGCCCGACTTCGACATCGACTTCAGCTGGGACGAGCGGGACGACGTGACCGACTACATCTTCAAGCGCTACGGCCGCGACTACACCGCCCTGCTGGCCACCTACTCCACCTTCCAGGGGCGGGCCGCGCTACGGGCGGTGGCCAAGGCCTACGGCATGCGCCCCGACGAGGTCGACCTGCTCGTGCACGACCCCCAGGGGCGGGCCGCGGCCGACGAGCGGGTGCCCGCCATCATCGAGGCCGCCCGCAGTCTGGTAGGGCTGCCCAACCACCTGAGCATCCACGCCGGGGGGGTGCTGATCACCGAGCGGCCCATCTACTACCACACCGCCCAGTGCATGACGCGCAAGGGCTTCCCCATCGCCCACGTGGATATGTACCACGCCGAAGACATGGGCCTGCATAAATACGACGTGCTTAGCCAGCGCGGACTGGGCCACCTCAAGTCGGCGGTCGACCTCGTGCGGCGCAACCGGGGGGAGATCGTCAACATCGACGACCTGGACCCCATCAAGGCCGACCCAGCGGTCAAACGGATGCTGCGTTCCGGCCAGGCCCTGGGCTGTTTTTACATCGAGTCGCCGGCCATGCGGGGGCTGCTCAGTAAGCTGGGTTGCGATGAGTATGTCCATCTGGTGGCGGCCTCCAGTATCATCCGCCCGGGGGTGGCCAAATCGGGGATGATGAAGGAGTACATCCGCCGCTACCGCTTCCCCCACAGCTTCGAGTACATCGCCCCCGTCTTCGAGGAGCATCTGGGGGAAACCTTCGGCATCATGGTCTACCAGGAGGACGTGATGAAGATCGTCCACCACTTCGCGGGCCTGGACCTGGACGAAAGCGACGTACTGCGGCGCATCATGTGCGGGAAGAAGCACAACGGGGACACCCTGGAGAAACTACGGGAGAAGTTTTTTGCGGGGGCGCAGGTGCGGGGTCATTCGGAGGAGATTGCGAAGGAGGTCTGGCGGCAGGTCGAGAGCTTTTCGGGCTACTCCTTCTGCAAGGCACACTCGGCCAGTTTTGCCGTGGAGAGTTTTCAAAGCCTCTACCTGAAAGCCCATTATCCCCTGGAGTTCATGACCGGGGTGATCAACAACTTCGGCGGCTTTTACCGGACGGAGTTCTACGTTCACGAGGCGCGGATGCTCGGGGCCGAGGTGCACGCCCCCTGCGTCAACCACAGCATCTACCTGAGCGATCTGCGGGGGCGCGATCTCTGGCTGGGCTTCATCCACATCAAGGGGATCTCCCAGCAACTCGTACAACAAATCCTGCTGGAGCGGGAGCGGGGGGGTGAGTTCCGCGACCTGACCGACTTCTGCCAGCGGGTCGAGGTTGGCAGCGGGCACCTGGAACGGCTCATCCGGGTGGGGGCCTTCCGCTTCACCGGTCAGCCGAAGGTGCAGTTGCTGGACGAAAAAGACGCCATCTGCAGTCCCTGGCTCCAGCGGCAGGCGGGGGTACTGGACCTCTTCACTCACGTGGCCGGCCGCTACTGCCTGACGGGCGACGCGCCGAACTACCGCCCCGGCCACCCCCTCACGGCCGAGGAGCTCGACCAGGCCTTCGACGAACGGGAGCTGCTGGGTTTTTCCCTCTGCTCCCCCTTCCTGCTGACGACGGAGCGTGCCAAAAAGTGTGGTTTCCGTACCGGGGCGAGGCCGGGTCGGGAGGTATACGCCCGGGTTCCGAAGGCTTCCGTTGCCGAATTCGCCCGCACCTGCGCCCCCGCCCACCCCCTGCGGGACGTTCCGAACGGGAAATCGACCGAGTTACTGGCCTACTTCGTCTGCGACAAGATCGTGCCGACCGTGAAGGGGCAACGCATGAGTTTCGGCTGCTGGCTCGACGAGGCGGGCCACTACTTCGACAGCGTCCACTTCCCCGACGTGTTCCGCAAATACCCCTTCCGGGGCCGGGGGGTGTACCGGCTACAAGGGGTGGTGAGTCGGGAGTTCGACTTCCCCTCCCTGGAGGTACGGCGGATGGAGCGCATCCCCTATTTGCAGGACGAGCGCTTCCTGGAGTACGCCTGATTCACAAAAAATTCATAAAATATGCGGTAGCATTACCCGTTGCTTCGGAATTTAGCCGTTAGTGCCCCAAGTCCTGTCTGCATGAGAGTATCGTTTTGCCTTTTTCTGCTGCTACCCGCCCTACTGCTGAGCGCCGCCTACCCCGCCGTAGGTAGCTGGTCACTGGTCGACATCAACGACCAGGAGAACTACATCAAGCGGTACAAGAAGATCGCCATGCAGGAGATGGAGCGCTCCGGGGTGCCGGCCAGCATCAAACTGGCGCAGGGCATCCTGGAGAGTAACTCCGGCAAGAGCTACCTGGCCCGCACGGCAAAGAACCACTTCGGCATCAAGTGCGGCAGCAACTGGAACGGCGGCAAGGTGTACCGGGAGGACGACGACTACGACGACCGGGGGCGGCTGATCAAGTCCTGTTTCCGGCAGTACCGCAACGCCGATGCCAGTTTCGTGGCCCACTCCGAATTTCTGCGCGACCCCCGCAAGAGCTTCCGCTACGGCTTCCTCTTCCGCCTCGACCCCACCGACTACAAGGCCTGGGCACGGGGCTTGCGCAAGTCGGGCTACGCCACTAACCCCCGCTACCCCGAGCTGCTGATCGGTCTGATCGAGCGCCACCGCCTCTACCAGTACGACGTACCCGGCGAGACGGACCCGATCAATATCGACATCCCCATCGAGGAGGCCATCACCGGTATCCTGAACACGAACGACGTCAACTACTTCGTCAGCGAGGCCCCGATCACCGTACAGGAAGTAGCCCGGCAGGTCGACCTGAGCGTACGCCGGTTGCTGGACTACAACGAAGGGCTGACCAGCGAACGTCAGCTCGTGGAGGGCAGCGAGCGCATCTACCTGCAGCGCAAGCGACGGGCCTACCGCGGCGGCGACCGCTACCACATCGTACAGGCGGGGGAAGACCTTTACGATATCGCCCAGCGCTACGGCGTACGGCTGAAGATACTGGCCCGCCGCAACCGGATCGGCGAACGGGCCGACCCCGCCACGGGCGAACAGATCAAACTACGTGGCGGCCGGGTCAGGACCGCCCCCCGCCTGGAGGAGCCCGGCAGTTCGCGCCCCCCCACCCTGCCACCCCCGCCCCCGGACGACCCGGCCACGGAAGACGAAGAGGGTTTCCTGGACATGGGCGACCCCGTTTCCCCGAATACCCCGATGCCGGAGCCCGACCCCCGGCCGATCGCCGAGCCCGAAATCCCGGTCGTGGAACCCGCCACCCCTATTCCACCGACCACCCCCCCGGTAACGGAGGCCGTGTACCATACCGTCAGGGGTGGAGAGACGCTCTACGCCCTCAGCCGGCGCTACGGGGTCAGCGTAGCCGATATCAAGCGACTGAACTCCCTGACCGGCAACACCATATCGGTGGGGCAGCAACTGCGTATCCGCTAGGTGGGGCGGCTACTCACCGGTATCTGTACGCTGCTACTACTGCCTGCTCTGCTCAGCGGGCAGCTCATCGAGCAGGAGGGAGAGCACGGGACCGACTGGGGGGGCTACTTCTTCGGCATCAAGGGGGGATTGAGCCTGGGGAGCCAAGATTGGGCCAGCATCGAGACCGAACTGCGGCCAGGTTATCATGTGGCGGGTTTCCTGGAGAGCATTCCCACGGAGGGCACCTTCAGTTTCTGGGGGCAGCTGGGGTACCACCAGCGGGGCAGCCGCATCAGCCGGCGGCGGGCCATCACCTTTCAGGGCAACCAGGTACGGCTGCCGGCCGATGCCTTCGTATTCAACAATATCTCCCTGGGTATCGGCGGCAAGCAGGTGATCGCCTACACCCCGCTGGCCGACCTGTACTACCTCATCGGCATCCGGGGGGAGTATACGGTATCGACCAATCTGGGGGAATACGATCAGCTCAGCGCGACCCAGGGAATTGCCTTTCGGAACAACTACCCCATTGACTCCTATGAGTTTATCAACCGTATAACCTACGGAGTCACCGCGGGCGGGGGGGCGTACCTTCTGCTATCGGAAAAGATAGGGGCCATGGTGGAGCTCAGCGTACAGCCCGACCTCGGCTTTCAGTACAATCAGGGGGCGATCGACAACGTCATCAACCCCATTGGGGGCGGCAATACCTCCATCGGCGAGCAGGCCATCCGGAACGTGACTATCGAACTCTCGGTCGCCTTCCGCTTCCTGCGCAGCTTCATCTACGTCGACTGAGATGGGGATCGGGGAGGCAGTGCGGGGGATCGGCCACCTCTTCTTTCCGCCCGTGTGTCTGAATTGTCGCACGGCCCTGAACGACCACGCCGCCCTGCTCTGCGTGCCCTGCGGACTGGAGATGCCGCCCACCGATCACCACCACTACCCGGAGAATGCCGTCACGGACCGGCTGGCGGGGCGGCTGCCGCTGGTCTTCGGGGCGGCCGCCTACGTGTTCCGGGAGGGAACGGCCTGTCAGCGGCTCATCCACGCCCTCAAATACCACCACCGTCGCGACATCGGAGTGCTGCTCGGTGAGCGCTTCGGAAAACGCATCCGGGAGGTAGATACCCTCGCCGACCTCGACGGTATCGTACCCGTTCCCATTCACGACCGGCGGCGGCACGAGCGGGGCTACAACCAGGCGGAAGCCATCGCGGAGGGGCTCGGTCGGGCCCTCGGTCGCCCCGTGCTGGCGCGGGCTCTGCGGAGGACGGCCTTCGCCGGTTCCCAGACTAAGCGCGGTAAACTGGAGCGGCTGGAGAACGTACGGGCTTCCTTCGCCGCCGGGCGGGGAGAGTACGCGGGCAAGCACCTGCTACTGGTGGACGACGTGCTGACCACGGGCGCCACCCTGGATTTTTGCGGGCAGGTGCTGATCGATACCCACCCCGACGTGCGGCTCAGTATCGCTACCTTAGCCATCGCGGAGTTGTAGCTTCGCGCCGTTTCCTTTTTCATACCTTTGCGCATGGAAGAGAACAAAAGCTACCCCGATCGATTCGCTACCCAGGGCCTCACCTTTGATGACGTCCTCCTGCTTCCGGCCTATTCGGAAGTCCTGCCCCGCGAAGTGGATCTCTCCAGTCAACTCACCCGCGGCCTGCGCCTCAACGCTCCGATCGTCTCGGCGGCGATGGACACCGTCACCGACGGCCGGCTCGCCATCGCCATCGCCCGCCAGGGAGGGATCGGCATCGTGCACAAGAACATGAGCATCGCCGAGCAAGCCGAGCAGGTCCGTATGGTCAAGCGGTCGGAGAGCGGCATGATCGTCGACCCCGTCACCCTCCAACTCGACGCCACGATCGCCGATGCCAAGGCGCTCATGTCCCGCCACCGTATCGGGGGTATCCCGGTGGTGAATGACCAGCGCGAGCTGGTCGGCATCCTCACCAACCGCGACCTGCGCTTCGAGACCGCCACCGACCGCCCCATCAGCGACCGGATGACCACCGAGAACCTCATCACCGCCCCGGTGGGTACTACCCTGGAACAGGCCAAGCAGATCCTGCAGCGGTACAAGATCGAGAAGCTTCCCGTGGTCGACAACGAGAATATCCTCGTCGGCCTCATCACCTACAAAGACATTCTTAAAGTGCAGGATTATCCCAGTGCCTGCAAAGACAGCTACGGCCGCCTGGTCGTCGGGGGGGCCATCGGGGTGACCTCCGACATGCTGGAGCGGGTGCAGGCCCTGGTCGACGTGAACGTGGACGTCATCACCATCGATACCGCCCACGGGCACAGCCAGGGCGTTCTCGATGCCGTACGGCGCACGAAAGACCGCTTCCCCGACCTTCAGGTCATCGGCGGCAACGTCGCTACCGGGGCGGCGGCAAAGGCCCTGGCCGATGCCGGCGCCGACGGAGTGAAGGTCGGCGTAGGCCCCGGCTCCATCTGTACCACCCGGATCGTAGCGGGCGTCGGCGTACCCCAACTGAGCGCGATCGCGAACGCCGCCGAGGCCCTAAAGGGGACCGACGTACCGGTGATCGGCGACGGGGGCATCCGCTACTCGGGCGACATCGTCAAGGCGCTGGCCGCCGGGGCCAGTACGATCATGGCCGGCAGCCTCTTCGCGGGCGTCGACGAAAGCCCCGGAGAAACCATTCTGTACGACGGGCGGAAATTCAAGGTGTACCGCGGTATGGGCTCACTCGGAGCGATGGACAAGGGGAGTAAGGACCGCTACTTTCAGGACGTGGAGGACGACGTGAAAAAACTGGTGCCGGAAGGGATCGAGGGCCGCATCCCCTACAAGGGTAGTCTGGCCGAGGTCGTCAATCAGTACCTGGGTGGCCTGCGCGCCGGAATGGGTTACTGCGGCGCGGCCAACATCCGGGCGTTGCAGCAGGCGGAGTTCGTGCGCATCACCGGGGCCGGGATCACGGAGAGCCACCCCCATAACATCACCATCACCAAGGAAGCGCCGAACTACAGCCGCCGCTAGCTCACCGGTGGTCGCCGGGACAGAATGGCCTCTGTAAGGGCGCGGGCGCGGGCTTCCAGGTCGATGTCGAGCACCTCGCGGTTCACCCGCAGTACCATCTCCCGGTTCGCTTCCGGCAGGGCGTTGAAGCCGTGTAGTGCCCCCAGGATCGCTCCGGTAACGGCAGCCACGGTATCGTTGTCCCGCCCGTAGTTCACGATGAATTCCATGGCGGGGCCGAATTGGTAGTCAGCGAACAGCATGGCCGTCAGGTTGATCAGGTGGACCTCGCCGGCGTGGAAGGGAACGTCCTGTCGGGCCTCGGCCAGGAGCTGGTAGGTGCGGGTGGTACGACCGTAGGTGAGGCTATCGTAGGGGTACCCCGGCGGCAACCGCAGCTTCATGTTCCGGACGTCCTCGACCGATAGCCGGTTGGCTTCCCGGACGATGCCGCGGGCCTGCCGGTACTGCTGGTACGCCACCCGACCGAGCAGGCGGGAGCGGAAAAAACCGGCCGGGTCCGTCTCCTGCATCACCCTGCGGAACAGCAGGGAATCGGCGGCGGGATCGAAGGCCGCCGCGGTGAAGGCTGCCGTGAGCCCGGTAATGTCGCGGGCGTAGCCCTGATCGAAGAGGGCCAGGTCGTAGGCCGCCGCATAAGCCCGCTCCGGTCGGCCCGGGTAAGCGGCACCGAGCGCGGGGGCGTAGAGCATACCGGCGCAGGACATCTCCCCTCCGTAAAAGCGGCTCAGCGCATTCCGGTAGCCATCCAGATCATCGGCGGCGTAGGCCCGCGTTACCCGCGCCCATTCCTGTAGCCAGGTCAGGCGGCGCATGGCATCTTCCAGGGGTTCGGGTTCCATGCCGGTGGTGGCCCGTAAATCCTCGACGCTCCCGCGGTAGCTGTCACTGATAAAGTCGGCAAACCGACGCGCACTCGGTTGCAGGGGGCCGCCCCGGCTTTCGTCGTGCTCGGCCAGTAGGTAGCGAACGGTTAATTCCTTCCAGCGCGTATCGTCGGTACCGGCACCGGGGGGGAGGTTGTAATTCCAGGGCCCTTCGGGACTGGGCTCACGCAATACCAGATCGAGGCGGTTCACATGACCGTACTCGTCGGAAATATCCCCCCGCGACCACATCTCGGTCGGTGCACCCATCGCGTCCCCGATGGCGGAGCCGACGAGACTACCCAGGACCTTGTCGTATAGCACCCTTTCGGAGAGGGTGGTATCCTGATAGTGCTCTTCCTGGTATGGCGGCGGTGTATTCACATTCGAGGGCGAAAGGTCGGCGGATGTAGCCGGATCGTCGGTGCAGCTAATCAGGAGCAGGCAGTACGAACAGATAATAACGCGGAAAATATCTGACATCGCAGCAAGATACCCACAAAAAAAGGCCCGCCGGAAAACCGACGGACCGCTTACATACACTCACCTTATTTATTCACTTGCGATTCTTGCAGGTGTAACTCCCGTTTATTTCGATGTGTTCAAAACCGTGAATATTTTTCTCAATTTGATTTTCCGAACATCCCTCCCCTCCGTCGTTTATCTCACTACCCGAAGTCTGCCACCATGCCCACCGCCTTCCGATCGTCGCTCGTTGCGTTGCTTTCGTTACTCTTGCTATCCTGCAACAGCGAGGATGATTGCCTGGACAGCAGCATCAGCCTGACGGATTACATAGCTCAAAACGAATTGACGGTAGACGAAACCGATAGCGGCCTGCGCTACATCATTCAGGAGACGGGGGATACGCTTCTCCCCACGCTTTCCGATACGGTCAGCGTGGAATTCGTCGGCTACACCACCGATCGCGACACCTTCGACCAAACGACGGGCAGCCCCCGCGCATTACTGATGGAGGACCTGATTCTGGGCTGGCAGAGCGGACTTCAATTCATCGGCGAGGGCGGGCGGATACAACTCTTCGTTCCCGCGAACCTCGGGTACGCCGGTAATCCGGTGGCCACGATCTGTGGAAACACGGACCTCATTTTCGAGGTGGAGCTGGTCGAGATCCGATAAATACTCCCGCTATCCGTCAGCTTACGCACGAGGAATCGACGAATGTCCCCCGCACTTACCCGATCCGCATCCTGTGTGCGGACTGGTCCGATCCCCGCAACGTGGGCTCTATCTTTCGACTGGCGGATGCGGCTGGTCTGGAGGAGATCATTCTGGCGGGAACCACGCCACGGCCCCCCAATCGTAAACTTAGCCGGACCGCTCGCGCCACGGAGACGGTGGTTCCCTTTCGCTACGTCTCCGATGCGGCTGCTTTCCTCAGGAAAGAGGTGGCCGCCGGAACCCGGGTCGTGGCCCTCGAAATCACTGACCGGAGTGAGAACCTCCTCAATACCCCAATTGAGACTCCGCTGCTATTGGTCGTCGGGGCGGAGGCAACCGGCGTGGCTCCGGAGCTGCTGTCACAATGCGAACGCTCCGTTTACCTGCCCATGCACGGCAGGAATACCTCGATGAACGTTGCCGTCGCCCTGGGGGCGGCCATCTACCTGCTATTGATGAAACTGCAGTAGGGCAAGTACCTCCGGGTCGTCGCGCAATTCGGGGTGCCAGCCGAACAGCACATCCCGCTCGTCGTAGAACGAGGCCAGGGCTTCGTGCAGGGCAGCAAGGGCCGCCTTGCGTCGGTGGCTGAGCAGCAGCATGGCAGCACGCCCGTATGCGAGGGGACCGTCCTGATACCGTTCGATCGCTTCGTCGAGCAAACTGAGGGCATCCCGCTCCCGCCCATTCTCGATGAGGAAAAGAGCGTAGCTGACGTAGGCGTCACTGTACTGCTCGTCTAGATCGATGGCCTTCAGAAAAGCCCGCTCAGCCTCCAGCGGCGCGTTGGTGGCCGAACTGCAGAGAGCGAGGCCGAGCCAGCAATCCGGAGTGTGATTCGGTAGTTCGACGGCGCGGCCGTAGTTGTAAGCCGCCACTCCCCATTTCTCCTGGGCGACGGCGCACTCGGCGATATACTGATAGATGTCGTACATCCCCGGGTCCAGTTCCAGGGCCCGGAAGTAGGCCTTACGGGCCGCGTCGATCTGTTCGAGCATCTGGTGGCTACGCCCGATCCGCATGGCAGTTTCGTAGCTTTCCTCTCCTTCGTCCGAGGCAAAGTAGGCGGTGTAAGCCCGCAGGCAGGGCTCGTACATTTCCAGGTCGAAGAGCTTGTCGGCGTACTCCAGATCGTAGCTGCCCCGCTCGGCATTCAGGCTGCGGGCATTGGCGAAGGCATCCAGGGCGGCGAGGTCGTCGCCTCCGTCGTCGTACCACATTCCGAGGTAGAACCAGGTCAGGTCGTTGAAGGGGTCGCGGTCGGTCTGCTGCTGCAGGAACTCCCCGATCTCGCGCCGGAAGGCCGAGAGCTCGGGGGCGTTCAGGAGTTCATCGTAGGCCGGTTCCTGGTAGGGGTCCAGGCGGATCGCCTCGGCCAGGGCGGTGAAACTTTCCCGGAAGCGGTTCTCCTGCATACAAAGCAGGCCGTCGAAGAAGGCAAGGAGGCTCAATTTACCCTCCTCATCCACAGTATTGTAGAGTTGATCCAGGGCGGCACGCGCCTCCTCCCGGTGCTCGAAGTGCACGAATACCTCCAGTCGCAGCATCATCACCTCCTCGTCATTGGGGGCGTAGATGTGTAATTGTTCCAGGGTGGAGAGCGCCTCGTCTTCTTCCAGATTGATCTTGTGGATCAGGGCTTTCCATTTGTAAAAATCCGGGGTGTAGTGGTGCTGACTGATCGCCAGGTCGGCTACCTCAAGGGTCGTATCGTAGTCGTGGTGACCGAAGTAGTGGGCGAGTAATTCCTCGAATTCCTCTTCCCCCAGAAATATCTCCTTTCCTTCCCGGACCACCCGCTCGTAGCGGGTAACCAGGGCCTGCAGCGCCCGTTCGCGCTGCTCGTTGCTCTTTCTGCTCATACGCAATTTTGCCCCCGGCTTAGTCACCTGGGCCATTGGCTGGGGATCGCGGTAAAAATACGAACTGGCCGGCAGAAAGTTGCGTTACGGCCGGGAGGATTTAGCCAGCTGCTACCAAGTGCGTACCTTTCCCGGCCCCAATCGATCAATCCCGCCCGGCCCATGTTTCGCTTCCTCTTTCTCCCCCTGGCCCTGGTCGCCAGCAGCCTGACGGCTCAGGCCGTATTCAACGTTCGCGTCGGTACATTCCAAGACGTGACCGCCACCGATTTCCCGGAACTACGTACCTACGGATTCGTCTACGGCACCCCGCGGGAAGGCCAGCTCACCGACGT